>NZ_JAERQZ010000001.1:1048322-1397763 GCF_016735515.1 Piscinibacter sp. HJYY11 | reverse complement strand
GCCATTGTGTGAGCGGCCAGAAGACCGTGCTCGCAAAGCCACCGAAGAGCGTGAGCGCGGTGATCGCCTTGCGTTGCCCTTCGCGAAAGACCTGCCCAAGCACCGCAAAGGCAGGGTCGTACAGCGTGGCCGCCATCGCCAAACCCAGCCCGACGAAGACCGAATACAGCTGCGCCACCGACTGCACATGCGCGAGCGCCACAAGGCAGGCTGCCCCCAGCACGGAGCCCGCGGCCATGACCCAGCGGCCGCCATGTCTGTCGACCGCCGACCCGACCGGCGCCGAGGCCAGGCCGGCGACGAGCAGGGCGATGGAAAACGCGCCCACGATCGTCGGCTTGTCCACCGCCACAGCGATGGCCAAGGGGTCGATCAGCAGGGAGAACGCGTAGTAAATCGATCCCCAGGAAATGATCTGGGTGATCCCGAGCCCCAGCACGACCCACCAGGTCGACCGCGCGTTCGCCGTGTCAGCCACAGCAGCGCACCTTCGGCTCCACCCGGGCCTTCGGTGCCCCACAGCCGCATCCGGCTTCGCCCTGCGCCTTCTTGGCCTCATCGAGCGCGCAGCATGCCGTGGCGTCCGCTTTGGCGGGGCCGCCGCAGCAGCCGCCGCCAGCGGTCGTCTCCACCGGGGTACTGACGCTGCAAACCCCCGTCTCCGGAAGGTCGAGTTCCACCCGGTCGGCCACGGCGAGGTCATTGTCGAGCGCGGCCACCACCGAGCGCGCCTGTTCGTAGCCCGTGGCCATCAGGAACGTGGGCGCACGGCCATAGCTCTTGACGCCGATGGCATAGAAGCCGGCTTCTGGATGGGCCAGCTCCCGGTGGCCATGCGGCCGCACCGTGCCGCAGCTGTGCAGGTTCGGATCGATCAGCGGCCCCAGGGCTTCTGCGGACTCGAGCCACGGGTCCAGTTTCAGGCGCAGTTCGCGCGTCAACGTCAGGTCGGGGCGTTGTCCCGTGGCGCAGATGATCTCGTCGATACCGGCCACATGCACTGCCTGGCCTTGCGCATCGAGGCCTTCCACGCTCAGCTGCCGCCCCTCGCGCCGCAGCTCCGTGATCCGAAGGCCGCTCAGGAACTCCAGGCCTCCGCGATCACGCAGCCGACGGAGATCGCTTCCCAGCTTGCCGCGGGCCGGCAAGGCGTCAGCAGCACCGCCTCCGAACACGCGCGTGAGGCTGGGCGTTCGCACCGACCAGGCAAGTCGGGTGCCGGGAACGGCGTTCGACAGTTCGGCGAGGCCGAGGAGCGCGTTGGCTGCTGAATGCCCGGCACCCACCACCAGCGTCCGTTTGCCGGCGTAGCGCGCGCGGTCGCGCCCGAGGACGTCGGGGATGCCGTAGAAGATGCGGTCGGCCAGCTCCGCTTCACCGATCGCGGGCAGACCATTGGCCCCCAGCGGGTTCGGCGTCGACCAGGTGCCGGTGGCGTCGATCACGGCGCGTGCCCGGAATTCGATGGAGTGGCCGTTCTGCCATGCCCGGATCACGAACGCGGCCGCCTCTCGTCCAACGCTCTTCACCTTGTCGAAGCCCTCGCGGCTGATGGACTGCACGCGGGTGTTGAGGTGCAGAGCTTCGGCCACCTGTGGCAAGGCTGCGAATGGCTTGAGAAGCCGATCGACGATCTCATGGGCGAGCGGCGCGTCATCCAGCGCAGGCGGTGCCCAGCCGGTCGGCTCCAGCAGTGCCGACATGGCGGCGTCGATGTTGTAGCGCCACGGCGAGAAGAGCCGGACATGGCCATAGTCCACCAGGCTCGCTCCCACACCAGCACCGGCCTCGAGGACGATGAGCGGCATGCCGCGTTCAATCAGCCGGGCCGCGGCGGCCAGACCGACCGGGCCCGCGCCGATGACGGCGACCGGAAGGGTCCCGTCTGGCTGGCGGGTGGCGTGGAGGGTGAGGGCCATCAGCGCGGCGCTGTCCGGGCATGCGCCCTGGAACTCGGCCGAGGCCTTCAGCGCCTGATGGGCACGGTCGCGTGCAACGCGCGAGAAGCCGAAACCTTGAAAGTAGTCCGGAGCCGAGGTGGTCAGCAAGAACACCTGGCGGATGCCGCGGCGCCTGGCCTGGTCGAGCACCGTCGACACCAGCAGGCGGCCCACGCCTTGGCGGTGCAGGCCCGGTGCCACGGCCACCGAGCGCAGCAGCGCGACGTCGCCGTAGACCTCGGCGCCGGCCACGCCGATCACTTCGGTGCCCTGGTGCGCGACCACGAAGGTTTGCAGGTGTTGCTCGGCGCCGTCCAACGGCAGCTTGTTGGCGCGCAACAGCGCTGAGATGGCAGGCCAGTCGGCGGTGCCGGCCTGGCGAAGAGACACAGTGGAAGTCAACATTTGGATTCCCTTTTGCTGGCCGGCGCGATGCAGCAATTGGCGGCGGTGTCTTCGCGCAAGGCCTTCATCAAGATCAGGAGTGAGGCCCGGACCGTTTTGCGTTCCTCGTCGCTGAGAGAACTCATCAGTTGCTCGGCATGCTGGTCCAGGGTGGCGTTCAGGTCATGGACGGTTTGCTCGCCGTCGTCGGTGAGCGTGACGAGCCAGCTTCTTGCGTCGAGCGGGTTCGGCTCCTTGGTGACCAGTCCACGCTCCACCATCGCATCGACGGCGCGTGACACCCAGCTCTTCTCGAGCATCACTCGTGTGCCCAACTCCGACAGCGGTAGCGGGCCGCTTCGGCCGAGCTCGGTCAACAGATGACACTGGGTGTTGGTGGTGCGGCAGCAATCGGCGACGACGCGCTGGGCGCGTGTGTAGAGGCGCGCCACCTCCCGAAGAATCTCGCCCGCGTCGCTCTTGAGGGGTTTCATAAGGTTGTGTGTAGCAACTAGATGAGCGCAAGTTTGGCTCCCTTTTGATGGTTGTCAATAGCATCTATCTGACCGACAGAACGGTTGCGGCCCTCACGGAGCCACGTTGGCTACGCCTCGTGGATCTGCTGGGCGCTCGTGTCCAGCGCCTGCTCGCGCGCGGGCGCTGTGGATTCGGTCGCGCTCAAGGCACGGTGGATCAGCACCCCGATGCCCGCTCCAACCAGCTCGGCCAGCATGAAACCCGGCGCGCTGCTGGGCGCGATGCCAGCAAAGCTGTCGCTGAACATGCGGCCGAATGCTGCGGCCGGGTTGGCGAACGAGGTCGACGCGGTGAACCAGTACGCCGCGCCGATGTAGCAGGCCACCATGGCTGCACCGCGGCCAGCGGGCGCGCGCAGGATGACGAGGAGCAGCCCGGCCGTGGCGACCGCTTCGGCGATCCACTGGCCCATGCCCGTGCGCAGCTTGGTCGAGAACTGGAGGATGCTCATGTCGAACATTGCATGCGCCAGCCAGGCACCGAGCATGGCGCCGAGGAGCTGCGCTGCGATGTACAGCACCAGGACGCCGGCCGGGAGCTCGCCCCGCCAGGCCATCACCGCGCTGACCGCCGGATTGAAGTGGGCACCGCTGATGGGGGCGAAGACCTCGATCAGGATGTAGAGGCCGCCCACCGTGGCCAAGGTGTTGGCCAGCAGCGCGACGGCGACATTCCCACCGGACAGGCGCTCGGCCATGATGCCGGAACCGATCACGACGGCCAGCAGCAGCGCGGTTCCGAGCGCCTCTGCAGCAAGCTTGCGGGGCAGGTCCATCTCAGTTCCTCGAGATGTCGAGCAGCGCACGCTGCAGGTCGGCCTTGACCATGCTTTCGAGCGGCAGCTGCAGCAGCTGGAGCATCCGGTAACCGATGGCCTGGCGTGTCAGCTCGAACGCCCGGCGCTTGCCCTCGTCGCCGCCCTCGGCGTTTGACGGGTCCGGGTAGCCCCAATGCACCTTGACCGGTTGGCCGCCGGTGCCACCGAAGAACACGGGGCATTGCTCAGCCGCGGCGCTGTCGCACACCGTGATCACGATGGACAGAGGCGGTGCACCGTCCTGGCTGAATTCGTCCCAGCTCTTGCTGCGGTAGCCGGCGGTGTCGACGCCGGCAGCTTCAAGGGCTTCGATGGCGAACGTGTTGATGCGGCCACTCGGGGCGCTGCCGGCGCTGTGGGCTTGGACGTCTCGGCCGAGCTTCTTCGCCCAGTGGTTCAGCATGCCTTCGCTCAAGACGCTGCGCGCCGAGTTGTGTGTGCAGAGGATGAGGACGTGGGTGGTCATCTTGGTGTCTCAGGCTTGCTTGCCAATGTCGCGGACAGCGTGCTGCAGCGATAGCTTGTCCAGGGTGGTGAAGGGAAGGGAAAGCATCAGTTCGATGCGCCGCTTGAGCAGCACGGCCGCGTCGAGAAAGGCTTGCTGCTTCTGGGCATCGCTGCCCTCGACCGCCGCCGGATCGGGCATGCCCCAGTGGGCGGTCATCGGCTGGCCGGGCCAGACCGGGCATGCTTCGCCGGCGGCTTGGTCGCAGACGGTGAAGACGAAGTCGAGTACAGGGGCGTCGGGGCGGGCGAATTCTTCCCAGCTCTTGCTGCGATAGCCCTCCGCGGGAAGCTTGAAATGCTGCAGGGCGGCCAGCGTCATCGGGTGCACGGCGCCCCGAGGCGAACTGCCTGCGGAGAACCCCTTGAAGCGATCGCGCCCGAGGTGGTTCAAGAAGGCTTCGGCCAGGATCGACCGTGCCGAGTTGCCGGTGCAGATGAAGAGGACGTTGTAGGGACGGTCAGCCACGATCGGATCTCAGCAGCAGGAGGAACGGGCGGCTGCGACGGGAATACCGATCGGCTTGCCGCGGGTGGTGGTGGCACAGCAGGCGCTGGGCTCGACCGAGGGCTGCGCAGTCTTCTCGCTGAAGACGGGAATGTCACCCAGGGTGTGGAAGTGCTCCCAGGCGACGCCTTGAGGGTCTGTCACCCAGTGCTTCTCGCTGCGCGCGTAGCAGCAGCTCGTTTCGCCGCTGTCGGAGACGACCAGGTCGGCCGCGTCGGCGCGCCGCTTCAGTTCGTCCAGCTCCTCGGCGCTGTCGGTCTGGAAACCCAGGTGGTCGACGCCAGGCTTGCTGCCGCGGGTGGAGATGGCGAAGTTGATGCGTGGGTCGTCCAGCATCCACTTGGCGTAGTCGTCCTCGGTACGTGTTGGCTGAGCGGCGAAGAGCTTGGAGTAGAACGCGATGCTCTGCGCCAGGTCGTCGACGTGAAGGTGAACGTGGAATCGCTTCATGGTGTCTCCCTGGTCAGCAATCGCAGGATGTGGTGGTGGCTGGCAGGCAGGCCTCGCCCTGGCAGCAGTTCTCGGTCAGGAAACCCAGCAGCCCGTTCATGTGCTCGAACGAGGCGCGGTAGATGAGGTTGCGGCCTTGGCGCTCCTGAGTGACGAGGCCCGCGTTGCTGAGCTCCTTCAGGTGGAACGACAAGGTGGCGGCGGGCACGTCGAGGTGCTCGACCATCGTGCCGGGCGTGATGCCCTGCTGGCCGACCACGACCAGGGCACGAAAAATCTTGAGGCGCAGGTCATGGGCCAGCGCGGCGAGGGAACGAACGACGTCTTTTTCTTCCATCGTTCGAGTATATTGGAATTTAGGAACCATGGGGTCAACCATGGCCCCATGTCCCGAGGTCTATACGGTGGGCACCGTCCCGCCATCGATGACGTGCTCCGAGCCCGACACCGATGCCGCACGTGGCGATACCAGGAAGGTGATCAAGTCGGCAACCTCCTGCGGTTTGGCGGGGCGGCCAACCGGTATGCCGCCGAGCCAGTCCATGACGAGCTTCTTGCCGCCCTCGTAGTCGGTGCCTGCCTGGGCTGCCATTCGCTCGGCGAACACGACCGAGGCTTCGGTCTCGATCCAGCCTGGCGAGACGCGCAGGACGCGAACCCCTTTCGGCGTGACCTCCTTCGACAAGGACTTGCTGTACGTGGACAGGGCCCCCTTCGCCGCGGCATAGGCGGTCGTCGACTCCGGAAGCGGCAGCACACGCTGGATCGAGGTCACGTGCAGGATCACGCCCGCACCTTTGGCCAGCATGGCCGGCAGCAGCGCACGGTCCAGGCGAACGGCGGACATGAAGTTGAGGTTCAGCTCGTTGAACCAGACCGCGTCATCCAGGGCCGCGAAGCCGCCGGCCGGGGCGGTCGATCCTCCGAGGGAATTGACCAGGATGTCGACGCTGCCCCAGCGCTGCAGGACCTCGCCCGCCAGCTTCCTCACGCCTTCCGCGGTCGTCAGGTCGGCCTGGATGTAGGTCACGCCTTCCTGGGGGTGCTCGGGCGCGGAGCGCGCCGTCGTCATGACCTGCGCTCCGGCCTCGTGAAGGCTCTTGACGAGAGCAGCGCCCAAACCCTTGGTGCCGCCGGTCACCAGCACACGCCGCCCTGTGAGTTGGAGGTCGAAGCTCATGCTGCGACCTCCAGCGTTGCGATCAGGCCATTCTCGAGGCAAAAACGGTAGGAGGGTTCGGCCGCAAAGTACGCGGCGACCGGCGCGGGAAGGGTCAAGGTGTGCATGTGGATGGCTCCGTAGGGGTGAATGACGGACCGAAGGATGCGCGCCGGGCGGTATTTAGTGAATGGCCTAGAATTTTGATGAGCTATGTTGAAAAGAGTACATAATGCGCGGGTCTGATTTCGCCGAGTTGAAGGCCTTTGCCGCCGTGGTCGAACGGGCGAGCTTCGCGCGGGCTGCGGAGCACCTGGGCCTTTCGCCGTCTGCACTCAGCCAGACCATTCGTCAGCTGGAAAGCCGGCTCGGCGCGCGCCTGCTCAACCGGACGACTCGAAGCGTCGCGCCCTCGGCCAGCGGCGAGCGGCTCTACAAGCGCATCGCCCCCTTGTTTCGGGAAATGGACGCCGCAGTCGCCGAAGCCAGCGAGGCCACAGGGCGGGTCACGGGAACGCTTCGCATCAACACCCTGGGCATCGCCGCCAGAAACGTCATTGCGCCGCGGCTTTCACGCTTTCACCGGGCATATCCAGACGTCGTGCTCGACATCGTGGTCGACGACGCGCTGGCCGACATCGTGGTCGGCCGGTTCGACGCGGGTATCCGCGTGGGAGGGCGGCTCGACAAGGACATGGTCGCCGTGCGCCTCACCCCCGACCTGGACATGGTCGCCGTGGCGTCGCCCGAGTACCTCGCGCGTCGAGGTACCCCCAGAACACCCGCCGACCTGCATCGCCACGCCTGCATCAACTGGCGGCTGCAGATGGACGGCAGGCACTATCGGTGGGAGTTCCAGAAAAGAGGAAAGCGACTCGAAGTGGCGGTCGATGGCCCGGTGGTCACCAACCACCCGGACATCGGCGTCGCGGCTGCGGTGAACGGGCTCGGCATCGCCTATCACTTCGAGCGCGATGGCGTGGCGGATCTGTTGGCGCAGGGGCGGCTGGTCCAGGTCCTCGCCGACTGGTCGATCTCGCGCCCAGGGCTGTTTCTCTATTACCCAAACCGGCAGCACCGGCCGGCCCTTCTTGGCGCGTTCATCGACTGCTTGCTGGACAAGGACCTGGCCGGGTAGGCGTATTCAGCAGCGGCGACGACCGGCTCTCGGCGACGAGACCGGTCCGGACTGATTCCAGCCCGTCAGCGCTCTTTCGGCTCAGGACGCGATGCTCGGGAAAGAATGCGTGCTCCCGCCTCGATCGACGCATCACCGGGGGCACCAAACTCCAAGTCCGCTACATCAGGGGCATGCACGTCGACCGCCAGCCCAGACCCCAGCCAACCCGCCCCGAGTCCAGACTCCATGCGTGCCGTTTGGAGACGAATGGCCGCGGCGCCATCGAGCACAAAGCGAGTGGCAACGAGACCGAAGCCAGGCGTCGGTTCCCCGACGAGCTTTGCACCACGGCGCTCGCGCAGAACCTGTGCCAGGGCTTCTGCCCCACCGGCTGTGCCACGATTTACCAACACAACGAGCGGCACAGTTCAAAGCCACCGCGGCGTCGCCGCGTCAATGCTCTTGATCGTCTTGGGGCCAATCTTCTTCACCAAGGTGAGCAGGTGGACTTCAGGTTCGCCAAAGAACGATGCAACCTTGACCTGATCTCGCGCCGGCATTGAACAACCAGCGGCGCGTCAGGTACGGGTCAAGCGTTCATGCTGCCAGCTTGAAGACGGAGACGGATTCCTTGAGCAGGCCCGCACGGTCCTTCAGGACTTCCGCCGATGCGGCGCCTTGTTCCGCCAGCGTGGCATTCTGTTGCGTGGCCTGGTCCAGCTGGGTCACGGTCTTGCCGATCTGGTTCACACCATCGCTCTGCTCTTCGCTGGCCAGGCTGATCTGCGCCACGATGTCGCTCACGCGCTTGATGGCCTCGACGATTTCGGTCATTCGGCCGCCGGCTTGGTCCACGAGGACCGTGCCGCGTTCCACCTGGTCCACGCTTCCGTGAATCAGCGCCTTGATCTCGCGCGCGGCCGTTGCACTGCGCTGCGCGAGGCTTCGCACTTCCGAAGCCACGACGGCAAAGCCACGACCCTGTTCGCCCGCGCGTGCGGCCTCAACAGCGGCATTGAGCGCCAGGATGTTGGTCTGGAACGCGATGCCGTCGATGACCGAGATGATGTCGCTGATCTTCTTTGAGCTGCTGTTGATATCGCGCATCGTCTGGACGACTTCGCTGACCACCTCGCCGCCTTGGCTGGCCGTGCGGCTCGCGCCAGCCGCGAGCTCATTGGCAAGGCGTGCGTTCTGAGCATTGTTGCGGACGGTCGCGCCCAGTTGATCCATGGTGGCTGCGGTCTCCTGCAAGGCTGCTGCTTGTTGTTCGGTTCGGCTGCTGAGGTCGCTGATCCCGGACGCGATCTCGGACGAAGCGCTCGAAACACCGTCCGCGTTCTCGCGCACGCTGTGCAGGATGTGCTTGAGGCGCCCCTGCATCTCGTTCAAGGATCGCAGCAGGACGCCGGTTTCGTCTTGAGCGTGTGACTCCACGAGCACCCCGAGATCACCAGCCGCAACCCGCTGCGTGGCGGCGAGCGCCACGCCGATTGGACGGGTGATGCTGCGGGTGATGAAGAAGGAGAACGACGCGCCAATGCCAAGGGCAAGCAGCCCAAGGGCCAGGATCAGATTGCGGCTGTCTGTGTTGGTCTCGTCGATCTGGGCCGCCGCGGCGTCAATGCTGGCACGCTGCTGGTTGAGCAGCTCTTCGACATGACTGAGGAATGCCGCGGTGGCGGGGGTGAAGACGTCCGCAAAGATCTTGGCGGCGCCTTCCATGTCGCCAGCCTTCTTGAGCTGGGAGATCTCGTCACGTGACTTCAGGTAGATCTTGCGCTGATGCGAAATCTTCGCGAACAGGGCCTGCTCTCCGGGCGTGCGGAGCAGTCCTTCAATCTGCTTCTTATAGTCGCCGGAGGCCTTCGACGACGCCTTCGACTCTTCCGCAAAGAAGTCCGCCAGGGTTGAGTCGGAACTCTTCACGATGGCAGTCGTGCGGCGGACGCCAGTCTGAATGTTGCGGTACCAGTCGCCGATCAGCCGCTCCTTGGTCAAGGGCTCCTTCATCATCTCCGCGGTATCGACGGAGGTACGCTGCAGGCGCCACAGGCCCAAGAGGGTGATCATGGCCGTCAGAACGAGTACGAGGCCAAACGCCAGCGACAGACGCTGGCCAATCGAAAAGCGGTCCATGTTGTGTGCCCGGGGGCTGCGTTCACCAGCATCGTCTATCGGTGCTTCAGCGTTCAACTGAAGGCGGGGATGCTGCAGTGCGTCAAAAACGTGCAATGCGTCACGATGGTCAACTCCCGACTGAGTGCCGTCTTTCCACCGCGACTCGTTGAGGGACTGCTCACGTCGGAAGCAGTCGCTCAGTCGCCATGCTGGAACGACAGCAATCGCTGCAAATCCGACGCGGGGATGGACTCAGAACCACCGTGCCTCGTCGGACTGGCGGGCCTCCAGTCTTTTCAGTCGGTCCTCGTAGTCCTTCATGTCCACTGATGCGGACAGGAAGGCGTCGCGGCGCGCGTCGTCACTCCTGAGCACCGCGCGGGCGACAACGTCGATGTTGGACAGCAGGAAATCCCGCAAGCGCCCGCGGAGCCTCTTGTCCGCCACGGGCCTCGCAGGCAAAGGGTTGGTTCGAGGATCGGGCTGGATGGTGAACGTCATGTGACCTCCTGGGCTCAGGCGGCGAGCGCCTGCGTGTTCTCGGCCAGCGCGTAGGAGAGAAGCTCCTGTGTCCACGCGCTGAACCACGCGAAGACCTTGTCGGCGCATGCAATCGCCTGGACCACGTCTTCCGCGCTCAGCTCGATCGTGGCCAGTTCGGCGTGGTCGTTGTTCATCGCATGCCCCGATTCGAGCGCGAAGTGGAACTCGCCGCAGTAGCGAAGCTCGACGCCGGTGTCCTGCTGGATGCGCTGCGCGAGCTTCGTCGTCAAGGCAAAGAGCACGTTCCCGGTCTCTTCGATCGCCTCGATGATGGCCAGGCGCACCACCGGCTTGGCGCTCCAGATGAGGTGGGCCAGGCGGTGCGACAGCAGGCGACTCTGGATGGTGGCATCGCTGTACAGGAAGCGGATCGTGTCCACCGGGCGCCAGCCAGTGCGGTTGTGGCCGAGCTTGTTCCAGTCTTCGAGGTACCACGGCCAGTGGTGATCGTCTTCGTAGGTGTGGGCGTTGATCATCGCCAGGTGCGGGTCGGCGGTCGGCTCCACCCGCAACACGTGGCGGTTCAGGTCGCCGAAGCTCATGATGAACGGCGCCATGCAGGGGAAGAAGCTCAGTCGCTCCTGCGGCGTGAAGGACTCGTTGCGCAGGTAATCGAAGAACGGCAGCGTGGCGTAGTCGCGCTTGAGGCGGAAGATGTGCTTGAGGACGGTTTTCATGTCAGTGAGGGGCGGTTTGCTGGAAGGAATGGAGGTGCGACGCGCTGGTGTTCGACCCGTGCTTGGGAGACGGACGCATGCGCAGCAGCACGTTGAGGGCGAAGAGCAGGATGCCCAGCGAGGCGACCATCGCGCCGGTGCCCAGCGCCGGGACGAACTGCTTGCCCTGCAGCACATAGCCGGTGAAGCCGCCCATGAAGACGACGAGCCCGACGTTGTGCAGCCACAGGTGGGCGCGTGGCAGCCAGCCTTCTGCCAGCTCGGGGTACACGCGGTAGAGCACGCCGATCAGCGCCAGCGAGAGCCAGCCCAGCAAGGCGATGTGCACGTGCACGTGCTTGAGCCGGAAGTCCTGCTGCATGCCCATGTAGTTGCCGAGGAAGACCGCCACGAGGAAATAGACGACGGAAAGCTTGATCAGGGTCCTGGAAATCATGATGAGGTCGGAGTGGTGTTGAAGGAGTCGGAAGCCGCGCGCGCTCAGGACGCTTGCAGCAGGCGGTGATAGAAGCGCACCATGTCGTGGTAGCCCTTCACCGACACCCGCTCGTCGGTGCCGTGGAAGCGCGTGGTGTCGGCTGGTGTCACCCGCAGCGGGGTGAACCGGTAGGTGCTGTCGGCGAGATCCCAGTAGTGCTTGGAATCGGTGCCGCCGATCACGAGGCCGGGTGCCACGATGGCGTCTGGGAACACGTCGCGGATGCTGCGCTCGATGCGCGCGAAGCTCGGCAAGCCGGTGTCGGACACGGTCGAGGGCGCGGCCGAGCCCGGGTCCAGGCTCACCTCGATGGCGTTGTCGCCCACGAGCGAGGCGATACGCTGCGACACCGCGGTCGCGGTGTCGCCGGGCAGCGTGCGGGCGTTGATGACCGCTTCCACCACACCGGGCAGCACGTTCTCCTTGTCTCCAGCATGGAACATGGTGGCGGCCGTGGTGGTGCGGATCATGGCGTTGGTGAGCGGTGTGTCGGCCAGCCTCGCCGACACCAGCGGGCCGGTGAGCCAGAGGTTCGACAGAAGCACCCGTTGCAACGCGCCCGAGTGCGGGGCGATCGCCTCGAACATCTGCGCCACCACGCCGTCGATGCGCGCGGGCAACGGCTCGCGGTTGATGCGCGTGATCGCGGCTGCCATGCGGTCGATGGCCGTCTGCGGCGGCGGCATCGACGAATGCCCGGAGTCCGTGCGCAGCCGCAGCCGCACCGTGGCATAGCCCTTTTCTGCCACGCCCACGAGCGCCACCGGCACCTGTGGGCCACGGATGACACCTTCGCTGATGATGAGCCCCTCGTCGAGCGCGTAGTCGAAGCGCACGCCGCGCTCGCGGAAGAGTCCGGCGATGGTGCGTGCTCCACGCAGGCCGGTCACCTCTTCGTCATGGCCGTACGCCAGGTAGACCGTCTGCTGCGGCTGCCAGCCCGCCGCCAGCAGCATCTCGATCGCTTCCATCTGCGCCAGGATGTGGCTCTTGTTGTCCCAGGTGCCGCGGCCCCACACGTGGCCGTCCTTCACCTCGCCGGCAAAGGGCGCTGCCTGCCATTGGCCCTCGGTGCCGGGTGACACGGGCACCACGTCCTGGTGCGCGATCCACAGCACCGGCTTGGCGGAGGGGTCCCGGCCTGACCAGGTGTAGAGCAGGGCGTGGTCGGCCACGATCTCGCGGCGCAAGGAGGCATGCAGGCGCGGGAACGAGGCCTGCAGGTGGTCCCTGAACCCCTTGAACTCGGCGGCGTTGGCGTTCGGGTCGTCGGCCTGCGCGATGGTCCTGAAGCGGATGCTGCCCGCGAAGCGCGCGATGGCCTGTGCGTCGATCTGGACGGGCGCGACAGAACTCGGCTCCGCATGGCGGGGCCCGAGCCACGCGGCTCGAACGACGAGCGTGGCGGCGAACGAGGCGACCAGCGCACAGGCCGCGGCGATCGGGTAGAGCTTCATGGTCTTCGGCAACAGGAATGAAAGTGAAGACGCGATTCTTCGAAGCGAAGGCGCCTGCGTCTTGCACATTTGCGACGAGTTGTCCGGATGGCCGTCGCGGCCACGCCTGCGGTTTCAGCGCGAGAGTCGTGCCGCGGGCCCAGCCGCGGATTCCTCAAGCCGGTTTACGAACCACGCGATGCCGGCGTCCATCAGCGCCACCTCGGGCGTGACGATGTTGAGCCGGAACTGGCCGAGCGGCGTGGGCGAGTCCACCACGACGATGCCGAACCGATCGGCGTAGGCCGCGGCGAAGCGCGCGGGCAGCGCGCAGACCAGGTCGGTGTCGGCAATGACGGCCAGGGCGAACACGAAATTCGGCACCGTGAGCGCCACGCGCCGAGACAGTCCCGAGCGGGCCAGCACCTCGTCGACGAAGCCGTGCGGATCACCGGTCAGGGACACGACCAGATGCTCGGCCGCGCAGTAGCGCTCCAGCGTGAGCTTGCGCCGCAGCGGATGGCCGGCGCGCATCGCGAGCACGAAGCATTCTTCGTAGAGCAGCCGCGTCGCGAAACGCAGGGGCACTTCGCTGGTCGGCACCACGGCGGCGTCCATCGCGCGCGATTCGAGGGCCAAGAATGCAGCCTGCCACGCGCGGTCGGGCGAGGGCTCTCCTGCCGTTGGCAACAGCTGGCGCACGGCGATGTCGATGTGGGGCGCCGAGGCGCGCACGCTGGCGAGCAGCCGCGGCAGGAAGACGGCCGACACCCCGTCGGGGGCCCCGACCGTGAAGCGCCGCGTGGCGGTCGCCGGATCGAACGGGCCGGCGCTCAACACGACGGAGCGCACGCGCGCCAGCACATCGGTGATGGCCGGCGCGAGCACGAGTGCCCGCGCGCTGGGCACCACGCCCTTGGGCGTCTTGAGGAAGACCGGGTCGTTCAGCAGCCTGCGCAGGCGGCCGAGCCCGTGGCTGACTGCGGATGCGCTGATGTTGAGCCGATCCGCGGCGCGGCCCACGTGCAGCTCGCGCAGCACCGCCTCGAACAGCACGAGCAGGTTCAGGTCGACGCGGGACAGATCACTTTCATTCAGCATATTCGTGAAATCGTATCAGTTGATTCATGAGGCGGCCATGGCCATGCTTGCGGCCTTCCAGCGTTTTGCTGTCTTTTTGGAGCCCATCTCATGTCACCAGTCCGCCGTCTTCTTCTCGCCGCTGCAGGCGAGCCCATCGTGGCCGCGCTCGGCGCCGCCTTCACGCCCGCTGCCGCCAGTGCTGCCCCTTCGACCGTCGATGCGCTGGTGCGCAACGCCGAGCAGGGGCACCAGGCGCTCATGCAGGGCGACATCGAGCGCTACCAGTCCTTCCTGCAGCTCAGTGACGACTTCACGCTGATGGCGCCCTTCGGCGGGCCGCCCACCCGTAGCGGCCACTACACGCCCGAGCAGTGGGCGGCGATCGGCCGCTTCTTCCGGCACGGGCGGGATTCGACGCTTGAGCTGATCCGCGCCTATGAAGCGGACGGGCTGGTCGTGCTGGTGGCCACCGAGCACTCGCACGTGGCGGTCGGTGCGGTGCCGGCTCAACCGTGGTCGCTGCGGGTCACGCTGGTGTTCCGCGAGGACGGCGGCCAGTGGCGGCTGGTGCACCGGCACGCCGATCCGCTGGTCGGTGCGATCAGCGTCGAGAAGGCCGGCGAGCTTGCCCGGGCCGGGGGCCGCCCGTGACAGCCGCGCGCGACGCATCACCCGTCGTCTCGTGCATCGACATCGACGTGCCGCACGGCACGCGCCACCAGGGACTGCCGTCCGATCTGTACGCGATCACCGTCTATTGCGACGACGAATTGCGCTGCTCCGAAGAGGGCGAGGACTTCGTGCCCGAAGTGACGGTGTCGGCGATGCGCACGCGCCCCGGCCAGTTCACCTCGAGCGGGCGCGGGCAGCTTGCCATCGCGTTGCTCGCGCCCGAGGCGATGACGGCCGTGTTGCGTGCGCCGTTGGAAGGGCTCGTCGACTGCCGCGTGCCGCTCGCGCAGCTTTGCGGGATGGGCGCGCAGCGTGGTTTGCGCGACCGGCTCAGAACGGCCGCGTCGACATCGGAGCGAGCACATCGCTTCCAGCACTGGATCGGAGAGCGCATGGGCGCACGATCGCCCCTGTCGCCGGCACAACGCAGGGTATCCCGCGCCACGCAGTTGATGGCGCAGCCGACCGCCGAGCTCACAACGGTGGCGTCGACGGTCGGTGCCAGCCTGCGGCAACTGGAACGCGATTTCGACCACTGGCTCGGCGTGTCTCCGTCGCATTTCATGCGGCTCACTCGTTTCCAGCGTGCGGTGAAGTCGATCGCCGAGGGCGGGTCGCTGGCCGACACCGCCATCGACTGCGGCTTCTCTGACCAGCCCCACCTCACGCGCAGCGTGCGCCGGCTCGGGGGCGAGACACCGCGCTTCTTCGGCCGAGACTCCAGTGCGCCACGCGCGGTGCTTGCCGACCGCTTGCTGATCAGCGGACCGCCGGGTGTGGTCTTCGGCAGCGCGGGGCCGACCGCTCGCGGCGAGGCGCACCTGGTCGCACGGGCCGCTCAGGCCTGAGCGGCCCAGATGACCGGCGCGTGCTGCGCCGACCACCCAGGCAGCTGCTGCGCATAGCGCGCCTCCACGCTGTGGCGCTTGACCTTGAGCGTCGGCGTGACCAGGCCGTCCTCCACCGTCCAGGGTCCGCCGACCACCACCAGCCGGTCCAGCCGTTCATGCGGGTCCAGTCGCTGGTTGAGCGCCGTGAGATGCCGATCGAGCGACTGCAGGAGGCGCTGCCGCCGCGTCGAGTCGGCGGCGCCGGACCAGGTCGCCTCGTTCAGGCTCAGGAGCCCGATGGGCTGCGCGAGGCCGCTGCCCACCACGACGCAGGCTTCCACGCTGTCATGCATCACCAGGCTGTCCTCGATGGGCGCGGGTGCCACGTACCTCCCCTTGCTGGTCTTGAAGAGGTCTTTTACGCGGCCGACGATCTTGAGCGCGCCGTCGTCGCGCATCAGCTGGCCCTTGTCGCCGGTGCGCAGCCACCCATCGGGTGTGAACGCTTCGGCTGTCTGCGCGGGTGCCTTGAAGTAGCCCTTCATCAGGCCGCCGCTGAGGAGCTGGATCTCGCCCGTCTCGGGGTCGAGACGCGACTGCACGCCGTCGACGGGCCAGCCGACCGTGCCGATGCGCTGGCGCAGCGGCAGGGTCGAGTGCGACAGGGCGCCGTTCTCCGTCATGCCGTACACGTCAGCGATGTAGAGACGCAGGTCACCGTACCAGCGCAGCAGCTCCGGCGGCATGGGCGCTGCACCGCCGATGGCGAAGATGCAGGCATCGAGGCCGAGCGCACGCAGGATCTTGCGGCGCACGACGACGCGCAGGCCGGGGATGCTCAGCAGCAGCTTCAGCTTGCGCCGCGGCACCTGCTGGAGGATGTTCTGCTGGAACTTGAGCCACAAGCGCGGCACCGAGAAGAACACGGTGGGGCGCGCACGCTGCAGGTCGGTGACGAAGGTGTCGAGCGAGTCGGCGAAGTACACACGCGCGCCGGTGGCGAGCTGCCCGTGCTCGACCATCGTGCGCTCGGCTGCATGAGCGAGCGGCAGGTAGCTGAACACACGGCCGTCGCGTTGGAGCGGCACGCGGCGGATGCCCGCTTGCGCCGCCCAGGCGAGCGTCCCGAAGGTGTGCATCACGCCCTTCGGCACGCCGGTCGTGCCCGAGGTATAGATGATGGTCGCGAGGTCGTCTGCAGGCCGCAGTGGATGCCCGGGGATGCGGGCGGTCGACTCGACGATGGTGTCCCACTGTGCAAAGTCGTTGGCCGGAGCCAACGGAAACGCGATGCACCGCAAGCCGCGCGGAATGCCGGTTTGCAGCAGGCCCCAGTCGTCGAGCTTGCCGACGAAGAGCAGGCGGGCTTCGCTGTGCTCGAGGATCTGCGCCATGCTCGAGGGTGCCAGGGTGGGGTAGAGCGGCACCGACACATGCCCCGCCATCCAGATGGCGTAGTCGGCGAGCAGCCAGTGCACGCAGTTCTTCGACAGGATGGCGATGCGGCTGCCCGGCGGCAGGCCCATCGTGCGCAGGTGCTGCGCGATGCGGCGGGCCTGGTCGATGGCGTCGCCCCAGGTGACTTCGCGCACCTCGCCAGCGAAGCCGGCGCCCATCGGCTGCACGAACGCAACGCGGTCGGTTTCGACGCTTTCGAAGTGGTACAGGCGCGCCAGCGCCAGGTGGTGGTTGGAGACGGTGAAGTCGGTTGTCATGGGGTGAGGCGGCCGTGTTCCAGGGCACGCACGAGTTGGGGCCGGACGAAGAGCAATGCGCTCGACACGGCGACGGTCACCAGCAGCCCGTAGCCCGCCAGGAAGTCCGCGAGCGACAAGGCCGGCGAGACGATGCGCGCGACGCCCATGAACGCGGCGTACAGCCAGCTCGCGCTGCTGGTGGCGCCCAGCACGACCGCGAGGCTCGCACCGCTGCGGTCATTCCCGCGCAGGGCCGGGAAGGCCCACACATGCAGCGCGAGCCCGTTGCAGGTGAGCGCGGTGACGACGAGCAGCTTGGCCGTCGGCTTCGGCGACGCCCACAGGCGTTCGAGATCGCTGCCGTACTCGAACGCCAGCAGCCCGAGGCCGGTGAGCCACAAGACAGCGAGTGCGGCGGTGAGCGTGCGGGCCGTGCGGCTCAGGCGCGCGAGGTCGAGGCCCCGCGCCTTGAGGAGGGCCAGGTCTTCGCGCAGCACTGCGGAGAAGGCCACGGCGAAGGCGGTGACGTGCCCGTACAGCACGCCTTGGTGGAGCAGGAGAGAGGCGTCCATGATGTGTGTGCGGGCCCGCCAATGCCTCAGTGGCAGAGCGAGATGCCGCCGATGTAGGGCAGCGTGCGCGGGTTGGCTTCGAGCTTGCCCACCAGGCCATCGGTCTCGCGGTTCGGGCCGGCAGCGAAGTACATGTGGTTCGCTTCGCCGAGGCTCGCGCCGTTGCCGAACTGCAGGCCCCACAGGCCGTCGAGCACCACGCGGCGGCCGCGGTCGTCGCGCACGTAGTCGATCGCGACCTTGTAGCGCGGGTGAAAGGCCACCACCGTGCCGTCCCCAAAGTTGCCCACCAGGAGGCAGTTCGAGTACAGGCCGTAGTTCTGCGGCGCCATCGCCACGCCCCACGGGTAGTTCAAGAGGCCCCGCCCGGCCCACTTGGCCACCAGCCGGCCCTGCGCGTCGAACTCGGCCAGACGGCCTTCGGCTGGCAGGGGCGAGGTGCCCGGCGGCACGTGGCGGCCGTACATCGCGAAGATGCTCTGGCCGAGCGTCTGCACGTTGAAGGCCTCGAAGCCACCGGGCTGCGCACCAGCCTTGCGGAACGGGTTCTCCATCGGTGCCTGCTCGGCGAAGGCGCCGTTGTAGACGCGCAGCTCGGCCTCGGCGCCGAAGTCGGCGACGAGCAGGCGCTCGGCACCTGGCGCGACGGTCACGCCGATGAAGCTCGAGTGGCGGGCGGTGCCGTCGATCACGGGCACGGAGTCAAGCGGGTGGTCGAAGCCGCCACCGGCGCGCGGGCGCTCGGTCCATGCGGTCACGGTGCCGCTAAGGTTGGCGAAGAAGAACTTGGTCGGCGCGGTGATGGCGCCGTTGGCATGTTCCTGGGTGATGACAAAGTTCGACCCCGGGTTGAACGCCGTGCCGCTCGACGGGCCCAGGGTGTCGATGACCTTGAGCTCATCCTGGAACAGCGGCACGCCGCCCACGTCGCCCACGTACTGGATCGATTTGCCGCTGCCCGCCGAGGCAAACCAGAAGTGGCCGCCGAAGCCCGCGGGCCGGATGGCGATTCCCCAGGGGTTGATGAGGTCCGGGTCGACGATCTGCGCGTTGTACTCGGGCCGGTTGGCCACGAGGTTCGTCTGTGCCACGCCGGGGAACCAGCCGTGTGCTGGCGCGCCGGCCGGGCTGTCGGTCGGTGGTGTGTCGGGGGCGTTGACGGTTGCCACGCCGCGGGCACGCAGCTGTGCATCGACGTCGCTGGTGAGAGACGACAGGGCGGCCAGCGTCGCCGCATCGGCCTGGTCCTCGGCGGGCGCGGCAGGCGCAGCGTCGTCGTCGTTGCCGCCGCAGGCCGCCAACAGGGCGATGGCCGCGGCGAGCGCGGTGGCGCGCAGGGTGATGACGAGCGGGTGGCGCTCGGGATAGGAAAGGGAGCTGTCCATGGTGTCTCGATGAGCTTCAGGGGTTGAGGAAGACCGAAGTTTCCGGACGCAGGCCGCGCAGGTCTTGCAGATTTCCGACGCATTCATGTCGCAAAGATCCAAGACATCGAGAGGCGGCTCGCTCACGATCGCGCTCGGGCCTGCGGGCCCTGGCCGGGACATTCCGGTCATCGCGCGCGGCGCGTCGCGCCTGCGGCGGGCCCTGGCCGGGACATTCCGCCCTGTCCCCGCGCGCGTCCGCCACCCAGACTCACGCCTCGATGGGCGTCGTCAAAGGAAGCACAGATGCATCAGCAGAACAGCTTGAACACCGCAGGAGCGGACGTGGCCGACGGCGCGCGCGGCGCCGTGCGCTCGCACGCGATCGAAGTCACCGGTGCATTGCGGCCCTACGTGAGCGCCCTGATGGCCGCCGAGATGAGCGCCACCGGGCCGATGCCGCTCGCCATCGCACCGCACGAGTCGATGATGCTCAGCGTGCAGATGGGGATCGACTCGCAGGTGGAGCAGAAGGGCCGGCTTGGCGAGAACACGGCGCTCACAGGCATCCGCCAGTGGACGGGCACGTTCGTCGGCGCTGGGAATTGCATCACCCTCTTTGCCCTGCTCACGCCGCTCGGCCTCGTGCACCTGCTCGAAAGCCGCCAGGTCGACAAGATACCCCGCATCCGCGCGCCGGTGGCCGCGCTGCTCGATGGGTTCATCACGCGCGGGCTGGAGTCGGACGTCGCGGTGGCGCCAACGCTTCAAGACAAGCTTCAGGCATTCGGCAGCTGGCTCGAGGAGCGCGCCACGGCGCACCGCCAGCAATCCACGGCCGCGCTGCGCGCTGCACGGGCGGCGATGCGCATCTGCGCCGAGCCCGAGGCGGCCATTGAGTCGCTGGCCGATGAGCAGCATGTGTCCCGTCGCCAGCTCGAGCGAGACTTCGGCCAGTGGATCGGTACCTCGCCGCGGCACCTGTCACAGGTGGCGCGCCTGCAGGCCGTGTCTCGCCGGGCCCAGGCCGGGGCGAGCCTCGCCGACATCGCCGCCGACCTCGGCTTCGCCGACCAGGCGCACATGTCACGCGTGGTGCGCCAGCTCACCGGACTCACGCCACGCAGTTTCGTGAAGTCACGCCAGTCGCCGATGGCCACGACGTGGCGGCGCGCCACTGCCGGCGGCACGGTCTACCTGTGAGCGCGGCGCTGCATCAGCCCGAGGCCGCGCCGAAGCCGGCGTCCCGCGCCTTGACGATCGCCTGCGAACGGTTTTCGACTTCGAGTTGGGCGAGGAGCCGGCTCACATGGTTGCGCACGGTCTTGTCGCTCAGCGATAGCGCTGCGGCGATCTGCGCGTTGTCGCGCCCTTGGGCCAGCAGCTCGAGCAGCTCACGTTGCCGCGGCGTGAGCCCCGCGAACGCGCCGGCCTGGCCGCCCATTGCGTGCCGGGCAACAAAGCGGCTCACCTGGTCGATCCAGTGCTTCCAGCCGGGCTCGTCGCCCAGCAGGAGGTGGTTGCCGCTGTCGATGGGCACGAGTTGCGCGCCTGGAATGGCGCTGGCCAGGAGACGGCTTTCCTCGAAAGGCTGGCGCACGTCGCGCCGGCTGTGCAGCACGAGCGTGGGGCAACGCACCTGCCCCAGCAGCGCCGTCACGTCGATGCGCGCGAACTCGTTCATGAAGCGCGCAGCGTTCTGCGGCGAGGTAGAAATGCGCTCCAGCTCGTTGAACCACTGGTGCTGCTCGGCGGTGCCACCGGGGATGAACTGGCTGGTGAAGAACTGGCGGAACGACGCGTCGGCCTTGCCCCAGCCGAGTTCGGCCAGCTTGGTCATCGTCTGGACTTCTTCGCGGTCCTGGTCGGTGTCGCTGCGAACGAGGCGACCCCGCGCGTAGCCGCCATGGAGCACGAGAAGCGACACCCGCTCCGGGTGGCGCACGGCATAGGCGATGGCGATCGATGCACCCTGCGAGATGCCGAGCAACCCGAACCGTTCGCTGCCGCAGGCATCGGCCACCGTTTCCAGGTCGCGGACCCAGCTCTCGAAGGAGAGGTCGTCGACCGACCAATCCGACAGTCCGCACCCGCGTTCGTCGTAGCGCACGTAGGTGCATTGGCGAGACAGGTCGCGCAGCAGGTGGCTCCATACCGGGCTTTCCCAGTCGTACTCGAGGTGCGACAGCCAGGTGGCCGCCTTGATCAGCGTGGGGCCCGAGCCTGTCGACGAGTACGCGAGTCGCACCCCGTCGTGGCTGCGCGCGAAGCGGATCTGTGGCGACAGGCTCATCGTGGCAATACCTTGGCGATCAAAGGGTTTGCGAAGCCTCCATTGTTGCGTGTCGAGAACGAGCGCTGGCGAATGCCTTGGCTAAAGTGCCAGTCAGGGCAATCACGCTCTCGTAGGTCAGAAACATCACACCATGCAGATACGCCCGTTTTGCACCGGAGATGAACCCGCGCTGCTGGCTGTGTTTCGCTCCGCAGTCCATGGACTTGCGAGCAGAAGCTACACGCGTGAACAACTGAACGCCTGGGCTCCTCAGACGATCGATCAATCGCTGTGGACGAATCGCATGCAGGGGATTCAGCCCTTCATTGTGGAAGTGTCGGGCCAGATCGTGGCGTATGCGGACGTTCAGACTTCCGGCTACATCGACCACTTCTTCGTCTCAGCCGAGCATGCAGGGCAAGGCATCGGCAGCTTCCTGATGGAGCATCTCATCAAGGTCGCGAATGGGCGCGCAACCCCTTGGCTGGCGTCAGATGTCAGCCTGACCGCGCAGCCGTTCTTTGGAAAGTTCGGCTTTGCAATCGTTGAGCAGCGCTTTCCAGTGCTTCGCGGCATCGTGGTTCCGAACGCCCTGATGCGAAAACAGCTGACGGCTGATCCTTGTATCGATGGAGCGCGCGCCGTCCAGTTTTGATACCTAGGCCATCCGTGCGGGTGACGCGTGCGCTATGCGAAGACTCGCGCATGCGTCGTCATCGCCTGTCGAAAGGTTGCAGACACCGGACCTGTAGCAGCCCGAAGAAGTTGTTGAGGCGTCATGCCAGAAAACCTCTTCACCGCCCTGTTCATGTGCGCCTGGTCGGCAAACCCGGCTTCCAACGCCGCACCCAGGAGAGTCTCCTCTCTGCCAGCCACTTGGAGAAGACGCTGGAATTGCGCCGTGAGGGCGTACTGTTTCGGCGGCACGTTGAACCACCGCTGCATGTCTCGCTCCAGTTGGCGCTGCGAGACGGCTTGTCGCTGCGCGGCGTCGCCTACTTTCGTGCTGGGTGCCAGCGATAGCTCGGAAGACACCCTGGCGACCCGCCACGCCGCCTGAGGAATCACGCATCGGCGACTCAGTCGGCTCTCCAGCCAGCGAGCAAATTCCGCCAAGGCTAGCTCCACCGAAGGCTGCGCGCACACGGCACGCTCCAACGAGCGGGCAACGTCGAGGGTCGTCACACGGCTCAGCGTGACGCAGGGATCGAGTCCGTCCATGGGGGCACCGCCAAGAAGCGCCACGGCTCCCGGCGGCGTCAACACTGCGAACAAGGTCAGGAAGTCGCCTCCGACCGAGTGGCAAGCGGGCGCCTGTCGGATGCCGGTGAAGAAGCTCCGCTCGCCTGTGGCGCGGTCGAGCTCGGGATCGCCCCATAGATGGACGTGCAACAGGAGCGCATCACATGGCAGCGCGTGCAACGATTCCACCGGCACGCCTGATCCGCGCAGAGCGAAAACTTTCGTGACCAGTTCACGCATCGTGGTGGTCGCGGGGACATGTTGAACGATCTCGAGGAATGAAGCTTTCATGGTGAATTCGACCCGACGGGTACCTCCAGGTGAGCCTTGAGTGAATCCAGATAGCCCGCGACCTTGCGCTGCGTCCACCACTCCAGCACGGGCCGAAACGCCCTGAAAAGAAAGACGTCGGTGACGTCCGCCGTCAGCTGGTAGGTGAAGCGGGCGCCGTCTGCAACCGGTTCGACCGCTCGCGCCGTCACGACCGGCGTCAGACCGGTGACAGTGTGCCTCGCCATGCGCTCACCCGGCACGAACTCGGTGATCTCGGTCGTGGTCTCGAGTTGTTTGCCAAGTACCTTGGCAACCTCGAGCGTGCGCGTGCCCACCCGGTGAGGCGGTGCTGTCAGGTTCTTCATGCTGACGACTTCGCTGCGCCAATGCACGTCGTTCTCGGCGTCGGATACGAAGGCAAAGACTTCAGACGGGGGCCGATGGATGACGATCGAAGCCTGCACATTCACGTAGGAGCGGACGGGGGCCTCTGTGGTCGCGGCTTCGGGCGCTGCTGCCATGCAACGGAGCGAGGCAAGTCCGAACAAGAGAATCTGTAGGGAGCGGCGGAGCATGATGGTGACAAGGAGTTGATGACGCGCTTGATTCTTCCGTCGTGTGGAGAAATGGTCTTGTATGAACTCGCCATCGGATTGTTCAGCACGCTGACTCAGGTGTACGGGGTGCCGTCCTTGCGCGTGAAGCGCCACCGCTGGTCCACCAGCACCGCCTGGATGTCGTCATCGGGGTAGGTCACCTCGTCGCCTAGCGTCCGGTCCCCGATTTCGAGGTACAAGACTTCTTCGAGGGTCTCGTTGACCAATCGGTGAGCGTCGCCTGTTCCATGCGCGAAGCCGGCGCACATGCCGGGTGAGAGCGACGTCATCCCCGCGTCGGTATGCAGTGTCGGGTGGCCTCGGAGGATGTAGATGAACTCATCCTGACGCGTGTGGGCATGGCGCAGTGCGGAAGACGCGCCTGGTGCAAGGTGCGTCAGGTTCACGCCGAAGTTCTTCAAGCCGAACAGGTCACCCAGCGGCTTCTTCAGGCGGCCCGCCATGCGGGAGGCAAACGGCTCGGGATAGTTTGAGGGTTTGGTGCGTGGCGCGGTGTCGGTCCCCAGCAGTGCGATCGGAACGGCGTTCATGGCGTTGGCAGTCATTGGGGGTGCTTCACGATTTCGGACGCCTATTCTGAGCCGATGAAGACACCGAGGTTGCTGCAGCTTGCGTCGACTTGAAGTACAGATAGATGGCCTCCAGGTCGACGTCGTTCAGGTGCTGGTTCGTGGGCATCGCTTCGTTGGTCTTCGTGCCGTCGGGTCGCGCTCCGGTGCGCAGCAAGGTCTTGAACTGCTCTGCCGTTGCATAGCGGGCGATCACGCTGCCGGGACCTGTGAGTTGAGCGGCAGGCGGCCAGTGCGGCGGGGCGCCCGCAATCGAGCCGCCCTTCAGTTCGACGCCGTGACAGCCCACGCATGCCTGCGCGACATAGCGGCCATGCTCCGTCGTGATGCCGACAGGGATCGGCTGAGAGGGTGGTAACGAGTGGTCGATCTTCTCGGCCGAATCCTTCATCACGCCGGCACCGTGGATCAGCCTCACGATCAGGGGCAGTCGAATGATGGCGCCGTTGCCGTCCTTCGCTGGCAGCGAGCGGACATACGCCACCAAGCTGGCCAGGTCGCGGTCGCTGAGGCGGTTGAAGTCTTCGCTGGGCATGATGAAGACCGGGCGCCCGCTTGGTTTGACTCCGTGGCGAATGGTGCGTACCCAATCCGTCTCGCTGTAGGAAGCCACTGCGCTGCCACGGCCCGTGGTCAGGTTGGAGCCGGCGAGGTACAGGCCGTTCGGCTCATTGATGAAAACGGCGCCGTCGCCGTCGCGGCCGTGGCACTCGATGCAGCGGGTCATGTACAGGTACTTGCCGCTCTCGAGTGCCTGCGCATCGGTTACATAGGGCACCGGAGCCACGGCAACAGCGACCACCCGATCCAGTTTGCGTTGGCTGTTGAGAAGCAAGCCGGCGGCTGCGACGGCGACACAGGCGGCCACCGCGCCGAGGGTACCGAGAGTCATCTTCAAGGGCTTCTTCATGAGGTGAAGTTTTTCCTTGAAGGCTGGCCACGTCTTGGATAAATGCGACACCCTTTGAGCATCAGCCCGAAAACCTCGCTATTAGTGTTGACTAGCGAGTCTCGGCGCTCGGCGCCCTGGCGCCTTAGACAGTGCCGCGGTGTGATCAAACTAACCCGCCTCCGCGAATGGCCTTGTCAGTGATCAAACAAGTGCTACAGGTTGGGATGAAGAGCATGTGCCAACGCGGCCGACTTGCCAGTCAGGCCTAGACGTTCGGGTGGCTGTGTGTCGCGTGGTTGTCGACTATCTATCGAACGCCCGGCTCGATGGGCACGGCCTCGTCGATCTCGCGCGGGAACGACAAAACCTCCTGATGTAGGTGCCGCGCCTTGCAGCTGACCAGCACCGCGCCGTTGAGCACGTTGAGCGCGCGAACGCCGTGGTGGTGCCGTGGTGCTTGTAGTGGTGCATGAGCCCTTCGAGGTATCTGAAGCGCATCGGCAGCATCGGCCCTGGGCGGCTGGCTCGAAGAGCGCGCCTCGGCCAATCGCCAGCGCTGGACCGCCGCGATGCGCGCGGCGCGTGCGGCCATGCGCCTCTGCCAGGCGCCGCGGGCGGCCATCGAGACGCTGGCCGACGAGCAGCACGTGTCGGGCCGCCAGCTCGAGCGCGACTTCGTCCAGTGGATCGGCACGTCGCCGCGGCACCTGTCGCAGGTGGTGCGCCTGCAGGCCATCTCGCGCAGGGCACAGCGGGGGGCGCCGCTCGCCGACATCGCGGCAGACCTCGGCTTCGCGGATCAGGCGCACATGTCTCGCGTGGTACGCCAGCTCACGGGTCTGACGCCGCGCAACTTCGTTCGCTCGGGTGTGTCTCGCCCTTGGCGGCAACGTGGCGCCGCGCCACTGCCGGCGGCACGGTGTACCTGTGAGGGGCGCTCAGCCCCCCCGGAAGCCGAATCCGGCGTCCCGCGCCTTGACGATGGCCTGTGACCGGTTCTCGACTTCGAGCTGCGTGAGGATGCGGCTGACGTGATTGCGGACGGTCTTGTCACTCAGCGAGAGTGTGGCGGCGATCTGCGCGTTGTCGCGGCCTTGGGCGAGCAGCTCGAGCAGCTCGCGCTGGCGCTGGGTCAGGGAGGCAAAGACCGGTGAGGCGTGGCCGGCAAGTTTCTCGCGCGCCTCTTCGAAAGTCTCGCGGGTGACGTCGATCACGAGCTTCACCGCTGCCGAGAGGCGCATCTCACGGCGGTAGACGAGCACCAGCTCACGCTTGACCAGTACCTCCGCCGTCAGGCGCACCAGGCTGGCAGCGCGGTCGCCCAGGTAGCACGGCAGCAGCGCCACTCCTGCGCCTTCGGCTGCAGCAGCGGCGATGTCGACCACTTCCGAGCCCCTCAACACGACGCGTGCCTGGCCGCAGCGGCTGTCCAGCCAGCGTGCGTTCGGCGTGTCGGCCAGTTGCTGGGCGAAGCCGATGACGTCGTGCCCATCGAGGTCGGTCGCTGAGGCGTTGGCTGGCCGCTTGGCAAGGTAGACCGGTGATGCATAGAGCGACCAGCCCACGCTGCAGAGCGGGCAGGCCACCAGGTCGGCGTCGTCCACGGGGCCGCCGCGAACGGCGAGGTCGGCCTCGCCCTGGGCCAGGTCGACCTTGCGAGCGCCACTTACGATGTCGAGTGCAATCGGTGGCTTCGACGCCCTCAGGCGGTCCAGCGGTGCCGTGAAGAACAGCGAGAAGCCCGACGGGACAGCCAGACGCACGCGCTCCTGCGCAGAGGCGGCCACATCGGCCACCGTGTTGGCGGCCAGCTCCACCTGGTGCGCGGCCAGCAGCACCTGTTCCCCGAGCGTGGTGAGCGCCAGCCCGTCGGGCTTGCGCAGCATCAGCCGGGCACCCAGCGCCGTTTCCAACGACGTGAGCCGCCGGCCGACCGTGGAATGCTCGACCCCAAGCATGCGGGCCGCACCGGCGAGGCTCAGGGTGCGGGCGGCCGCCAGGAAGTAGCGCAGGTCGTTCCAGTCGAAGCTTTTGGCCGGTGCCATCTCGGTGTCCTTGCATGTGCAGATCCGCACAGGGGTGTGCCGCATTCGGGAATCGACGGCGCAAGCGCGGCGAACAAGACTGAAGCCCTCAAATCAACCAGGAGTTTCACATGCCCATCTTGATGTTCGGTGAGTCGCAAGGACTCACGGCAGAGATCTACGCGCCGATTGCCGCGGCGTTGGAGCCGGTGTTCAAGCAGTCGCCGGGCTTCATCCTGCACATGGCGCACGCGACGGACACCGGGCTTCGCATCATCGAGGTGTGGCGAACCAAGGAAGAGTCGGACCGCTTCTTCGCCAAGAACGTTGCGCCCAACCTGCCTGCGGGCATTCGGCCCAAGCGGCGGACCCTGCCGCTTGAATCGCTCATCACGTTGTTGCCTGATCGATAGGCGGCGGTGCGCTCGCATCGAGTGCCAGCTCTTTGCGCATGAGCGCATTTGGAACGACAACGCGGCGAAGGACGGGCGACCGCTGCTCAACGAAACCCGAAGCATTGCTGCGACGGGGACCGGAGTCGAATCGATCTGAGAGAGATTCGTGCGACGCCATGGCGACTGCGTCAATGCGAACCAACCGGCTAGAGGCACCAAGGGAGCCGGATCAGGGCCGCGTTGAGTTTAGAGAGTAGGCCGCTTGAAGCAAGTTGCTCCCTGCACGGTGCCCAGTCATGTTCAGTCGTTCAGATCGAACACTGCGGATAGCGTTTTGCGGGCGACCTAGCACTCACGAAGCGAGTTTTTCTGATGCTGCTATGGCCTGGGCTGGGATCGCCCGACCAGCAAGGCGGCCCTCATCGCGACCGCGAGCGTCTCCGGTTCCACCGGTTTGGAAAGCACCACGTGTCCATCGACCTGGCCTGTCCGCAGTTCGTCCGCATAGCCGGTCATGAGGAGGAACGGCAAATCGGGACGGTGCGCCCGGAGCCAGCTTGCGAGGCCAAGGCCGTTCAGCTGCCCCGGCATCCGGATGTCGCTCAGGACGAGCTCGATGTCGGTCTTCGCCGTCAGGCGGTCGCGCGCCGAGTCTGCAGAAGGCGCGAGTTCGACCTCGCAGCCCAGTGCGATGAGCAATTCACGGGTCGACTTGCGGAGCTCCTCGTTGTCTTCGACCAGCAGTACCTTGCAACCGAGCGGCTGGAGCGACGCCGGCACCGGGGCATCGGCCACGGCGCTCTCGGTCGTCGGCTTGAGCATCATGCGCACAGTGGTGCCGGCGCCAACCTTGCTTTCGATCTCGAGCTTGCCGCCGGCCTGTTGGCAGAAGCCGTACACCTGGCTCAGGCCAAGGCCGGTGCCTTGGCCCGGTGGCTTGGTGGTGAAGAAGGGCTCCATCACCTTGTCGAGGATGTCCGCCGGGATGCCCAGGCCGGTGTCGCTCACCTCGACAACGACGAAGCGCTCGTCTTCGGCTCCGACATGGTTGCTGGCTCGAATGGTGAGCTTGCCGCCCTTCGGCATGGCGTCGTTGGCGTTGACCGCCAGGTTGAGGATCGCCAGTTCGAATTCGCCCACGTCGACCTCGACCGGCCAGGTGCCGGGCGCGACCGTGCAGGTGAGCTCGACCCCGCTTCGGATCGCGGTGCGGACGAGGCTGGCCATCGCGTTCAACCGGTCTTCGAGCGCGATGACCTCGAGCCTGAGCGGCTGACGCCGGGCAAAGGCCAGCAGCTGGCGGGTGAGGCGCGTCCCCGTCTTCACGGAACGGTCGATCGCCTGCAGCTGCGGCGATTCACGCCACGCCTCGGGCAGGCGGCGCGCAAGCACGTGGGCATTGCTGCTCACCACCATGAGCAGGTTGTTGAAATCGTGTGCGACGCCCCCGGTGAGCCGTCCGAGCGCCTCCAGCTTCTGCGCCTGCAGCGCATTGGCATGCGCGGCCGCCGCTTCGGACCGCGCCTTCTGCACCTCCTGCTGCAGGTCCACGCGCGCGCTCGCGATCTTGTTGTTCGCCCGCGCGAGTGCCTCCGCGATCTGGTCGACTTCACGCAGGCCGCTCGGTTGCCGATCAAACGCCACCTCGTCGGTGCCCACACTTTCGGCGAGGGCCACGAGCCGCGTCACCGGCCGCACGATGCTGCGTGCGACCCACACCGTGGCCAGCACCCCGAGGCCCAGCAGGATGAGCGACAGCACCGCCAGGACCACCGTGGCGTTTCGCGCCTCTCTTTCGATCTCTTCCTGTGGAACGCCCACGATGAAGGTCCAGCCCAGTTGGGGCGAGCGGTGAAAGATGGCGATGACCGGTGTGCCTTCGAGGGTCTTCACCTTGAATTGGCCCGAGGGCCGTGCGCTCAGGCCACGCACGTGCTCCGGAAGCGACACCGTTCCGACCCATTGCTGCGCCTGGCGCGAGCGGGCCACCACCCGGAAGTTGCGATCGACGAGCGTGCCGAGCCAGGTCTGCGGAAGCGCTTGCCGCTCGAACACCTGCTGCAGCCGATCCGCGAAGCCTCCCATGGCGAGATAGCCGACGACCTTGCCGTTCTCCTTCACCGGCACCTGCACCGCAAAGCTCCAGCGCTTGCCGATCGGCGCGAAATACAGGTCGGAGGTGATGGTCGCGTCGGGGCCGACGGCCTGCCGCAGACGCAGCAGGTCCGGGTTGGTCCTCGGCAGCGGCGCGCCGAAGGGTTGCCGCGTGTTGAGAAGTTGCTGGCCGTCGAGGTCGCTGAAGACGATGACGGTGTCCCAGCCGGCCGCGAACTCCTTCGCATGCTCGTGGAAGCTGCGCAGGTCACCCTCCTGCAGCGACGGGGTGGTCGCCAGCACCTTGAGCAGCGTCTCGGTCTGCGCGATGTCGCGCTCGACCACCAGGGTCAGGGCCCGCACCGCTTCGTGCACGCCGCGTTCCAGCGCCTGCCGCTGACCTTCATAGAGAAAGCGAACCCCCGCCAGCATGGCAGCCAACAAGGGCAGCAGCAGGGCAATGATCAGGATGACGAGCCGGCTCCGGATGGTCATGGGCAGGTGCTGCTCACGGAAGCCGCCAGTCCACTTTGATGCCTGCAGACGACCGGATCACGCTCGCGTCGGATGCGTTGAACTCGGTGCGCCCGCTGCGCCCCAGGTCGTTGACGTACAGGCTGGCGTTCAATGCCGGCGTGACTCGCCACCCCAGCCGGACATTGCCGGCCGTGTAGGACGGCACATGCGGCTCTGGCAACGAGGCCACGTAGCGCACCGACACATCGAGCTGCGTGCGGCGGTTCAGGTCGAGCGTGGAGCGAACCTGAAGCTGGCGCCGTGGGTCGTTGCCGAGATTGGGGATCGAAGAGGCCGGCGACAGCTCGTCTTTGTGCAGCGACTTGCGAAGCTCCACCCAGCCCGCCATCAGCCGCCAGCCGGCGGCCACGTCGACCGTTCCCCAGGTCTCCAGCCCCCACACCTTGCCCCACGCACGGTTCTCGATTTCGGTGGGCCCGGCACGGCCCGCGCGCAGCCGGTCGAAGTCGTGCAGGAACGCGGTGGCGCTGTAGCTGGCAGCAGACGTCTGTCCCCGCAGGCCCAGCTCCGCCACGTTCGCCACCTCGGACTCGAAGTTCGGGCCGCCGGCGATGAGGTGGGGAGGATTCGCCGGGAGATAGAAGTCGCGGTCCAGCCGGGCGGGTGACCTCACCGCCCGGGACAGTGAGGCCCAGAGGATCTTCCGCTCGCCGATGTCGTACGCCGCGCGCAGCGTCGGCAGCACTTCGGTGCCGGTGTAGACGTTGGTTTCGAGCTTCACGCCGGCCGTGACCCGCAGCGTCTCGCTCACGGCGAACTCGTCCTGAAGAAAGAGGTGGCTCCAGCGAAGCCGACGGGTGGCCGGCTCGAAGCGCACGAGCGGCGTCGCCTCGGTCCTGCTGGTCGCCGCACGATACCCGGCCCCCCACAGCACCTTGTGGGCGCGGTCGACCGAGGGGGCGTGGTTGAAGGTGACATCCACCGTGTCGGTCTTGTCGCGGAAGACCACCGGGTCGCTGCGCTTGGTGTGATCGAGATAGACCTGCGCCTGCCAGTTCGACGCCTCACCCGGCCGGCTGCTCAGCTTCGCGATCAGGTTGGCACCGGAAAGCTCCGCCGCGATGTTGCTGCTGCCGTCGCCGCCGCCGTCGTAGATGTCGCCTTGCAGCTGCAAGTGGTGGTCGTCTGTCGACGTGTCGGCACGAAACCCGGCTTGCCGCAGCGTGTTGTCATCGTTTCTCGGCGCGCCCGTCGAGACGGCATCGGTCTCATTACGCCGGCTTTGCACGGCGTAGAGCCGCAGCGCGGTGTCGTGTCCGACCGACGTGCCATAGCGTGTGGCCGCGCGGTAGCCCGAGCGCTCGCTCGAGGCCGCCGCGAACGCACCTTGCGTCGCCGTCGCCGACTTGGTAATCACGTTGATCACGCCGTTGACCGCATTGGCCCCCCACAAGGTGGCGCCGGGCCCGCTGATGACTTCGATGCGATCGATGTCCTCGAGCAGTACATCCTGTGCATCCCAGAACACGCCTGAAAACAGCGGCGAGTAGACGGTGCGGCCGTCGATCAGCACGAGCAGCTTGTTGCCGATCGTGTTGTTGAAACCGCGTGCCGAGATGGCGTACTGGGAGGCGTTCAGCCGCGCGACCTGCAGGTTGGGCGCGAGGCGCAAGGCCTCGGGCAGGCTGCTCACGCCCGAGCGACGGAGCTCGTCGCCGGAGATGACGTAGATCGAGGCGGCTGAGCGTTGCAGGGCCTCCGGCCGCCCCGTGACGGACGTGACGGGCACGTTCGCCAGCGCCTCCAGGCTCATGTCTTCGATCGCCGCAGCGCCCGGGAACTGGGCGTGCGCACTCCCCACCGAAAGCGCCGCCGCCAGCGGCCAGCGCACGAACGCGCCGAGCCGCGGTCGGCGCACAAGCAACGAGGCCGGTGGCGTCATGTCTTCACATCCTCCATGGTTCGCGTGGCCGCGGTTCGGGCCTGTATCGCCTGCAGCAGGTCATCTGGCGAGGCCGGCTTGACGAAGTGGTGGTCGAATCCGGCGTTCCTCGCACGTTCCTTGTCCGACGGCTGGCCCCAGCCCGTGAGCGCCACCAGGACCAGGGCGGGCTGTGCACCGGCGCGGATGCGCTGCGCCGCGTCATAGCCGTTGAGCCCGGGCATTCCGATGTCGAGAATCGCCGCGTCGAAGCGTCGGGCGAGCGCCTGGCCGACCGCCGACAGCCCGTCGTGGCACACCGATACCTCATGCCCCAGGGCTTCGAAGGCATCCCGCAGCCCGACCGCGGCGTCGACGTTGTCATCGGCGATGAGGATCGACATCGGACGGCCGGCTGCGGTGGCCTCGGGGCGCCGCTCCACGTTGGGCTGCGTGCCGCGTGGCGCGATCGGCAACCTCACCGTGAAACAGGCGCCTCGGCCGAGCCCTTCGCTTTCGACCGCGATCTCACCACCATGCAGTTGGGCGAGCTGGCTTGCCAGGGTGAGGCCGATGCCCAGGCCGGCATTGCCACGCTCCAGGCTCTGGTCCGCCTGCTGGAACATCTCGAAGATCTTGCGCTGCATCGACGCGTCGATGCCGATGCCGGTGTCTCTCACGCTCACGAACACATGCGTGTCGTCGCAGCGGTACGACACCTCGATGGAGCCGCCGCGGGGCGTGTAGCGCGACGCGTTGGTGAGCAGATTCGAGAACACCTGCAGCAGCCGTGTGCGGTCTGCGATGACGCAGATGTCGCGGCCCTCGAGCGAGGCTTTCACCACTTGCTGCTTGCCCGTGGCAACCGGCTCGATCAGCTCCGCGGCCGCGCGCACGACACTCAGCAGCTCGATTGCATCCTTCTGGAGTGTCAACTTGCCGACCCGGATACGAGAGACATCGAGCAGGTCATCGATCAGACGTACCGTGTGCGACAGCTGGCGATCGAGGATGCCAACGCACTTGTCCTGAAGTGCCTGCGGCTGCTGCTTCTTGCGCAGGATCGACACCGCCACCGTCATCGGGGCCAGGGGGTTGCGCAGCTCGTGTGCGAGCGTCGCGAGAAAGACATCCTTCTGTTCGTCGGCTGCTCGAAGCTCGACCTCGACCCTGCGGCGCTCCACGGTCTCGGCCTCGAGTGCCTGCGTGCGCTGAGAGACTTCATCCAGCATGCGGTTGAACGCGGTGACCAGCACGCTCAGCTCTTCGTAGCGAGACGGCTGCGCTCGCGGCGACCAATCGCCGTGCTGGGTCACCCGCCGCGCAACCCGTGTCACATCCGCCAGCGACTGCACGGCATTCACCTGCAAGCGCCGGAACAGCCACGCCGCCAAGGCCAGCGCGATCACCAGCACACACGCTTGAATGGCGACGAAGGATCCGATGCGAGACCAGAGATCGTGCCGGGCTGACATGTACAGGCGACCCACCTCTTCATCGTCATGCCGGACTGACTGCGCAAGGCTCATGCCGGAGGCGCTGAAGTCGAAGCCCAAGGCACGGGGCATCGGCACTTTGGTTCCGCCCGGCTGTGCATTCGAATGGAAGGTGGCGAAGGTGGAACCATCGAGTCGATAGACCACCGCGAAATCGAGCTCGGGCGCATTGCGCAGTGCGGCCAGCTGGAGGCGAACGGTTTCTCGGTCGTTGAACACGAGGGCCGGTGCGATGGCGTACGCCAGGACGTCCGCGCGGGATTGCAAATCGGCCTGCCTTTCGCTGCGGAATTTCGCAAACTCGAACCAGGCCGTGGCCACGGTGCTCAGCAGCAGCGCGACCAACGTGGCGGTCAGCGCTGCACGAGCCAGCTGGAGCCGAAGACTTCGCGGTTTCATGGGCGTCCTACTTCTTGTCGCGAGGGCTGCCGTGCACGTGGTCCGCCACGGCCAGCAGCCTGGAACTGAGGGTCAGGCCGGCCTTCTCCGCCGCTGGGAGCGACGCCGAGAATCGGACCGTGCCGCCTCGGTCAAGGAAGTTGAGAATCACGAGCCGCTCGATCGGCTCATGCTCTGCGACGGTGAGAATCGGAAGCGCCTGGGCGGCTTTCAGATACAACGACGCCTCGCTGCCCATCTCTCGCCCGATGAAGAGAACGTGGAGACCCGCAAGGCCGCGGATGCCGTCGACCCGGCGGGCTTCGACCAGGCGGCCTGCCACGTGGCGGCCTTTCGAGATCCGCTCCAGCTCTCTGAAGATGGCATCGGCGCTCGCAATGCCAATGACGATGGGCGCCCCGTCCGACGGCAGCGCCGCGGCGGGCCACTCGACGAAGCTCGGGAACTTGTGCAGGTACGCGGCCTTGACGCGCACTTCCTCGGTCAGCTCGTGTTGGGCCGGCGCGGGAGTCGCCGACAAACCCGCGACCAGGAGCAGCAGCGCCCATACCAAGGCGTGGCAACGGCTCATGGGCATGGCTTCAAGGCGCCCGCCAGTCCCCATCGACCCCAAATTTTCTCGAGCATTCTTCTTGGCTTCCTTTTGTGCTCGGCCGGCTGCGTCTGCGACGGGCGGCGCGGAGTGTGTTCTCGGCGTTTACAAATTGTCGGACACCGGAAGCGCGAAACAGCAGGTGAAACCCACGCCAAGGCATCCGCGGGCGTAGGAGCTCGCGACAAGCTGTTGTCGGACGGTTCCTACGCCTTTGCACGGCGCGTGCAGGACCTCGGCGACGCAGTTAGCATGCGGCGCTTCTTGGGGCGAAGCGGCAGCTCTGCCGCCCCGCTGCAGGACTGTCTCTCATGGAGACCAGGCATATGGCAGCTCAGGCAATCGACCTGGCGTTTCTCGCTGGCGACAGCGAGATGGCAAGACGCATACGAGAGTTCGACTGGTCCCGCACGCCGCTGGGCGGCCCGGAAGGCTGGCCCGCCAGCCTTCGTGTGATGGTGCGCATGGCGCTCACGACCGGCCACCCCGTGTTCCTGTTCTGGGGGCCGGAGCACATCTGTCTCTACAACGACGCCTACCGCGCTTCTCTCGGGCCCGAGAAGCACCCCAGCATCCTCGGCATGCGAGGGCAGGAAGCCTGGCCGGAGATCTGGGACATCATCGGACCGCAGATCGCGTCCGTCCACTCGGGCGGACTGGCGACGTGGCACGAGAACCAGCTGGTCCCCATCATCCGCAACGGCAAGCTGGAAGATGTCTACTGGACCTACTCGTATGGCCCGATCGACGACGTTACCGCTCCGAGTGGCATCGGTGGCGTGCTGGTGCTGTGCACCGAGACGACCGAGCAAGTCATGGCCGCCCAAGCAGTGGAACGGGAACGAGAGAAGTTCCTGCAGCTGTTCCAGCAGGCGCCGGTGTTCATCGCGTTGCTCTCCGGTCCGGCCCATGTCTTCGACATGGCGAACCCGGCCTATCTCTCATTGCTGGGAAACAGAGACCTGGTCGGCAAGGCGGTGGCCGAAGCGCTGCCTGAGGCGGGAGCGCAGGGCTACATCGATTTGTTGGACCAGGTCTACCGGACAGGCCAGCCGCACGAGGCCCTTGGCGCCGAATACCAGTTCAAGCTGCCCGGCGAACCCGTGCGCAGACTGAAGCTCGACTTCCTTTACCAACCCGTCTTCAATGACGACGACACGGTACGCGGCATCCTCGTCGTCGGGATCGATGCAACGAGCCGCTACCAGGCCTTGGACGAGCTGGCAGTGCGCGAGGAACAGCTGCGCCTGGCAACCGACGCAGGGGATGTCGGCTTGTGGGACGTCGACTTGGTGGCCGACACCTTGCATTGGCCTGCGCGCGTGAAGGCCATGTTCGGCATCTCGCCACAGGTCAAGGTGACCCTCCGCGATTTCGAAGAAGGCTTGCATCCGGAAGACCGGGAGCGCGTCATGACGGCCTTTCGAGCCACCGCTGATCCGGTCAAGCGCCCCGTCTACGACGTCGAATACAGGACCGTGGGCAAGGAGGACGGGCAGATCCGATGGATCTCCGCCCGCGGGCGAGGCCAGTTCGACGATGCGGGAACGTGCACGCGCGTGGTGGGGGCTGTCATCGACATCACCGAGCGCAAACGGGTCGAGCAGAACCTGCAGGAGCTCAACGACGCATTGGGTCGCAAGCTGGAGTCGTACCTGGCCGAGAAGAAGCTTCTCGCGGACATCGTCGAAGGGACGGACGCGTTCGTGCAAGTCGCCGACCGGTCGTTCCGCTGGCTGGCCATCAACGAGGCCAGCGCGCGGGAGTTCGAGAAGATCTTCGGCATCCGGCCTTCGGTGGGTGACAACATGCTGGAGCTGTTGGCCAACTACCCGGAGCATCAAGCCGCTGTTCGATCGGTTTGGCAACGAGCGCTCTCTGGCGAGGAGTTCAATGAAGTGGGCGTCTTCGGCGAGCATGTGCGGCGCCACTACGAGATGCGCTTCCGCTCCCTGAGAGGGAACCAGGGAGAACTCATCGGCGCCTATCAGTTCGTCTACGACGTGACGGCGCGAGTCGAGAGCGCAGAACGTCTCGCGCGTGCCGAAGCATCGCTCGCCCAAGCGCAGAAGATGGAAGCGGTGGGGCAGCTGACCGGTGGGATCGCGCACGACTTCAACAACCTGCTGCAGGCGATCCAGGGCAATTTCGAGATCATCCGCCGCTCTTCAGACAACCCCGAGATGGTTCTTCGCATCGCGCAGAAGGGAAAGGACGTGACCACGCGGGCGTCCAAGCTCACGGCACAGCTGCTGACCTTTTCGCGCGAACATGCGTTCGACAGTCGGCCGCTGTCGGTGGGCGACTTGCTGGGCAGCTTGCAACAGCTGCTTCAAACGACGCTCGGCTCCACGGTTGAGCTGAGTCTCGGCCTTCCCGATGAAGACCTGTGGTTGCTCGCCGACTCGACGCAGCTGGAGATGGCGATCCTCAACCTGGCCATCAACGCACGAGACGCGATGGGAGGCGTCGGAACGTTCCACATCGGCGTGCGCAGGCTGCCGGCGGGGCCTTCGAAAGGCCCGCGTGTCGAGCTGACCTTCACCGACAACGGCCCTGGAATGCCGCCAGAAGTTCAGTCGAGATGCTTCGACCCTTTTTTCACGACGAAAGGCGTGGGCAAAGGAAGCGGCCTCGGGCTGAGCCAGGTGTACGGCATGTGCGAACGCGCCGGGGGCTCCGTTTCCATCCGAAGCTCGGATGACAACGGTACGACAATCGCCGTCGAGCTGCCGGAGTTCACGGCACCCGATCGCGTTCGGGCCGCGCCGGAGGACGCATGGGTGCCGAGTCTGCAGTCCGTCGCTCAGCCGGTGAGAGTGCTGATCGTGGACGACGACGACGACGTGCGCGAAGTCTTGTGCGCCGCCGTTCGCTCCCTTGGGCACGAGGTGCACGCCAGCAGCGACGGACCGTCGGGGTTGAAGGCGGTGGAGGCGCTGTCCCCGGACATTCTGCTGGTCGACTTCGCCATGCCGGGCATGAACGGCGCCGAGGTCGCACGCCGCGCGCTGCAGACGAGGCCTGGCCTGCGCGTTGCCTTTGCCAGCGGACGTGCTGACGCCAGTGCTATCTATCAGGCGGTGGGCGAAAACGCGGTTCTGTTGCGCAAGCCTTTTGACATGGAGGTCCTCCGCCTGACCCTGACGGCGCTCAGGCAATAGCTTGCAGTCAAGTCGTAGGTTTATCGCGCCAGCCGCTCGACCAACGCCTCGAGCTCCTCGACCTCGAAAGGCTTCCTCAGCGGATGGGCGGTCGGGCCGAGCGATTGCGCGATGTCGCCGACGTCGTGCCCGGAGCAGACGATCACCGGCAGCCCGGGGTTCTGCCGAAGGGCCTCGCTTGCCACGTCGAGGCCCGAGCCGTCGGGCAGGTTGACGTCGGTGATCAGCAGGTTCACGCTCTGATCGCGCAGCGCCGCGCGCGCGCCGGCACCGTCAGCCACACACACGATCCGGCGCTCGGCCGTGGCGAGCAACTCGGCGAACGACTCGCGGATGAACTCGTTGTCTTCGACGTAGAGGATGACGAAGGGGTTGGCGGTCATGGTGCTGGACCTATTTGGATTCTGATGACCAGGGGAAATTAATATAGATTTCGCGCGTGTCGAAACAGATGTTCCCGTACATCTTCAGGTATGAGGCGCGACGCGACGGATCCGCATACACCGCTCCAGGATCGGCCGTATCGCGCAGATAGTCGGCGATGTTGGCGCTGGTCAGCGCCTTGGGCAGGATGTCCATGGCTTGTGGGATCGATTTCCCTTCCAGCCAATCGGCGGCATGCTGCCCCATCGCATAACCGAATATCGAGGAGGCGAGGCTGATGCTCGCCTTGTAGGGGCTGTCGCCTTTCTTGATTTCCACGACCGCTTCCTGCTCGCCGTCGATACCGCCCAGAAACTGGTCCGCTCTGGCCTTGCCCGCTTCGCGCAGTGCTGCCAGCGCTCCAAGCACCACCGTGTCCGCACCCAGCACCACATCGATGTTGGGTTGCGCCAGCAGGATCGTCTTCATCGTGCGGAATCCGCCTTCCTTGTCGACCGTGGCCGGCGAAATGTCGGCAACGATCGTCACGCCGGGCAGTGTCCGCAGGGTGTCGCGCATGGCGGTGAAACGCGGCGCCAGAAATTGAAGGCTGTCGTGCGTCAGCAGCACGACCTTGGCCCGTCCGCCAAGGCGGGTCCGGATGTAATTTGCTGCCGCTTCGGCCAGAACCTTTCCGGTCAGATATTGCGGCGCGTTCAACACCGACGTCGCGGGTGGCGGGACGATGGCACCCACATAGGCGCCGCCGCCGAGGACCTTCTTCAGGGCGGGTGCCAGCGACGGCGGGTCGATCGGGGCCACCACGATGGCGCCTGTCTTGTCGGTGGCAATGGCCTCGACCTGTTTGATCATCAGCGCAGGATCGTTGTTGGCAAAGGCCACGCCATAGGCGAGGCCTCGCGCGCGCGCCGCGGCCTCCATCCCGCGTCCCGCGCCCTGCATGAACTCACGCCTGTTGTCCTGCACGAAGACGAGTTTTTTCTGCAAACCCGTTGGTGCTCTGCAGGTGGCACGTGCCGGGTCATACGCAGGCAGCTTGACCGGCGTGGTCTGCCCTTCGCCGCCCCCGGCAAACGAAGCGCCGCTCAGGCACAGGAGCGACGCGATCGCAGACAGTCGGAGTTTCATCGCCATCCCTCTTACGCGTTCGCCGTCGTCAGCACCAGCCGTGCCGCCGTGCCCGGCCTGCGGTTGATGTACTCCACATGGGTCTGCAGCGCCGACGCCATCGTCTGGATGATCTTGCTACCCAACCCGGTACCTGCACGCGGAGCGTTCGGCGCTATGCCCACACCGTCGTCCTCGACCGTCAGTTCGGCTTTGCCATCTTCCAAGCGCTTCAGCCGCACGCGCACCTCGCCGGGTTTGTCGCCGGGATAGGCATATTTGAAGGCGTTGGTGACCAGTTCCTGTACGGCGACGCCCAGGCTCACGCTGGCGTCTGTGCGCAGCGAGATGGGCTCCAGATAGCATTTCAGGATGGCGGTGTGGCCGTCCTTCTTCATCGCTGTCTCCAGGTTGGTCAGCATGGCGCCCAGATAGTCGTTTAGTGCCACGTTCGTCACGTCGCCGGATGTGTAGAGGCTCTTGTGGATCAGCGAGATGGCATTGATCCGCGATTGCGTTTCGCGCAAGGCATCCTTGGCCGCCGTGTCGGTGACGGAGCGCAGCTGCATCAGCACCAGCGCCCCCACCAGCTGCAGACTGTTGGCGACTCGATGATTGACTTCGGCCAGCAGGACTTCTGCACGTTCCCGCGCCAGGGCCAGATCAGCCGTGCGGGTCTTCACCCGTTCTTCCAGGGTCAGGTTGATGGCCCGCACTTCGTCGCGGGCCTGTTTCAGGTCTTGCTCATTGCGGTAGACGGTGAAGGCCACCACCAACACCACCAGGACGATGACCACGGCGGCACCGGCCGATATCCACCGCAGCAGCGAAGCATTGCGTTGCTGCTCTGCGCTGTTGAGCGTGCCGTTCTCGTCGGCGAGCAGTATGGCGCCATAGAGAAAGACATTGATTTCATCCATCAGCGCCTTGCCGCGATTGCGCTTTAGCAGTGCAAGTGCCTCGGCATCGCGGCCCGCGCTCTTCAGCGCGATGCTGGAGTCCATGTCCCCGATTTTTTGGTTGACCGCTTCCGACAACCTGGGGAGCATGGCCCGGTTGGGTGCATCGGGTGGAAGCAACCGGGCCAGATCCGCCAGCTCCTGGAGAGCGCGCGTCTTGGCCGTGTCGTATGGCGCCAGGTAGATCTGGTTGCCGGTCAGAAGAAATCCGCGCTGGCTCGACTCGGCAGTGCGCACATGATCCCGCAGTTCCACCGCGGCGATGCGGATGGCGCGCTGCAATGCCGATTGCTGGAACAGGCTGTTGCCGCGTTCCACCAGCCAGATGGTCGTGCCCACGATCACGATCAGCGCCAGAAAGCCGATCGTCAGGCCTACGCCAACGCCTATCGCCAACCGGCTTCGTCCGAACATCGATCAACTTTCAATAGGCTGCGTGGACAAAGGAATGAGCGCGCTTCTCGCGGCGTCGACGCTCTTTGGCAATCAGTCACTCATGATACTGACTTGTGCGTCCCCCAAATCCAGGGCGCCTGACGTTTCGACGCGAGTGGGGCCCACCCGCCCCGTTCGGTGTTGGGGCGCGCCAATGCATCTCAGACTCGCGCTCAGTGACAGGAGCAATCGGGCGCTGACTCAATCAGAGCGAGTGATTGGTCGAGCCCCACTCGAGCCCAAGAAGAAGCGGACGAACTCCTCTGACGCATCGGGACCCGAGCGGTCCGTGAATGAGCCTGCTGTGTCGCCGCCCGACCACGCGTGCCCGCCGCCGTGGATGACGCACTCTTCCACCAAGGGCATGCCGAGTTCGTCGCAGAACGCGCGCGAAGAGTAGCGCCGTCCACCGCGCTCTAGCGTCTGGACAGCCTGCGGCTGCAGGTGCACACCACTCTGCTTGTAGGCGTCCAGGGCGTGCCGGATGATGGCCGAGCCATTGGCCACGTTCACAGTGGCATCGGCGTCGCCATGGATGACCATCGTCCGGACGGCGCGCCCACCGCTCCCTGAACCTTGCTGCGTGCGCGATTGCATGGCGGCAAATGCCGACGGCACATCGTGGGCCACCCCTTTCGGCAGCCCTGAGTGGGCTCCGATGCCGGCGAACAGATCGGGGTGCGTCTGCCCCAGGATCACCGCCATCGCCGCCCCCGCCGACAGTCCGGCCACATATACCTTGCTCCGGTCGACCGGGTACATCGCGTTGATGTCGTCGACGATGCCCGCCAAGATGGACGGCTCACCGCCCGAGCGCTGCTGTTGCGCGGTGTCAAACCAGTTCCAGCAATTCGAGCCATTGGCTCGACGGGTCTGCGCTGGGTACGCGACGAGAAACCCGTGTCGCTCGGCAAGCTCGTTCATGCGCGTCCCCGCGGCGAAGTCATCCGGGTGCTGCTTGCAGCCGTGAAGCATCATCACCAGCGCCGGCCTGCACGCGTCCGTGCAGGACGCCGGCACGTAGAGCCGGTAGTCGCGGCTGCCGTGCGGGCCGGTGTGGCGATGCCAGACGAATCGCCCCGGCGCAGCGGGGGCCCTGCGTGGGGCGTCCCGCACGTCGTCGAGCGCCGTGCGCGGTGGCGCGGAGGGCGCGTGCGCCAAACCAGCAGACGCGAGCGCGTCCTCGATCACGCGATGGATGTCGATGCCCTGCGCACGATAGCCTGGGCCAAGGCCGGCTGTCGTCAATGCTCGGTTGATGGTGTCTGAAATGAAGGTGCTGTCCACGGCGGTGATTCAATGTTGCAGTGCAGCAATGATGCGCCATAGAGACGTCCGCCGGGGCCCAACCTCCTGTAGGAAATGCCCTATGCAACCGAAGGCGGCCCCATCAACATGGTTGCTTCGCGCCGGCGGTCTGCACGTAGTTGCGCAGTTCGTCATTGCAGGGGATCGCCCCGACGCTTGCACACCAACCGTGGAATGCTGACGCGTCGATGGTCCAGGGCTCCACGTCGTCGCCGCGCGTCATGACCAGGCCCGCTGCGCGCATTTGCTGCTTGCCCGCGCGTCGTTCAGCCGGTCGTCTCGGAGTCGATCAGCGCGTCATGCCAGGCGTCGACCTCTTCCATCGCTATCCCGAGCCAGCCGAGCGCGGCGAGGTGAAAGCGCTCCCACTCGGGCTCGGCGGGAAGGCTGTTGCGGCGCGCCACCAGCAGGTCGGCCACCAAGCCGGCGGCCATCAGCGTCTGGACTTCTGGTTCGACTTGGCGGCCACCCAACGCGTCCAGGCTATGGTGCAGCCGGACTGCGGCCACCACAGGCGGCGCCAGATTCCAGCAGCGTGCCGTCAGCGCGCCGGCAACGGCGTGGTCGGTGCGGTGGTTTGCGTTCTCGGTCTCGACGAAGCTGCGGTCGCGACGCGCGCGGCCTTCTACCATCGTGCCGGCGTAGCCGCGCAGGCTCTGCATCAGCACCGGCTGGCCGACGTGGCAAAAGAGGCCGAAGCTGTAGGCGAGGTCGGGCGACAGGCCAGGCAGGTGACCGGCGATCCAGGCCAGCGTCTCGCCGCGTTGGGTGGCGTGCTCCCAGAAGCCGGCCAGCAGCGGGCTGTGTACCGGGATGGCATGGCGCACGAGGAAGGCGCGCATCAGCTCAGCGGTCCGCCGCAGGCCGAGTCGGTTCATCGCCTGGCCGGCCGAGGCCACGGGTTCGGTGCCGGCGTAGAGCGCGCCATTGGCGTTGCGCACCAGCGTTGCGCTCATCGCCACGTCGGCGTTGGCGATGCGGGCCACTTCGCCGAGGTCTGGTTCGTCAGCCCGCATGGTGCGCTCAAGTCGTGCAAGCAGATCGGGGCAGGGTGGCACGACGATCTGCGTCAGCGGCCCGCTTCGGCGGGCCTTGTCGATCTCGAGTTCAATGTCCGCGATGCGACCGCGGGAGGGTTGGTAGGGCATTGCGGGCGCGACCCTGAGCTGCCGGAGCTGGTCTTAGCCTTATCGGCTGCCGGGCGGGCGGCCTTGAGCCCGTGCGCTCGGCTTCAGTGAGGGATAGCCGGGAGTTGTACCGGCTCTTTCGCTAGCCGCGGACCAGCGCCCCCAAGCGGTCGACGCACCGCCCGTACCGTTCATCCACTCTCGTCGCGAACCACTGCGTCGTCAACTTGCGCGTGAACTTTGGGCTCTTGAGATGGATGCGCGGCACCACGGCGCGTGGGAGCTTGCGGGCGTCGAGTTCCTCGGCGTAGGCGAACACCCGCTGGTACAGCGCCGTCTTTTCCAGACCCGGTGCGTCGCCCATCTCGAGGTCGCGCCGCACCTCGCCATCGCTCAGCTTCAGCCGGTTCGCAAGCGACAGCGCGGCGCGTTCCGTTTCACCCGCGCGCGCGGTGTCCGAGCGCGAGACCAGATCTCCGTCGAGCGCGAGCGGCAGGCCGGAGGCCAACGCCAGCGCGCTCTGGAAGCCGGCGTTTCGGCTCGCAAAGCGGCCCGCGTTGAAATCGGCGAAGCGGTAGATCGGGCGGTCGTAAGGCGCTTCGTAGTCCAGCAAGTGGGCGGCACCGAAATAGATGCCGCCGCGTCGTGTGAACACCTCGTGGCGGATCGAGCCATCGACGGCGTAGGGGTAGCGCCGCTTTTCGGCGTGCGCTTGCGCAAAGGCGATGCTCACCTGCATCGGGCCGCCCGTGCGCACCGGGTTGCTGTTCGCCAGAAAGCGTTGGCCTAGCGGCACCATGCCGATGAAGTCTTCGAATATCTCGCTTAGCTGCCGCTCAGTTTTCACGGCGTTGAGCCGCTCTGAAAAGCTGCGGCCATTCGGCGATTCGACGCTGAGCGCTGCGCGCACAGCGAGCATCGGCACGCCCGCTTGATCCGCTCGGCGTTCGATCTCCTTCCACGCAATGGCTGGCAGCCCGGGCACGGCAGGGTCGGCCTGGTAGCCGGACTCCTGCTCGATCACCGCCATCACGGCGCACAGGTTCTCCACGGTCGAGGGCACTTCGAGCGTGGCCAGGGCGGCATGGATGTCCACAGCCCAGCCTTCGGCGCTCGTGGTCTTGTCTTGGAGCACCGCAGTCACCACCCGGCGCGCCGCAGTGGGGCCGAGGCCCTCCGGCTTCGATGCGGGGGGCGGCCCGGCGCAGCCGGCGAGCGCTGCCATGAGCGACAGCAGCCCGATCGTGTGTGTCGAATTGCTGGCTCGATTGAACGTCATTGCAATAAATGTCCGTCGGGCCGCAATTGTCGTCCGGCGAGCTTGATTGGCGCCTGTGACCATGCCCTATCTTTACCGCAGGCAGGGTGATCTCTTGCCGGCAAGCGGGACACTCAACGTCCGCCTGAATGAGACGGCTCACTTATGGATGTTGGACGATCAGCAACCGACGCGGATCTCGGAGCCGGCGTTGGCAAACAGTCGCTCGTTCAAAAGCCAATGGCCCACGGGTACCAGATCACCAGACCCAACCCGATTCTCACGGGTCGATCGACTGGAATTAGTCGGAAGCAGTCGCTCAGTCGCCACGCTGGAACGACAGCAACCGCTGCTGAGCCGACACTCAGGACGAATGCGTGCTTCAGACTGGGTACCGCCGGTCGAGTCTTGCAGATGAGTGACTGTCGAGACTGAGACCGGTCCTTCGCGTCGCCGTTGGACGGATCACTGCATCCGCAGCGAGAGCCTTCAGAGGCGGCCGCTCGTTTCACTTGAACGGCCTACCGCGCCCTCGAATCGCCACAAGAGCCGTCTGGGCCAGGGGTCTTTCGAGATGCGTCACCCTGCGCGGATGGCCAACCCACTCAAGGTCGACATCCCCCACCAACTTGGTCGCGCGGAAGCGCGTCGCCGTATCGAGAGCGGCTTCGAGAACCTCGTCCGCCAGCTTCCTGGCGGTACGGGCACCTGCACGCAACGCTGGGAGGGTGACCGTCTGACATTCACCCTCGCCACGATGGGGCAGACCGTTCCCGGCCGCATCAATGTGCTGGAGACATCGGTGGCGATCGAGGTCGAACTCCCCGGGCTGCTCGGTCAGATCGCAAGCGCCTTCAAGGGCCGGCTGCAAAAGGCGGGGCAACTGTTGTTGACCAAGAAATGACGAGCAGCGCTACCGCGGTGGCCGGCGAATTTCGGCCTCCTGCCGCTTGATTCCCGTTTCTGTGTGGCCTCCAGCCCCCGGACTTTTGACAGCCAGGGAGCCGGCATGGTGGCGGAAGATGCAGAATGGGTCGATGCGCCTCTCAACGTTCATCAGCAACAACCTCGACGCGATCCTGGCGCATTGGGTGGCATTCGCACGCGAACAGGCGCCCCAGGCAGCAAACTTGGACGTGGTCGCCCTGCTCGACCATGGACGGCTGATCCTCGAAGAGATAGCCGCCGACATGCGAAGACCGCAGGACGATGCTGAACGGCAGGCCAAGTCCGAGGGCAACAGTGCCAGCGCTTCTCAGTCGAATGACGTCCCGTCTCGCAGCCACGCACGCCAGAGGGAGAGGCAGGGATTTGAGGTCGAACAACTCGTCGCCGAGTACCGGGCGCTGCGTGCGACCGTGCTTCGCTTGTGGGTCGCTGACTCGAACGAAGCGCAGGTGCAGGATTTTGAAGACATCACGCGCTTCAACGAAGCCGTCGACCAAGCCATTGCCGAGTCGTTGAAGGTCTTCGTGGTCGAGGTCAACCGGTCACGTGATCTGTTTCTTGGCATCTTGGGGCACGACCTGCGCGGGCCACTCAGCACGATCTCGGCGTGCGTCGCTGTCGAAATGCGTGCCCGTCCAAGCGGTTCACCGCAATCAGCAGTCATCCTGCGTAGCGTCGCGCAGATGAGGGCACTGCTGGACGACATGGTCGAGTACACGCGCCATCGCCTCGGTTCCGAACTGGCGATCGACCCTTCGAGCCTTCAACTCGACCATTTCGCCCGCAACACCTTGGAAGAGATCCAGGCGATCAGCCGTGGGCATGCGCTCGAGCTTGACGTCAGAGGGGACATGCAGGGTGAATGGGACGCTCGGCGCCTGCACCAAGCGCTCTCCAATCTTGTCTTCAATGCCATGAAGTACGGCGTTCCCGATGCTCCCATCCACATCTCTTTGGACGGCACGAGCAAGGATGAACTGGTGCTTGGCGTGCAGAACTCCGGAAAGCCCATCCCTCCAAGCTTGATGGGGAGGCTCTTTGATCCGCTTGTTCGCCAAGGGGGTGAGGACGAGGGCGCCGATTCTCAGGTCGCAGGTGCCAACCTGGGACTTGGCCTGTATGTCGTGCAACAGATTGCCAAAGCGCACGGAGGCACTGTTGCGGTGACCTCTGACGCTTCCGCAACGCGCTTTGAACTGCGGTTGCCACGAATCTCGGTGCGTTGAAGCAAGGCTCCGAATGGGAGACAGCGGGGTCGCTTCTCACTGAAAGCCCGTAGGCAATCTGCGGCTACTTCAACTGTTCCAGTGCGCGCTCGAGTGCGTGCAGGTCTCCAGTGATGTTCTGGAAATGGCGCTCGGCTTCTGCTCGATCGGTCCAGGCGCCGACATGCGCCTCGAACGCCTCCAGGTGCGCTGCGAGTGCATGGGCGCCGACACTCGCCGCTGCGCCGCGCATGAAATGGAGCAGGGCAATCGTGGTGGCTTCGTCAGGTTTGTCCACGGCCGCCTGAAGCCTTGCGAGGTCTGCCATGCTGTGCTCGACCATGGCGCGCAGCAAGCGTACGAATCGGCGCGGGTCTCCATTGGTGAGAGACAGCCCGTACTGCCAGTCGACCCCTGGAAGTGCCCGCAGTTGTGCCGCCAGATCCGGCTCTGCGTTCACGGCGGGTTTGGGTGCCTCGCCACCCTCGTCAGGTCGTACCGCGCCGCGCAGGTCAAGCGCTCTCAGCAGCGCCCCGTACAGGGCTTGTGGTTCAACGGGCTTGCCGATGAAGCCGGTCATTCCTGCGGCCCGGCATGCCTCGCGGTCGTCTTCGAAGACATTGGCCGTGAACGCGAGGATCGGGGTGTCACCCCACTCGGGCAAGGCCCGGATGACCTTCGCAGCTTCAACGCCGCCCATGAGCGGCATCTGCATGTCCAGCAACGCCAGCGAATACCCGCCGGCGCGAGCCCGTGCCACCGCCTCACGGCCGTTGGTCACCGTATCGACCGTCAGGCCCACGTCGTCCAGCAACGCGACGGCGATTTCGCGGTTCACGGGGTGGTCCTCCGCCAGCAGGATGCGCGCGCCCTTGTGGCGTGAGCGCAGCAATTCCCCTGCTGTCATGTCCGTCGGTGCGGGGGTGGGCATCTGGCTGCGAGCACGAGCGACACGCGCCGTGAACCAGAACATCGAGCCTTGCCCCGGTTGGCTGCTTGCGCCAACGGCGCCACCCATGAGTTCGGCAAGGCGCTTGGTGATGGCGAGCCCGAGACCCGAGCCCCCGTAGCGGCGCGTCGTCGTGGCTTCCGCCTGCTCGAAGGCGCTGAACAGTTTGTCCAGTTTTTCGGGCTCGATCCCGATGCCGGTGTCTTCGACCTGAAATCGAACGAGAAACCCTTCGTCGTCCTCGGCCACCAGGATGAGCTCCAGCGACACCTGACCGCGCTCGGTGAACTTCACGGCATTGCCCGCATAGTTCAACATCGCTTGTCGCAGACGCGTCGCATCGCCGCGAACCCATCTTGGAGCTCCTTCGGCACGAAGGACCAGCAAGAGTCCCTTCGATTCGGCTTGGGTCCCCATCAGGGAGCACACGTTGTGCAAGACCGCCAGAAGGTCGAAGTCGGCTTCTTCGATCGTGAGTTGACCTGCCTCGATCTTCGATATGTCCAGGATGTCATTCACCACGGAGAGCAGGTGCCGCCCGGCGACGTCAATCTTCTCCAGCCGATCACGCTGCTCGTGGTTCAGTGACGTGCGTCCCAGCAAGCTCGCCAGGCCGATGATGGCATTCAGAGGCGTGCGAATCTCGTGGCTCATGTGCGCCAGGAAGGACGATTTGGTCTTGCTGTGGACTTCCGCGAGGAGTACCGCCTCCGCATCACGTTGCCGTTGCGTGATGTCCCTGAGGATTGCGGTGTAGAAGCGCTCGCCATCGACTTCGAGCTTCGAAATCGATGCCTCGATGGGGAAGCTCTCGCCATTTGCCCGCACCCCTGTGACCGGTCGGGTCGCGCCCATGCGCCGTACTTCAGAGCGCTCGAAGGCAAAGCCCCTCACCAGACTTGCGTGCGTCGCCTGCGCAGACGCAGGCAGAAGTGCCTGCAGGCCTGATCCCAGCATGCTGGCCGACGTGCGGCCGAACATGGCCTCAGCCGCGGCATTGAAGAGCACGATCTGCTGGGCGTCGTTGATGACCACCACGGCATCCATCGCGGTGTTGATGATTCCATCCAGTTGGGCGCGCTGCCGCCGCTCGGCCTCCCGCATTCCCCGGGCCTCCGTGTCGAGGCGTCGCACCAGGATTGCGGCGTAGCAGATCATCCCCGCCAGCAAGACAATGTTGGCAGTGGTCACCGCCGCTGCGGCTGCCGCAGGTGGAAGCACCCCTTCCTGCTCCGCATGGAAACGAACCCATACGAACAGCGGCGGGGCAACGAACGCGATGGGCATGAGCCGCCGGATCACGAGGCCGCCGGCAGACCGGCTCACCAGGATCGTGAGCAGTCCTTCGGTGGGTCGAACGAGCAGGCAACCGGCACTCAGCAAGATGAGTCCGATGGCGGTATGCAACGCCACGGACGAATAGATGCCGGCCGCGTAAAGGTGGCGCACGTCGAACAAATAACCAAGCGCTGCCATCACAGCGACCAGCAAAGCAGAGCCAAACGCGATCTGCCGCAATGCCGGCGCGGCGCGAAGGCCTTGCAGCAGCAGCCCCGTGCCGATCGCAACGAACGCGAATGCAGTGGCGGGTGCCATGCGCAATGCGCCGCCCTGAGCGGAGATGTTTCCGTGGACGCCGAGAAAGCCATCGATGGCGAAGTCGACTCCCGTCACATGCTGAACCAGCGTCATGCCGGCCAGCACGGCCACCGAAGCGGCGAGGGCCACCTGGAAAAGCCGTTCCCACCCGGTGGCGATTCCGTGCGAGGCGAGCACCAGCGCAACGCCTGCCCCGGCGAAAGCCAGCGCGGAATTGGGTTTCATCGTCGGCCAGTCTCGTCTCAGGGCTGTGAGGATCGGCAGCTCGAGTACCCAGCCCGCCAAGACTGCAATTCCGAGCGCTGCAGCGCTGAGTCCGCATATCAGGGAGGCGGCCGCGAGTCGCTGGCCTGCCTCACGGTCGTTGTCGTCGAATAGCGCCAATGGACTGACTCGCTCTAGGGGAACTCCGGCAAATCGTATCCGCGGTCTGCAGCACGCTGTCTAGAACTCCCTACAAAAGGGGGCGGCATCGCCGCCGAAAACACAGCAGTGTCAACAGACCTCACAGCGAGAGAGTGCCAATGTCTGAAGTCATCACTGCCCCTCTTCCCGGGGCCATCTCTTCCCGGAGCAAGCCGACCGGCGCGAAAGTCGCCGACACACTCGTCGACGCGGCGATCCGTGAATTTCTTGCGTTCAAGCTCGGGAGCGAGGAGTACGGCATCGACCTCCTTCGCGTGCAGGAGATCCGCTCGTACGAGGAACCCACGCGAATCGCAAACGCGCCTGAATTCATGAAGGGCGTGCTCAACCTGCGCGGCGTCATCGTTCCAGTCGTCGACATGCGCTTGAGGTTCAACCTCCCGGAGGCGCGATACGACGGCCTCACGGTGCTGATCGTGCTCAACCTGCACTCCCGCATCGTTGGCATGGTCGTCGACTCCGTCTCAGACGTCATCACGCTGTCGGGTGACCAGATGCGCGCCGTCCCGGAGTTCGCGTCGAACGTACCAACCGATCACTTGTTGGCCATCGGCGCGATCGACGACCGCATGCTCATTCTGGTCGACATCGTGAAGTTCATGTCCAGTGCCGACATGGGTCTTCTGAACCATTGACTGTCAATCAAACACACGTTCCAAGGGGTGAACTCATGAACAACCAAGCTATGAAGCTGGGCACGAAGCTCGGGCTGGCCTTTTTTGCCATGGTCCTGCTGACGATGGTGGTCGGGGGCTTTTCCTTGAGCCGAGTCGCAAGCGTCAATTCCTCGACTGAAGACATCGCCACCAATTGGCTTCCCAGCATCAAAGTGTTGGGCGAGGTTCGCACCTTCGCCAATCAGATGCGCCGTGTGGAGGCGGATCACGTGATGGCCGTCGACGCCGCCGAGATGGCGGCGATGGAAAAGCGCATCGACGAACTGAAGGCGTCGCTCAACGACGCGATGGCGCGCTATGAGCCGATGATTTCCTCGGACGAGGAACGCTCGCTCTACTCGGTGTTTCGCCGCGAGAAAGAAGCCTACTTGACGATCCAGGCCAAGCTGATCGAGGTTTCTCGCGGTGGCGAGAAGACGGCCGACCAGACCAAGGCCATGTTCCGAGGGGCGTCTCGCGCCGCATTCAACGCCATGACCGGCGAGGTCGGCAAGCTGGTGGAGCTGAACAGCAAGGGTTCGGAGGCTTCCGCTGCCGAGGCCAAGGCCACCTACCAGGCTGCCATTGTCTGGGCGTCCGTCCTGATCCTGCTCGCAGTGGTCACCGCCGCGGTGCTGGGGTTTGTCATTGTGCGAGGCGTCAAACGCCAGCTGGGGGGTGAGCCTGGTGATGCAGCCGACCTGGCCCAGCGCGTGGCCGACGGCGATCTGTCGACGCCGATCCATCTGGAACCGGGTGACCAGACCAGCATGCTCGCAGCGCTGAAACGCATGCAGGAGAGCCTGGTCACGATCGTCACCGACGTGCGAGAGAACGCGGACGGCGTGGCGACCGCATCGGCCCAGATCGCACAAGGCAATCTTGACCTGAGCAGCCGCACGGAAGAGCAGGCGAGCGCATTGCAGCAAACCGCGGCCTCGATGGAGCAACTCGGTTCGACGGTCAAGCACAACGCAGAGAACGCGCGGCAGGCGTCTCAACTGGCGGGTGGCGCGTCCGGCGTGGCGGGCCAGGGCGGCACGGTCGTCAGCCAGGTCGTCGCCACCATGAAGGAGATCGACGAATCGTCGAAGCGCATCGCCGACATCATCGGCGTCATCGACGGCATCGCGTTCCAGACCAACATTCTTGCGCTCAATGCAGCGGTGGAGGCGGCTCGCGCCGGCGAGCAGGGCCGCGGCTTCGCGGTGGTGGCCGGCGAAGTGCGCACGCTCGCGCAGCGCAGTGCGGAAGCTGCCAAGGAGATCAAGTCGCTCATCACTGCGAGCGTTGAGCGCGTCGGCCGCGGAAGCGAACAGGTCGGCGAAGCTGGAAAGAAGATGGACGAGATCGTCTCCTCCATCCGCCGTGTGACCGACATCATGGGCGAGATCAGCGCTGCCTCTCAGGAGCAGAGCGCGGGCGTGACCCAGATCGGAGAGGCCGTGACCCAGATGGACCAAGTGACACAGCAGAACGCCGCACTTGTCGAAGAAAGTGCGGCGGCTGCCGACAGCTTGCAGACCCAGGCACGCCGGCTGGTGGCGGCGGTGTCGGTGTTCAAGCTGGCGGGTGCTGCACACACGGCGTCACATGGGCTGCGCTCGTCTGCCGCGCCTGAGCCGCAGCCGGCCAAAAAGACCGTCGTCAAGCCATCGGTGAAGAAGGCGGAAGCCCCAGCGTCGGGCAAGGCCCCGGCACAGCAGGCCGCTGAACCGGTGAAAGCCGGGTCCGAAGAATGGGCAACGTTCTGACAGCCGGAACTGCTTGATTGGCCTGAAAACGCCCACCGCCGGTGGGCTTTTTCACGTGTGCAATGGGCCGACGAACTAACGCTCGTTCGCGTCGATCAACTTGGCGCGGATCGCCCAGCGAACCACCGCAGGCACGTCCTTCAGGCCCAGTTTTGCCATGAGGCGGCTGCGGTAGGTATCGACGGTCTTCGGCGACAGGTGCAGCTCCTCACCGATCTCTGCGCTCGACGCGCCTCGCGCGACCATCACGACGATTTGACGTTCTCGCGGTGACAGGTCGTCTTCTCCAGCGTTCGAGCCTGATCGGCCTGCCGCTGCCAGAGCTGATTCTTCCTTGGCAAGAAAGGTTCGCCCGAAGGCGGCAGCGGCCACGGCAGACAGCAGATCTTCGATGGGTGAGCCCTTGAGCACGTAGGCGGCGGCTCCCATTTGCATGGCTTCCGCGACATGGTCCGCGTTTTGAGAACTGCTCAGCACCACCACGCGCGCGCTCAGCCCACGTTCCTTGATCTGGGCCAGGATCTCGAGACCTGATCGGCTTCCCACGGACAGGTCCAGAAGCACGACCTCGGGCGACAACCGGACGATCTCCGACAGCGACCGAGTCAAGTCATCCGACTGGCCCACCACCTCGTGACCGCGGCTCTCGAGCAGCGTCGCGAGACTCTCACGGACGATCGGATGATCGTCAACGAGGTATATCCGGCTCATTGTTGGCGTTCCCCCTGCGATAAGACGTCGTGCGAAGTATCACTGACGCTGAGGAGCGCAATCTTTAACGACCTGGCAGGCGCTTGTGGGCGCTCTCTCGCGGCTTCTGCAGCCCGCCCACTGAGTCACTCCTTTTGTCGATGCGAAAAGTGGTCCTTGCTCATGAGGACATCAACGCGGTGCACCTTGGCAGCTTGGACCAGGATGGCGTTCATGCGCTCTGCGTCACGGAAGATGTCGCCACCGCCGCCTTCAACATGTGCCTGGCGGCCCGCCAGGTTCGGGAAGGCCTCGAAGATGCCGAAGCTCGTCGGCGAGAACCTGACAGCGAACCAGGGTCCAGTGGCGGGCTCTGCCTCGACGCAGGCCCGAATGTCCTGCAGCATCTGAATGACGGCGTCCTCCTGCCCAGGGCGCGCCTCGATCTCGATGAAGAAGCCCTTGCGGCCCTCGGCGCCTTGTTCGCCCAAGACCTGGACCCCTCGATGAGCGGCAAGGCCACCATCTGATGAGGGCAACGCTTCTGGAAGGGGGGCTTGGGTCATGTGTGCATCTCCTGAATGAGGTTCACCACTGTCACCCCCGGCCAGGGCCGGCTCTTGCGTGAAAGTCGATACTGCTTGCCTGATTGTCCAAGCCGGCTGTGTTTCACCCGATGCGCTGGCCAGAATCCGACATGGCCAATGACTTGAGAGAGGCAGTCGAGCGTCGCACGGAAGGGCAGAGCGAGGCCACCACGGGCGTCGTCACCCCGGTGCGCGGTCTGTACTTGGTACGACGCACAAGCCCGAGCGAGCTGGAGCACACCGTGGTGCAGCCCATGGTGTGCTTGGTGCTGCAGGGCTGCAAGCGCGTCAGCACGGGAAGCGGGTCGGCGTCCTACGCGGCCGGTGACACGATGATCGTCACCGGCAACGTGCCGACGGTGAGTCGGATCACCAAGGCCAGCGTCACCAACCCCTACCTGGCGCTGGCATTCGATCTGGATCTTTCCGTGATCAAGGATCTGGTGACCCACGCACCTGAGGTCCATTCGAGACCGTCCGGGAAGGGCACGCATGATGAACTGCGCGACGCCCTGCGTCGACTGGTGCTGCTGCTTGATCGTCCGGAATCACTCGCGGTGCTCAAGAACGGCTTGATTCGGGAAATCCACCACTGGATGCTCTTGGGCCAGCAAGGGCCCGCCATCCGCCACCTGGGCTTGCCCGACAGCAACGCGCGACGCATCGCCAAGGCGGTGAAGATCTTGCGGGCCAACTATGCCAAGCCGGTGCAGATCGAGCGTCTGGCGGCAGCAGCCAGCATGAGCCGCTCCGGGTTTCACCAGCACTTTCGTGCCATCACATCACTGACGCCGCTGCAGTTTCAAAAACAGTTGAGGCTGATCGAGGCGCGTCGCTTGATCGTGTCCAGCGGGAAGATCCTCAGCCAGATCGCGTTTGAAGTGGGGTACGAAAGCGCATCGCAGTTCAGCCGCGAATACACCCGCATGTATGGGCGAACGCCCACCAGGGACAAGCGAGCAACGACGTCAGCAGATCAGCGCAGTTTCCCCAGCACCCGATCCACCATCACCCCCGACTGCCCGAGGTAGTTCTGCGGGTCGCACAGCTTCTCGAGGGCGGGTCGATCGAGGTGCCGGCTGATCTCGGCGTTCTCGCACAGCAGGTCGAGCAGCGGGCGCTTCTGCTTGACCGCCTCGCGGCAGATGTCGTAGACCAGGTCGTGGGCGTATTCGCGGCCGAGGTAGGGGCCAAGGCCCATCATCACCGCTTCGCTCATCACGAGGCCGCCGGTGATGTCGATGTTGGCGCGCATCTGCTTCGCATCGACCTCCAGGCCCTGCAGCACGAAGAGCGATTGCTTCAATGCACCGGCCATCAGGCAGAAGGTCTCGGGCAGCACGATCCACTCGATCTCCCAAGGGCCGGTGCTGCGTTCATGGTCGGCCACCATCGCGTCCATCAGCGCGGCCGCGTGCTGGCGCACCACCGAGATCTGCGCATGGATGTAGCAGCTCGAGATGGGGTTGCGCTTCTGCGGCATGGTGCTGCTGGAGCCGCGGCCGTGGGCGAAGGGTTCGTACACCTCGGCCACCTCGGTCTGCATCATCAGCTTCACGTCCATGCTGAGCTTGCCGAGCGTGCCGCCCACCAGGCCGAGGAAGCAGCCCACTTCGGCGATGTTGTCGCGGATGGTGTGCCAGGCGATGTCGGGCTGGCCGAGGCCCAGTTCGGCCATCAGGCCGGCCTGGGTTTCCATCGCGCCGGTGGACAGCGACGCCAGCGTGCCTGCCGCGCCGGCGAATTCGCCGACCAGCACACGCGGCCGCAGCTGTGCCAGCCGCGTGCGGTGTCGTTCGATGGCCGAGAGCAGGCCCGCCATCTTGTAGCCGAAGGTGACGGGGATGGCCTGCTGCAGGTTGCTGCGCCCGATCATCGGCGTGAGCCGGTGCTGGCGGGCGAGGTCGGCCATGGCCTTGGAGATGGCCGCGAGGTCGGCGTCGACCAGCTCCAGCGCTTCGCGGATCTGCAGCACAGTCGCGGTGTCGGTGATGTCCTGCGTCGTGGCGCCCCAGTGGCAGTACTCGCCGAGCTTGTCGCGGCACAGTGCGTTGAGCTGCGACACCACGCCGAGGATCGGGTAGCCGATGCGCTCGGTCTGGGCGCGCAGCTTCACCATGTCGATCTGGTCGAGGTGGCAGTGGCTCACGATCTCGTCGGCCGCTTCCTGCGGAATCAGGCCGAGGCGACCCTGGACCTTCGCGAGCGCGGCTTCGACATCGAGGTACTTCTGCGTGCGGTTCTCGTCCGACCAGACCTTGCGCATGGCGTCGGTGCTGAAGATGCCCTGGAAGATCGACGAGTCGATGATGGTGGACGGCATGGTGTTCTCCTTGAAGGGTTCGAGTCGATCAGGTTCTGGCAGCTCGCGCCAGCAATGCGTGGGCCCGTTGCACGACCGGGCGGTCGACCATGCGGCCGTCGAGCTGGACGGCGCCTTCCGCACCGGCAGTGGCCTTCACCACCCGCTGCGCCCACGCCAGCTCTTCCGCGGTGGGGCGCAGGGCGGCATGCACCTGCTCCACCTGCCGCGGGTGGATGCAGAGCTTCGCACCGAAGCCATGGGCGCGTGCGCGTGCCAGGTCGGCCAGCAGGCGTTGGTCGTCGGTGATCTCCGGCGTCACGCCGGCCACCGGCGAGGCGATGCGCGCCGCGCGCGAGACGAGCGACAGCACGCTCGCCGCGTGGTCCAGTCCGACGGGGTCGCCCGACAGGTCGAGGTCGAGCGCGAAGTCGAGCGTGCCGAACACCAGCCGGACGACGCCGGCCGCCTGGGCCAGCTGCGAGGCGTTGACCACGCCCAGCGCGCTCTCCACCAGCGGCAGCACCGCGAGCTGCGGGATGCTTCGCCGCAGCGTCGCGATCTGTGCGGCCTGCTCGGCCTTGGGCAGCATCACGGTGCGTGCGCCCCGGGCGCGCAGCATGGCGAGGTCGTCTGCGTACCAGGCGGTGGACGGGTCGTTGAGGCGCACCACCAGGCGCTGGCGTTGGTCGAACGATGCGGCCTCCAGCGTCTCGGCCACGGCGTCGCGCGCCTTGGCCTTGTCGGCGGGCTCCACCGCGTCTTCCAGGTCGAGCACGACCTGGTCGGCGGCCGAGTCCAGCGCCTTGGCGTGCCGTTCCGGGCGGTTGCCGGGAACGAAGAGGAAGGTCCGCGCGGTGGCGGCGGGCGGCCTGTCGCTCATACCGCGCCCTGCGCTCGCAGCTCGGCGATGGCCTGGGCGTCGAGGCCGAGTTCTCGCAGGATGGCGTCGGTGTGGGCGCCGAGGGCCGGCACCGGGTCCATGCGCGGGCCGCCGTCGCGGGTGTCGGTGCCCGGCGGCAGGAGCGCGGGGACGCGGCCTGCGGCGGTGTCGACTTCTGCCCAGCGTTGCCGTGCCGCGAGTTGCGGATGGCGCCACACGTCGTGCATGTCGTTGACCTGCGCGTTCGCGATCTGCGCATCGTCGAGCCGGCCGAGCACCTCGGTCGCGCTGAGGCTCGCGAACGCGTCGACGATCAGCGCCCGCAACTCGGCGCGTGCGGCGCTGCGCTTCGAGTTGGAGGCGAAGCGTTCGTCGCGCGCGAGCGCCGGCTGCTGCAGCACCTTGTCGCAGAAGGAGGCCCACTCGCGCTCGTTCTGCAGGCCCAGCATCACCGTCTTGCCGTCGCCGGTGGGGAAGGGCCCGTAGGGGTAGATCGTGGCGTGGCTCGCGCCACTGCGAGGGGGCGGCGAGGCGCCGTCGAAGGCGTAGTAGAGCGGGTAGCCCATCCACTCGCCCATGGCCTCGAGCATCGAGACATCGATGCGCCGGCCCTGGCCGTCGATCGCGCGCTGCATCAAGGCGGCGAGGATGTTGGTGTAGGCGTACATGCCGGCGGCGATGTCGGCGATGGAGGGGCCGGCCTTGCTCGGCTCGTCGGGCGTGCCAGTGATCGACACGAAGCCCGCCTCGCTCTGGATCAGCAGGTCGTAGGCCTTCTTGTCGCGGTAGGGGCCCGGGCGCTCCAGGTCATCGCCGTAGCCGGAGATGTCGCACACGATGAGGCCCGGCTTGCGAGGCGACAGCGCCGCGTGCGAGACGCCCAGCCGCGCAGCCGCACCGGGCGCGAGGTTCTGCACCACCACGTCGGCCTTCTCGAAAATCAGGCGCTCGAGCAAGGCCGCGGCCTGCGGATGTTTGACGTCGAGCGTGAGGCTTTCCTTGGAGCGGTTGGTCCAGACGAAATGCGAGGCGAGGCCACGCACGCGCTCGTCGTAGCCGCGGGCGAAGTCGCCGCTGCCGGGCCGCTCGATCTTGATCACGCGCGCGCCCAGGTCGGCGAGCTGCCGGGTGGCGAAGGGCGCGGCGATCGCGTGTTCGAGGGTGACGACCGTCAGGCCTTTCAGGGGTTGCATCTCAGCGCCTCGTCTCGTGTCATGCCAGGGTGGCGGTGGCGTCCATGGTCAGCCACCCTTCATGGTCGTTCGCCCACAGCCGCACCGTCTTGCCGTCAGGCTCCAGTCGCCCGTTGACGTGGAAGGGGTGCAGGTCGAAGGTGGCCCGCACGGCCTTGAAGCGGAAGGTCTCGACCCGCGCCTGCGGCAGCTCGCGCCGCAGCAGGTCCATGAGCAGCGTGGCGATCAAGGGGCCATGCACGATAAGGCCGGGGTAGCCCTCGGTCTCGGTGACGTAGCGGCGGTCGTAGTGGATGCGGTGGCCGTTGAAGGTGAGCGCCGAGTAGCGAAACAGCAGCACATCGTCGGGCACGATCTCGCGTCGCCAGGTCGCCCCCGTGGGCGCGGCCTGCGGCGGCGGCGCCACGTCGTCTGGCCGCTGCGCCTCGCGGTAGACGATGTCGTGGAACTCGACCAGCGCCGGCGCCGCAGCGCCGTTGCTGCTCACCTCGTGCCGCACTTTCACGAACACCAGCGTGCCGGTGCGGCCTTCCTTGACCGTCACGTCGTCGATGGTGGAGGTGCGGGCGACGGCGTCGCCCACGCGCAGCGCCGACCGGAACTCGAACTGCCCGCCCGCCCACATGCGCCGCGGCAGCGGCACGGGCGGCAGGAAGCCGCCTCGGCGCGCATGCCCGTCCGGGCCGATGCCGGACTGCCGGTGCAGCGGCAGAAAGTACAGCCAGTGCCACAGCGGCGGGATCTCATCGCCGGCCTGTGCGGCCGGCAGCGGATCGTGGTCGAGCGTGGCGGCCAGTGCCTTGATGGGCGTGGCGCCGATCAGGTCGTGCACCGTCTCGCTGCGGCCGATCCATTGCGACAGCGGGCCCAGCTCGGGGGTGTCTTGCATTCAGAACCTCGTGATGCGTCGAAATCAGAAAGAGTGCCGCACGCCCGCCTCGAAGCCGGTGGAGTTGCCGCCGCCGGCCAGCCCCGAAGGGCCGCCCGGCACGGCATAGGTGGCCGCCCCCTTGTTGCCGATGCGGGAGCCGGTGGCATACAGCGCCGTGCGCTTGGACAGGCTGTGAACGTACCCCAGGCCGATCTGCGCGGCATCGTTGGCGTCGATGACCGTGGCGCCGACACGGCCGCTCAGGTCCACCCGGGTGTACGACGCCTTGATCTCGCCGCTGCTGCCCACCGGCACCGTGGCGCCGATCAGCAGGTTGCGCTGCCGGGCCTGGTCGTACTTGAACTGCCGATAGGCCGCCGACAGGCGGACGACGGCAAGGGACAGGTGCGCGCCGATGGCGCTGTCCTGGTGGGTGCCGGCGAGGGTGAGGTCGTTCTCGGTGCGCGTGTGCGCGGCCGACACGCCCCATTGCGCCGCGGCATAGCCCAGGCGCGCGCCCACTACCTTGTGCTGGCCGTTGGCGGCGGTGCCGCCTTCGCCGGCGGCCACCATCGCGCCACCTTCCACGCCGCCCAGGCCGCCCGGCAGCAGGTACTGCACGGCATTGCTCGAGCGCACGGTGGTGTTGACGCCGCTGCCATAGGCCGAGCGGATGGGGCCGACCGGCGTGGCGCTCACGAAGTTGTTGGACCCTGCGACGCCCACATACCCGAACGGGTCGTAGCGGCTCCAGTTTGAATAGCTCGGCACGAAGTCCCGCCCGATGCGCACCTCGCCCAGGGGGCGGCTGATGAGGCTCACCGTCGCACGACGGTCCCAGAACTGGGTGCTCGATGCCGGAGCGCCGGTGTCCAGCAGGATCCCGTGCTCCAGGTGGAAGCCGGCGCTCAGCCCACCGCCCAGGTCTTCGGTGCCGCGGAACGAGAGGCGGCTGGTCGAGTTGGAGCCGCTCACGAGCGACTTGACGCTGCCGCGCCCCTCGTTGCTCACATGGCGCACGGCGCTGTCTGCCACGCCCCAGAGCACGACGCTGCTCTGGGCCGCCGCCTTCGGGGTGAAGGCGCCGCACACAGCGATCACGAACAAGGTGGCCCAGGGCAAGGGGGCCATGCGTGACGGGGAAAGGGCGAGGACGGGCTGGTTCATTCTGGTGTCTCCTGTGCGCTCGAAGCGCCTGCTTGTGGGAATTGGGGAATGAGGAATGGGGAGCGGGAGGCGAAGCGTCAATCGGCCGTGAGCTTGCCCGCCTGCACGACGCGCTGCCATTTGGCGAGTTCGGCCTTCACGAGCGTGCCGAGCGCTTCAGGCGTACTCGTCTCCACGTCGGCGCCGTGGTCCTCGATTCGCTTGATGATCTCCTTGTCCTGCAGCACCTCGTTGAGCGCCTTGTTGAGCTTGTCGACGATGGGCCGGGGCGTCTTGGCGGGGGCGAAGATGGCGTACCACTGGGTCACGTCGACGCCTTCGACACCGGCTTCCTTCAGCGTCGGCACCTCGGGCAAGGCCTTCGAACGCGAGGGGCCGGCAATGGCGAGCGCGCGCAGCTTGCCCGACTTCACATGCGGGTACGCGGTGAAGAGGCTGGGGAACATGAACTGCGTCTGGCCGCCGATGGTGTCGCTGATGGCGGGGGCCGAACCCTTGTACGGCGCGCCCGTCATCACCGTGCCCGTGCTCAGCTTGAAGAGCTCGGCGGCGAAGTGCGGCGCGGTGCCGTTGCCGGCCGAGGCGTAGGTGAACTTGTCGGGCTTGGCCTTCAGTTGCGCCACCAGGTCGCGCACGTCCTTCACCGGCACGCCCGCGTTGGCGACCATCAGCGTCGGCGAATAGCCCACCAGGCCGATCGGCTCGAAGTCGCGCACCGGGTCGTACTTCAGCTTCTGCAAGGCCGGGTTCATGCTGTGCGTGGCGATGTAGCCGAGCATCAGCGTGTGGCCGTCCGGCGTGGCGCGTGCCACGTATTCGCTGGCGATGGAGCCGTTGGCGCCCGCGCGGTTGTCGATGATGATGGTCTGGCCCAGCATCGGGCCGAGCTTCTGCGCGATCGTGCGGGCCATCGCATCGTTGGCGCCGCCGGCGGCGGTGGGCACGACGATGGTGATGGTCTTGCTCGGGTACGCGGCGGGGGCCTGGGCGTGGGCCGGCACGGCCACCGCGGCGAGGCCGGCGGCGAGGATCGGGGCGATCAGTTGCTTCATGGGCTTGTCTCCTGCCATCTCGGGCATTGGGGGTCTTGAAAACACATAGCTCGGCACGTGCAGGTCGCCCTGCATGATCTTTCTGGCCGTGCGGATCAGCGCGGCGCGCTGGATGCGCGCGTCCTGGCCGCGGCCGTCGACCGTCACGGTCACGTCGATGCGGCCTTGCGGGTGCAGCACCACCACGTCGTGGTCGCCGGCCGGCAGCCCGCTGCCCGATGCCACCGTGCCTGGCAGCGCGAACGCAGTGGCCACGCCGATGGCGCCGGTGGCGGCATGCGAGGCATGGCAGCGCCGCGGCGTGAAGTAGCGCGAGGTGATGCTGGCCGGGCTGTCGCCGGCGCTCACCAGCACGGGCTTCGGAATGACGCTGTTCGACACGTCGCCCAGGCCCATCAACTCGCCGGCCTGGCGACGCAAGCCTTCGATGCGGTCGAGCAGGCCGGGGTGTGCATCGAGTTGCGTGGGGGTCTCGCGGCCCGTCACGCCGAGGTCCGCCGCGCGGATGATCATGAGCGGCATGGCGGCGTCGATGCAGGTCATCTCCACGCCGTCGACCACGTCCATGCGGTGGCCGGTCGGGAAGACGCTGCCGGTCACCGAGCCCCATGCGTCGAGGAAGTTGAGCCGGATCGGCGCGGCCGTGCCGGCCACACCGTCGATGCGCACGTCGCCGTCGTAGCGGACCTGGCGGCCGGGTGTCTGCACCGTCACGTCGATGCGCGAGCGGGTGTTGACGTTGAACACCCGCACCGTCGTCACGCCCTCGGCCGCGTCGAGCAGCCCCTGCTCGATCGCGAAGGGGCCCACGCCCGCCAGCATGTTCCCGCAGTTGGGCCGGGTGTCGACCGACTGCTGCCCCACGCCGACCTGCGCGAAGAGGTAGTCCACGTCGCAGTCCGGCTGGGTGGAGCGCGACACGATCGCGACCTTGCTGGTCAAGGTGCTGCCGCCGCCCACGCCGTCGACCTGCAGCAGGTCGGACGCGCCGATGGCGCCGATCAGCGCCTGGTCACGTGCCAGGTCATCCTCGGGCAGCCACTCGCGCAGGAAGAACGGCCCGCGCGAGGTGCCGGCGCGCATCAGGACACAGGGCAGGGTGATGGAAGACATGGCGGAATGATCCGCAGCGAGACCCTGTCTGTGAATTGCATTGTTCTGATGGATTGATCGATGTGGCGCAATAATCGGCACCTGCAAACACCGTGGCAGGAGAACGGGAGATGGCCCTGAACTTCGACCTCAATGACCTGCAGGCCTTTCGTGCCGTGGCCGAGCTGTCCAACTTCCGGCTGGCCGCCGAGGCGGTCAACATCTCGCAGCCCGCGTTCAGCCGGCGCATCGAGAAGCTGGAAGAAGCGCTCGGCGTCAAGCTGCTCGAGCGGACCACGCGCCGCGTGAGCCTCACCGCGGTGGGTCGCGACTTCGCCCGCAAGGTGCAGGCGATGCTCGACGAACTCGACGCCACGCTGCTCGGCATCAAGGGCATCGCCGCCACGCGCATGGGCGAGGTGACGATCGCCTGCGTGCCTTCCACCGTCTACTACTACCTGTCGCAGGTCATCAAGCGCTACCGCGACCGCTACCCGAAGATCCGGGTGAAGGTGTTCGATGCCAGCGCGAACGAAGTGCTGGCGGCGGTGTCACGCAACGAGGCCGACTTCGGCCTCAACTTCATCGGCGGCCAGGAAGCCGACATCGCTTTCGAGCCGCTGCTCGAAGAGCGCTTCGTGGCCGCGTGCCGCCGCGACCACCCCTTGGCGACGAAGCGCAAGGTAACCTGGCGCGACCTCTCGGCGCACGACTTCATCACCGTGAGCCGGGCCTCCGGCAACCGCCTGCTGATGGACCAGGCGCTGGCCGGGCAGGGCGACCGGCCCCAGGGCTTGTATGAGGCCCAGCACGTCACGACGCTGCTGGGCCTGGTGGAAGCGGGGCTGGGCGTGGCGGCCGTGCCCTCGCTCGCGATGCCGGCGAAGAACCACCCGGTGCTGGTGAGCGTGCCGCTCGTCGAGCCCGAGGTCACCCGCGTGGTCGGCCTCATCCGCAAGCGCGGCCGCACCCTGGCGCCGGCCGCCCAGCAGCTCTATGAGTTCTTCGCCGACATCGGGCAGGCGCCTGCCCCGGGCCGCAAGCGGCGGCGGCCCGGCTAGCGCGCGCGTCGCTCGGCCTCCACGCCCTCGACCGACGGGTCGGCCAGGCCGCGGATCACGTCCATGAACGCCTGCACGGCGCTGTTGGGCGGCTCGCCCTGCAGCGTGATCAGGCCGAAGTCGGGCATGCGATCGGGGAGGTCGGCCGCGATGTGGGTCAGCAGGCCGCGCCGCACGTACTTGTCGACCAGCGCCGCGGGCTGCAGCGACAGCATGTTGGTGCTCTGCATCAGCTCGAGCGCAAACAGGAACGACGGCGTCTCGACGATGCCGGAGGTGAGGGCGAGGCCGGTGCGGCTGAAGATGTCGTCGGACACCCTGCGCAGCGCGGTGGACGGCGGGTAGAGGATCCACGGCCAGTGCGAGAGCTCGAGCAGCCCGGGGGCATTGGGCCCGCGCAGCGGGTGGTGCACGCCGGCGGTGACGTGCAAGGTCTCACCGGCGAGCTTCTCGTACTGGAACTGGGCGCGCTGCGATTCGTCGGTGAAGCGGCCGATCATCACGTCGATCTTGCGTTCGGCCAGCCACACGATGAGCTGGTCGCTGCTCTGCTCCAGCACCTTGACCACCAGCAGCGGCCGCAGGCGCTGCAGCTCGGCCACCGCGGCGATCAAGAGGTGCGCCGCCGAGCCCGAGATGGCGCCGATCGACAGGTGCCCATGGCCGCCTTGCTTGAGCGTGCTGAACTCGTCGACGAACTTGCGATGCCCATCGAGCGCCGCGTGCGCATAGCGCAAGGTGAAGAGCCCGAGTTCATTCGGCCGCATGCCGCGCGGCAGGCGATCGAACAGCGTCGACTCCAGCATCTCCTCGATGTCCATCAGCACCTTGGTCGCCGCCGGCTGCGTGATGTGCATCTGCTCGGCCGTCAGGCGCAGGTTGCGCGTCTTGCCCAGGATGTCGAGGAACTGCAGATGCCGGAAGCGCAGGCGCGAGACCTGCGCCAGCGTCAAGGGTTTCCCAGGGGGCTTGTCCGGACTCATCAGCATTTGGAATGGATGCTAGCGAAAAAGTCAGTGGACCGTGCCTGGGGGCTCACCTAGCCTTCAGCTCCACTGATCGGCTCCACAGAGGGCCGGCACGCGAGGCAGGGTGCCTGCAGCTCGCACTTCATCATTTCGGAGACATCATGAAAATCAGATCACTTGGCGTGGCCGCAGCCCTGCTGGCGGCACTGGTCGGCCCGGCGTCGGCGCAGGTCAAGGAGCACGTGTTCAAGATCGGCACGGGCCTCAACGAAGAGCATCCGCAGGCGAAGGCGCTCAAGTTCTTCGCCGATCAGCTGGCCGCCAAGAGCGGCGGCAAGATCACCGCGCGGGTCTACACCAGCGGCTCCCTCGGCAACGACATCAGCATGACCTCGGCCCTTCGCGGCGGCACGCTGGAGATGACCATCCCCGACAGCTCCACGCTGGTCTCGCTGGTCAAGCCCTTCGGCGTGCTGAACCTGCCGCTGACCTTCAACAACGAGAAGGAAGCCGACGCGGTGCTCGACGGCCCCTTCGGCCAGAAGCTGCTCGCCACGCTGCCCGACAAGGGGCTCATCGGCCTCGGCTTCTGGGAGAACGGCTTCCGCCACGTCACCAACTCGCGCCGCCCGGTGCAGAAGGCCGACGACCTGAGCGGCCTGAAGCTGCGCGTCATCCAGAGCCCGCTGTTTCTTGACACCTTCAACGCACTTGGCGCCAACGCCACGCCCATGCCCTTCACCGAGCTCTACACCGCGATGGAGCAGGCGGCGGTCGACGGGCAGGAGAACCCGGCGGCCACCATCCTCGCCAGCAAGTTCTACGAAGTGCAGAAGCACATGGTGCTGTCGCGGCACATGTACAGCGCGTGGGTGCTGCTGCTGTCGAAGAAGACCTGGGACGGCCTCTCGGCCGACGAACGCAAGATCGTGCAGGACGCGGCGCGCGAAGCAACGCTCTTCGAGCGCAAGACCATCCGCGCGTTCTCCGACACGGCCCTGGCCGACCTGAAGAAGGCCGGCATGCAGATCACCGAGCTGCCCGCGGCCGAGCAGGCCAGGATGCGCAGCAAGCTGCAGCCGGTGCTCGCCAAGTTCAGCAAGGAGTTCGGCGAAGACACGACCGCCGAGCTGAACGCCGAGCTCGCCAAGGTGCGCAGCGGCGCGACCGCCGCGAAGTAGCTCTCGCCCTCGCGAAGGCGGCGCCGCCGCCTTCCATTCATCTTCTTTCCCCGACGACGGCCATGGACCACCGAGCCGGCCGGCGCTTTCGCTCGCGCGAATGGTTTGCCGACCCCCAGCGTTCCGACATGACGGCGCTCTACCTCGAGCGCTTCATGAACTACGGACTGACACCCGAAGAGCTGCGCTCGGGCCGGCCCATCATCGGCATCGCACAGACGGGCAGCGACCTGTCGCCGTGCAACCGCATCCACCTCGAGCTGTCGCGCCGCGTGCGAGACGGCATCCGCGACGCCGGCGGCATTCCGATGGAATTCCCGGTGCACCCGATCTTCGAGAACTGCCGCCGCCCGAGTGCAGCGCTGGACCGCAACCTCGCCTACATGGGGTTGGTGGAGATCCTCTACGGCTACCCGATCGATGCGGTGGTGCTCACCACCGGCTGCGACAAGACCACGCCGGCCGGCATCATGGCCGCGTCGACCGTCGACATCCCGGCCATCGTGCTGTCGGGCGGGCCGATGCTGGATGGCTGGCACGACGGTGAACTGGTGGGCTCGGGCACGGTGATCTGGCGCAGCCGCCGACAACTGGCGGCCGGCCAGATCGACGAAGAAGAGTTCATGCAGCGCGCCTGCAGCAGCGCGCCTTCGGCCGGCCACTGCAACACCATGGGCACGGCCTCCACGATGAATGCCGTGGCGGAGGTGCTGGGCTTGTCGCTGCCGGGCTGTGCCGCCATTCCCGCGCCGTACCGCGAGCGTGGCCAGATGGCCTACGAAACCGGCCGGCGCATCGTCGGCATGGCCTTCGAGGACCTGCGGCCCTCACGCATCCTGACGCGCGAGAGTTTTCTCAACGCGCTGGCGCTCGTGAGCGTGGCGGGCGGCTCCACAAACGCGCAGGTCCACATCATGGCGATGGCGCGCCATGCCGGCGTGGAGCTGCGACCCGAAGACTGGACCGAGCACGCCTACGACCTGCCGCTGCTGCTGGACATGCAGCCCGCCGGCCGGTTCCTCGGCGAACGCTTCTTCCGCGCCGGCGGCGTGCCGGCGCTGATGTGGGAGCTGCAGCAGGCCGGCGTGCTGCATGGCGACTGCGCGAGCGTCACCGGCAAGACGGTGGCGCAGAACATCGAGGGCCGTGCGCCGACCGATCGCGAGGTGATCCGGCCGTTCGACGCACCGCTCATGCACAAGGCCGGCTTCCTGGTGCTGCGCGGCAACCTGTTCGACTTCGGGATCATGAAGACCTCGGTGATCTCGCAGCGCTTCCGCGAGCGCTATCTGAGCCGGCCGGGGCACGAGGGCGTGTTCGAGGCGCGTGCCGTGGTCTTCGACGGCGCCGACGACTACCACGCCCGCATCAACGACCCGGCGCTCGAGATCGACGAAGGCTGCATCCTGGTGATGCGCGGCGCGGGCCCCATCGGCTGGCCGGGCTCGGCCGAGGTGGTCAACATGCAGCCGCCCGATGCGCTGATCCAGCGCGGCATCCTCGCGCTGCCCACGCTCGGCGACGGCCGCCAGTCGGGCACGGCCGACAGCCCGTCCATCCTGAACGTGTCGCCCGAGAGCGCTGCCGGCGGTGGCTTGAGCTGGCTGCAGACAGGCGACGTGATCCGCATCGACCTGCAGGCCGGCCGCTGCGACGCGCTGGTGCCGGTCGACGAGATCGCGCGCCGCAAGCGCGAGCTGCCGGCCCCGGCCGTGCCGCCGAGCCAGTCGCCCTGGGAAGAGATGTACCGAAGCCACACCGGCCAGCTGGTGGACGGCGCCACGCTCGACATGGCGCTGAAGTACCGCCGCATCGCCGAACGCACCCCGCGCCACAACCACTGACGACGCCTGAGGAAACTGAATGACTGCCACCACGACCGCCTTGCCCGAGCGCACCGATGGCCTGCACCCCGTGCTGCCCCAAGACGGCCTGGCCGGCACGCTGGTGGCCCGTGTCTGGCGGCCCGGCACGCCGGCCGGCCCGGCCGTGGTGGTGCTGCGCCCCGAAGGTGTGTTCGACCTGAGCCGGCACTTCGCCACCATGAGCACGCTGCTCGAAACCGACGCGCCGTCGCAGGCCGTGCGCGCCGTGGCCGGCGAGTTCGTGTGCACGGTCGATGCGCTGCTCGACAACAGCCAGGGCGATGGGAGTGACAACAGCATGCCGCGGCTGTTGGCGCCTTGCGACCTGCAGGTGGTCAAGGCCGCCGGCGTGACCTTCGCTGCCAGCATGATCGAGCGTGTGATCGAGGAGCAGGCGGGCGGCGACGCGAGTCGCGCCGACGGGCTGCGCACCCAGGTCACCGCGCTGATCGGCGACAGCCTGTCCGACATCCGCCCCGGCTCGCCGCAGGCGCAGGCGCTCAAGGAGCTGCTGCAGCAGAAGAAGCTGTGGTCGCAGTACCTGGAGGTCGGCATCGGGCCCGATGCCGAGGTCTTCACCAAGGCGCCGGTGCTCGCCGCGGTGGGGCATGGCCAGGACATCGGCATCCGCGCCGACTCCGCCTGGAACAACCCCGAGCCCGAGGTCGTGCTGGCCGTCAACAGCCGCGGCGGCATCGTCGGCGCCGCGCTCGGCAACGACGTCAACCTGCGCGACATCGAAGGCCGCAGCGCACTGCTGCTCGGCAAGGCCAAGGACAACAACGCGTCCTGCGCCATCGGCCCATTCATCCGATTGTTCGACGACGGCTTCGGCCTCGACGAGTTGCGCCGCGAGACCGTGCACCTGCACGTGAGCGGCGCCGATGGCTTCACGCTGCGCGGCATCAACACCATGGCCAGTATCAGCCGCGATCCGGTCGACCTGGTGGCGCAGACGACCGCCTGCCACCAGTACCCCGACGGTTTCATGCTGTTCCTCGGCACGCTCTTCGCGCCTACCGAAGACCGCGACCAGCCCGGCGGCGGCTTCACCCACAAGCTGGGCGACGTGGTCACCATCCACAGCCGCTGGCTGGGCGGCCTGCAGAACCGGGTGACGCACAGCGAGGCTGCGCCGCCCTGGCGCTTCGGGCTGCGGGCCCTCATCGCCAACCTGGCCGAGCGCGGCCTGCTGCAGGGGGCGCGGTTGTGAGCGTGCTTGACGTGGCCATCGAGCGCTTCTGCCGCGCGATCGATCTGCTGATCGCCGCGGCGCTCGCGGTGATGGTGGTGCTGGTGTTCGGCAACGTCGTGCTGCGCTATGCCTTCAACTCCGGCATCGCGGTCAGCGAAGAAGTCGCGCGCTGGCTGTTCGTCTGGCTGTGCTTCATGGGCGCCGTGGTGGCGCTCAAGGAAGGTGGCCATCTGGGCACCGACATGCTGGTGTCGCGCCTGCCGGTGGCGGGCAAGAAGGCCTGCCTGCTGGTGGGCCACCTGCTCATGCTGTACGTGACCTGGCTGTTCCTCCAGGGCAGCTGGCAGCAGGCCCGTCTGAACATGGACGTGGCCGCGCCGGTCACCGGTGCTCCGGTGGCTGCCTTCTACGCATCGGGCGTGGTCTTCTCGGTCTGCGCGGGGCTCTTGCTGCTGTTGCGGCTCGCGCGGCTGCTGACCGGCCAATTGCAAGAGGGCGAGCTGGTGGCCGTCAAGGAATCGGAAGAGCAGGCCGAGCTCGAAGCCTTGCAGGCCAACCTGGCGCACCACGATGCGCAGCCGGGCGACGGACCGCGGGGCACACGGCCATGACCGTCTTCATCTTCCTCGGCAGCCTGATCGGCGCGATGGCGCTGGGCATCCCCATCGCCTACGCGCTGCTCGCGAGCGGTGTGGCGCTGATGTGGCACCTGGGCCTCTTCGATGCGCAGATCCTCGCGCAGAACTTCATCAACGGTGCCGACAGCTTCCCGCTGCTGGCGGTGCCGTTCTTCATGCTCGCCGGAGAGATCATGAACGTGGGCGGGTTGTCGCAGCGCATCGTCAACTTCGCGCTGGCGCTCGTGGGCCACGTGAAGGGCGGGCTGGGCTACGTGGTGATCCTCGCGGCCTGCCTGCTGTCGGCACTCTCAGGCTCGGCCGTGGCCGACGCGGCGGCGCTGACCGCGCTGCTGCTGCCGATGATGATCGCAGCCGGGCACAAGAAGCAGGTGTCGGGCGGGCTGATCGCGGCCTCGGGTGTCATCGGCCCGATCATTCCGCCGAGCATCGGCTTCGTGATCTTCGGCGTGGCGGCCAACGTCTCGATCAGCAAGCTCTTCCTCGCCGGCATCGTGCCCGGCATCATGATCGGGCTGGCCCTGGCACTCACCTGGTGGTGGGTGGGCCGTAAGGAGACGCTGACGCTTCCCCCGCGCAAGACGCGCGCGGAAGTGTGGACGGCGGCACGCGAGGCGGTGTGGGCGCTGCTGCTGCCCGTCTTCATCCTGGTGGGCCTGCGCATGGGCGTGTTCACGCCCACCGAAGCGGCGGTCGTCGCGGCCGTCTATGCGCTCTTCGTCACGACGGTGGTGTACCGCGAGCTGACGCTTCAGGCGCTGGTGCGCGTCTTCGTCACGGCGGCCCGGACCACGGCAGTGGTGATGTTCCTGGTGGCCTCGGCGATGGTGTCGGCCTGGCTCATCACGGTGGCCAACCTGCCCGCGCAGGTGGTGGACCTGCTGCGCCCGCTGCTGGACAACCAGACGCTGCTGCTGATCGCGATCATGCTGCTCGTGATGCTGGTGGGCACGGCGATGGACATGACGCCCACGATCCTGATCCTCACGCCGGTGCTGATGCCGCTCGTCAAGGCCGCGGGCATCGACCCCGTGTACTTCGGCGTGCTCTTCATCATCAACAACTCCATCGGCCTGGTCACGCCGCCGGTGGGCACCGTCCTCAATGTGGTGGCCGGTGTCGGCCGCATGAAGATGGACGAAGTCACGCGCGGGGTGCTGCCCTTCATGGCCGCCCAGTTCGCGGTGCTGTTTCTCATGGTGCTCTTCCCGCAGACGGTGCTCGTGCCGCTGCGCTGGTTCTATTGAAACCGTGTTCATTGAAAGGATGGGAATGAAGTCCAGCAACCTGATCCTCAGGAGCCTCGTGGCCCTGCCTGCAGCCTTGACGATGGCGAGCGGTGCGCTCGCCGCCGACCGGCCCACGAACCCGGCGCAGTGGCCGGCGCTGAAAGACGTCTACAAGCACTACTTCCAGATCGGCAGCACCAACCTCAACGCGGCCAACTTCGCGCCGACCGTGGTGCCTGGCGAAGACTCGTTCGCCGCCATGACCGTGAAGCACTTCAACGCGGTGACGCCCAGCAACGCGATGAAGCCCGACTTCTGGAACGGCGGCATCAACGACCCGGCGCCGAACTTCCTGACCAACTTCACGACGGGCATCAACGTGGACATCGCGGCCGCCAATGCGCGCGGCGTGAAGGTCACCGGCCACACGCTGCTGTGGCACAACCAGTCGTCCCAGTGGCCCGCCGCCAACGTGCTGACGCCCAACGGCGGCTGGGAAACCCCGTGGGACAACGCCATGGCGAAGACGAGCCTGGAGTACTACATCCGCGTCGTGGCCGGCCATTTCGACCGGGCATCGCAGAAGGTCTACGCCTGGGACGTCGTCAACGAAGCGTTCAAGGACAACCCCGAGAACCCCGCCGACTGGCGCAATGCGCTGCGCACCGGCTACAACCCGGAGGAGCGGCCTTCACGCTGGGCCCAGGCCTACTCGAAGGGAGGGAAGAGCTGGGACTACATGTACGACGCCTTCTTCCACGCCCGCCAGAACACCACGGCGCTCCTGAACTACAACGACTTCAACGACGACGAGCGGGCCTCCAAGGCCAACGCGATCGCCGCGATGGTGAAGGAGTTCAACGAACGCTACGCCGCCGAGTCGGCCGCCGGCCGCGGCCGCATCCTGCTCGATGCCAAGGGCAAGCCGCGGCCGCTGGTCGACGTGATCGGCACGCAGGGGCACTGGGACATGCGGCTCAACATCGATGCCTTCGAGCGGACCATCCGGACCTACCTCGACATCGGCGTGGACGTCGACCTCACCGAGCTCGACCTCGCCCCCACGCTCGGACTCGACAAGGCCCAGCGCATCCAGAACGGCCCCGAGATGAACGCGCTGTTCCTGGAGCAGGGCGTGCAGTACGCCAAGCTCTTCAGCCTGATGAAGGAGTACGCCGCGGGCCCCGGCGGTCGCCACCCGCACTACAAGGCCGGGGTGCACCGTGTCACCTGGTGGGGCATGACCGACCCGGGCTACCACACCAATGGCTACCCGTGGTCGGCCGTCGGCCAGCCGAAGGAAGCGTACTGGGCGACGGTGAACCCGGAGCAGTACCTCATCGACGCCGGCCTGCCGCCGAACGGCGTGAAGGCGAGCTTCAAGTACGGCGGAGAGCACTTCAAGGCCCGCACCTGGGGCGGCCGGAATGCCCGGGCGCTGCTCGACATCCACGTGCCGGTGGGCACGACGCGCGTCGCCTTCGGCCCGGAAAACGTCTCGCTGCCGCCAGGCTTCGCCGTCGAAAGCATGAAGTACAACCCGCCGGACTGCGCCGTGTCACCTGGCAAGCCCTGCCACGTGACGGTGACGGCCCGAGGCCCTGCGCCCGCGGCGGCCTACCGCGACGTGGGCGTGGAGAACACCGCGACCTTCGTGCTGTCCTTCGGGCACATGACCGTCTCGTGGATGGACGCGCCCAACTCGCTGGCAGCGCCCCTGTCGTACGCGGAAGTGCGCTTCAGCGACGGCCACACCAGGTTCAGGCAGTACAAGACCTACTACGCGGCCGACGGCATGGCGCGTCTTTCGGGCGCGAGCGACATGAAGGCCGTGCCCCGGCACGGTCGCGAGACGCTCATCCTCGCGCCGAACGACCGCATCTCCGGGCCGGCGGGTCTCCGGTTCGCCAAGGACGCCTCGACCGAGAAGGCCTGGCGCCTCGTCAAGCGCTTCGAGCCGGGCAGGACCTACATGGTGGCCTCTGCGGCGACGGCGCCCCATGACGGTGGCGAGACCCGCACCCACGTTCTCACCAACCGGAGCAAACCCGCGTCGACGACCTCGCCCGAGTCACTGTCGCGCACGCCGGTCGTGCTGCGCGGTGACACGCTGCTGCCCGTGCGCAATGTGAATGCCCCGGCGAGCGAGCCGGTGCTGGCGCAGGACAACCACAAGTTCATCGTCGAGGCCTCGAAGAGCCCTGCTGCAGGGCCGTATGCGGCGTGGGAAGGGCACACGCTGCAAAGCTTCATCCACGGCAGCAACGTCTACCCGCACGTCATGTTCCGCGGCAATGGCGCGCCCGGCACGGTGGTGGGTGGCCTGCATTCGCTGATCACCCGGCAGACCAACGGCCAGGAGGGTTCACAGATCGCCGAGCGCGTGCTGGACCAGGCGGTGTGGTTCAACACGCCCATCGACCCGAGGACCGGCGAGTTGAAGCTGTTCCAGTACACCAGCCGGGGCGCCGGCCAGCACCACGTGCTCCGCGAAGTGGCCGATGGCATCACGCCGAACCGCGACGCCAACAACGCGATCAGCCAGCGGCAGGGCTCGGTCGGCGGCTTCGTCGCCGCGCAGGCGGGCAGCCCCGAGGAGGGCACGGGCGTGAAGCTGTACGCGTACGACATCGAACCCTACGTGCCGGGCGACGTGGACGGTGACGGCCAACTCACCTGCGCCGATGTGTCGGCTGCGATGTCGTCGCTCTGGAAGCGCGCGGGTGACGCCGGCTACCTGCGCCACGCCGACCTCGACCAGGACGGCCTGATCGAGATGCGCGACATCGTGTCGATCGGGCGGCTGCTGCCGCACGGCGTGCGTTGCCGATGACCCGAGATGGCGGCAGCACCCGGGCCGCCTTTCGGCGTCACTCGGGTGTGTCGTCGGCGGTCGGCGCGCCTTGGCCGAGGTGCGCCGCCGTCAGCTTCTGCAGCAGGCGGACCAGCTCCTTGCGTTCCACCGGCTCCAGCACGGAGAGCACGCTTTCACTGTGGGCCACCAGGCCCTCGCGCACCCGCTTCCACAGGCGCGTGCCCTTGGCCGTGAGGGTCAGGGCGTTGTAGCGGCGGTCGGTGGCCGACGGCGTGCGGTCGACGATCTCTCGCACGACGAGGTCCTGCACCAGCACCGTCATCTGCGACTTCGTCATCTGCATGGCCTGCGCGAGGTCGTTCTGCGACACGCCCTCGTTCGCGGCGATGAGCGCCATGGCGGTCAACTGCCCACCCAGCAGTTCGAACTTGCCCAGGTGATCCGGGGCGGACTGCTGGGCCGCGCTGCGCACGACGCGGGTCAGGTAGCTGATGTTTTCCTCCAGGACCCCCGGCTGCAGGCCACCCGGAAGGCGTGGCGGGGCGGGGGGAGGGCTGTTGCGCGGCATGGGTGGGCTCGGGAAGAAGGTGCTTGGCGAAAGAGGGGCCGCACGCATCATAGTTTCGCCATGTCGTGGCCGGCGGCGTGCAAGGCGTCTGACGTTCAAAACACAGACAGTTCATAATGTGAACTAATGTGAAAGGAGCGTTGCCGTCATGAAGGATCACCCCGCCGCGCGTTTGCGCGAAGCCAGCCGCGACGCAGACGAGCGAACGCGACAGCTCGTTCGGCAGGGCCGGCCGGTCGTTCGCACGCTCGGCGAGGGATTGCCGCTGGCATTGGTGCGGGCGAGCGGCATGAGCCCGGTGGCGCTTGCGCCCGTGGACGCTTCGACGTCTGCGTTGCCACAGGTCGAGCTCGATGCCCAGGGGCGCGCGCGGCTGGCGGCCGTGCTGGCAGCGCCGGCCGGCCAGCCGGTGCTGGTGTCGACGCACGATGCGGCCGGGGCGCGGCTGTTCGCCATCCTGCGCGAGCTGATGCGCTGCGGCGAGATGCCGGCCCGGCCGCTGCACGGCGTGGACCTGCTGCGGCCACGCGACGCGGCGCTCGTGCGCTACAACCGCGAGCGCTTGGCCGAGCTCGCAGCGTGGCTGGCCTCTTGTGGCGGCATCAGCGTGACACCGACCGACCTCGCCACGGCGATCACGGTCGACGACCGCCAGCGTGGCCTGCTCCGGCAGCTCGACGGTTGGCGCATGCGCCGCGATGCCCGCATCGCCGCGAGCGATTGGCACGCGGCGCGCCGTGCGGGCGGTGTGCTCGATCAGGAGGAGCATCTCTCCCTGCTCCAGGCGTGGCTCGAGGTCGCCCCGCAGGCACCGGTGCTGGAAGGCGAGCGTGTCTTCGTCGCCGGTGTGCTCGAGGCGTCGGAGGGCGCGCTGGAGGTGCTGGAGAAGCTGGGCCGACAGGTCGTCGCCGACGATTCGGCGCTCGACGACGACCCGCTCGGCTGCGCGGTGCAAGACGCCGACCCCTGGCCCTGGGAGGTGCTGGCGCGGCGTGCGGTGCAGCCCGGCGCCGTCGACCCACAGGCGCGGGCGCGCTGGAGCGTGGACCGCGCTCGCGAGGCAGGTGCGACGCGCCTGCTGCACCTGCGCTGCGATGGCGACGAGGCCCAGGCCTGGCTGCGCCCATGTCTCGTCGAGGAATGCAAGCGGGCGGGCATCGGATTCGTGCCGCTCGACCTGCTGGCCTCGGCGCCCCTCCTGAAGACCCTGCGTCGGGCCTTGTCCGCCGAAGCGGCAATGCCCGCGCGGCCGGCGGCCGCACGTGCCAAAGGCACCGGCCCGCGGGGCTCCGCGGCTTCGCCCAAGCCGCCACCACACGAGCAGCGCAGCCGCAAGTCGCTGCAGGCGGTGGCCGACTTCGGCCGCCACCAACGCGACTGGTTCCAGTCGGTGCGACGCCGCGCGCTCGATGGGGAACCGTTTGCCGTGGTCAATGCCGATGCGCCGCAGGAGCTGCTGCGGGCGCTCGACATTCCCTTCGTCGTCAACCAATGGTGGGCGTCCATCGTGGCGGCGAAGCAGCAGTCGGGCCGCTACCTCGACCTTCTGCGTGTGCACGGCTACCCGACCGATGCCGAGCCGTACAGCGCGCAGGGGCTCGCCGCGGCCTTCGACGAGGACCCGGAGCTTGCCCCCTGGGGCGGGCTGCCGCAGCCGCAGTGGCTGATGGCCTTTTCCGGCACGCCGGCCACGCGAGGCATCCACAGCGCCTGGGCGCGCCACACCGGGGCCGAGCTGTGCGTGTTCGACCGCACGGTCGACACGCGCCTCGACCTGCCGCTCGAATGGTGGTCGCGGCTGCCGCATGAATGGGACGAGCTGCTCGAGCGGCCGAGGCTGGACCTGATCGAACGCGAGTTCTCGGCGGTGATCGAGCGGCTGCAGCGCACGACGGGACGGCGCTTCGACGAAGCCCGGTTCGTCGAGGTGATGCAGCTCGTCAACGAGCAGGAGGACTATTACCGCCTCACGCGCGACCTGGTCGCCTCGTGCCCGCGCGCGCCGGTGGGCATCGTCGACACGATGCCGGCCACGATGGTCCCGCAGTGGCACCGCGGCACCGCGTGGGGCCGCGATGCCGCACGCACCTTGTACGAGGAGGTGCGCACCCGTGCCGAGGCGGGCGAGGCCGCCTGCGCCGGCGAGCAGCTGCGCCTCATGTGGGTGGGGCGCGGGCTGTGGAGCGACATGGGCTTCTACCAGCGCTGGGAGGCGAGCCACGGGGCGGTCTTCGTCTGGTCGATGTACCTCGCGCTCGCGGCCGACGGCTACCTGCGCTACTGGCGCGACGACCAGTCGCCGCTGCGGGCGCTCGCCGCGCGTTTCGTGACCATGGGCGACGAGCTGCGCATGCCGACCTGGGCCGGGGCGTGGCACCTGCGCGAGGCGAGGACCCACCGGGTCGACGCCGCGGTGGCGATCGACGACGCAGACCCGCTCGTGTTGCGCACGCTGGAGTCGGCCGGCATTCCCGTGTTGCGCCTCGCCCTCGACAACTTTGCGCAGGGCACCGACGGCCGCGAGCTGGCGGCGGCCCAGGTCACGTCGTTCCTGGACGGCCTGCGCCGCGGCGGGCCGCGGTGAACCCGGCCGCCCGTGCGAACGTCGCCCGCGCTTGAGGGAAACCACGCAGTCGAAATCGCACACCGCCGCTTGTTCTTGCCGCCTTCAAAGTTAATACTGTGAACCGTTCGTAAACATAACTATTGGAGACGATCGATGTTCATGCGGCCCTGTGTTCCTGTTCTCATCGGCTCGTGTTTCGCTGCCGCAGGCGCTGCGGCGCAGAGCGGGTCGGTGGTCCTCTATGGCTCCCTCGACGTGGCCATCACCCACCGCAGCGACCGCGGCTGGGCCGTGGACCCGCAGGGCGGCAACCGGCTCGGCTTTCGCGGTGTCGAAGCGCTCGGCGAGGACCTGAGCGCGACCTTCCGTGCCGAGATGCGCTTCGACCCGGACACGGGCGGCTGGGAGCGCACCAACCGCCCGCCCTGGCAGGGTGAGTCGACCGTCGGCCTGGCCAGCAAGCGCTTCGGTGCACTGCGCCTCGGCCGTGCCATGACGGCGGTGCAGTGGTACAACGGTTTCTACGATCCCTGGGCCCTCAAGACCGTGGCCACGGTGCAGCTCTACCAGACGGCCAACTACTACTCGGACCTGTCGCAGCCGGCCGGCGCGGGCAGCGGTCGCTGGTCCAACGGCATCTTCTACGACTCCCCGCGCCTCGGCGGATTGCTGGTCGCCGTGAGCCTGCAGCCGCGCGAGACCCTGCCCACGCCGAAGCGCCCGGTGAGCCTCGCATTCGACTACCAGCAAAGCGCCTTCACCGCCTTCGCCGGCTTCGAGCGCAGCGCCCAGGGGAGCGACTACGTGCAGGTCGCCGGCAGCTACGACTTCGGCTTGCTGCGCCTGCTGGGCACGGTGTCGCGCCAGGACCCGCTTCCCGGCATCGACCCTGACAACGTGACCGGCCTGGGCAACGGCCCGGCCCCGGCCGGGGCGGCGATCAAGGCCTATGGCGTCTCGGCGATCGTGCCCCTGCCGGGCGGCTCGGGGCGGATCGGCCGTGCGAGCAAGAAGTTCGAGGGCCAGACCTCGCGCGACAACCAGAGCTCGCTCGGCTACCGCTACGACCTGTCCAAACGTTCGTACATCTACACCGACGTCACCCGCACGGCGCCGCAGTTCGGCGTGCGCCGCACCTCGGTCGACCTGGGCATCGTCCAGAACTTCTGACCTTCACGTTCGCTTTGCGTTCAAGGATTCCCATGGCGCCTTCGCCAGACAAGCAGCCCCGCCCGCTGGAGGGCATCACGGTGCTCGACTTCACCACCGCGCTCGCCGGGCCCTACGCCACGCTGTTGCTCGCCGGCCTGGGCGCTCGTGTGATCAAGGTCGAGAACCCACGCGCGCCCGACACCGCGCGTGCGAACGCGCCCTACCTCGGCGCCGACGGGGTGAAGCTGGTGAAAGAGCGCGAGGACGACGTCTCGCTCGCCATCATCGAGCGCGCGCGCAACAAGGACGCCATCACGCTGGACCTCAAGGTGCCCGGCGCCGCAGCCGTGTTCGCCGACCTCGTGCGCCATGCCAACGTGCTGGTCGAGAACTTCAGCGCCGGCACGGCCGACCGCATCGGCATCGGCTATGCCGCCGCCTCGGCGATCAACCCGCGCCTCGTCTACACCTCCATCAGCGGCTTCGGTGCCAACGCGACGGGCACGCAGAACAAGGCGATGGACACCATCGTGCAGGCCATGAGCGGGATGATGATGACCTCGGGCGAGGCCGGTGCGCCGCCGATGCGCGTGGGCGTGCCCTTCGGCGACCTGAGCGCGCCGCTTTTCGCGGTGATCGGCACGCTGGCCGCCCTGCGCCAGGCGGAGGCGACGGGCCGTGGGCAGCACGTCGACGTGTCGCTGCTCGGGGCCTTGACTTCGCTGGTCGCCTGCGAACCCTTCGAGCTGCTGCAGCGAAGCGGGCAGGAGACCCGCACCGGCAACGTGCTGCCGCGGCTGGGTGCCTTCGGCGTGTTCGCCACGGCCGACGGCCACGTGGCCATCTGCGCGCCGACCGATGCGTTCGTGGGCGGCATGTTCCGCGCGATGGGTCGGACCGAACTGGTGAAAGACCCACGCTTCACGACGCGCGATGCACGGGTCGCGCATTCGGGGGCGCTGTACGACCAGATGCGCGCCTGGGCGGGCGGCCTCACCACGCAAGCCGTCCTCGATCGACTCGCCGAGCACGGCGTGCCTGCCGGGCCGGTGCGCACGCCGCATGAAGCGGTGAGCGATCCGCGCCTCTTGGCGCGCGGGGAGATCCAGGCCGCCCAGCATCCGATCCATGGCACGAACGACGAGGCCTTGATCGGAGGCCTGCCGATCGTGATGTCGGGATCGACGGTCGGCTTCGACCGCCCCGCGCCCATGCTGGGCGAGCACAACCACGCCGTCTACCGGGATCTGCTGGGCTACAGCGATGCCGACGTCGAGCGGCTGAAACGCGAACGCGTCATCTGACGCCTCAACCTGAGCGAGGCTTGCATGCTGAAACGAAGAACCTGTCTCCAGTTCGCCGCCGCTGCGGCGCTTCCGGCCCTGCTGCGCAGCGGCCCCGCCTTGGCCCAGGGCGACCAACGCACCGCGCGCTTCATCGTCGGTTCGGCCGCAGGTGGGCCGGCGGATGTGCAGGCGCGCGCGCTGGCCGAGGCCATCCGCCGGGCCGACGGCTCGATGATGATCGTGGAGAACCGCCCGGGCGCTGCGGGCCGCATCGCGGTCCAGGCGATGAAGCAAGTGCCGGCCGATGGCTCGCACTTGCTGCTCGGGCCGGGCTGGGTGCTGACGCTCGCGCCGCAGACGGACAAGTCGCCGAGCTACGACCCGGCCACCGACCTCATCCCGATTGGCGGCTACTGCCAGCAGGAGTACGCGCTGGTCGTCGGGCCGGCAGCGCAGGGCGTGAAGTCGATCGGCCAGTTCGTGGCGTGGGTGAAGGCCAATCCCGCAAAGGGGCAGTTCGGCTCCGCCGGCGTGGGGTCCATGGGGCACCTCGTGGCCTCGATGTTCGAGCGCAGCGCCGGCATCACGCTCGAAGGCATCCCGTACAAGGGGGCGGCTCCGGCGCTGCAGGACGTGCAGGCCGGGCACCTCGTGTCGTACATCGGCGGCCTGGGCGAGATGATCCGCATGCACCGCGACGGCTCGGCGCGCGTGCTCGCCACGTCGGGCGACAAGCGCTCCAAGTTCCTCCCGGATGTGCCGACGTTCGAGGAATCGGGGTTCGCGTCTGTCCGCGCCGTCGACTGGACGGGCATCTTCGCGCCTGCGAAGACACCGGCCGCGGTCGTGGCGCGCTACGCCAGGCAGCTCGAGCTCGCGTCCAAGGACAAGGAGTTCAACGCCTTGCTCGAGAAAGTGGGCGTCGAGCCCACTTTCATCAGCGGGAAGGACCTCGCCGCCCGCATCAAGGCCGACAGCGTCGTGATGCAGGAGCTGGTCCGTTCGTTCAAGCTGAAGGGGTCGACCTGACCGTCAGGCGGGCGAGGTAGGCCGGCAGTGCCTGCCGGTTGACGCAGGTCGCCGGGCACTCCCCGCGCAGCAGTTGCTCGACGGCCTGCACTGCGCCCAGCCCCATCGCGCGCATGCTGTCCACGCTGACGCCAGCGGCGTGGGGCGTCACCAGCACCTGCGGCATGTGGCGGAACGGGTGGTCGGCGGGCAGGGGCTGCACGTCGAAGACGTCGAGTGCGGCACCGGCCAGGTGGCCGCGCGCCAGCGCGTCGAGCAACGCCGCTTCGTCGACGACCGGGCCACGCGCCACGTTGACGAGCCAGCTGCCGCGCCGCATGTGGGCGAGTTGTGGCGCGCCGACGAGGCCGCGCGTCTGCGGCGTGAGCGGGCAGGCGAGCACCACCACGTCGCTGCGTGCCATCAGATCGTCGAGCGTCGCCGGGGCCACGTGGTCGGGCTCGTGCCACGGCGTGCGGCTGTGCGCGAGCACCTGCATGCCGAGCCCGTGGTGCGCGACGCGGGCCACGGCCCGCCCCACATGCCCGAAGCCCACGAGGCCGAGCGTCCGCCCACGCAGTTCGACCCCTTGCTCTGCTGCGACACGCGCGGCGGCCCAGCCGCCTTGCTCCAGCGCGATCGACACCTCCGAGCTCCGGCGCGCCAGCGACAGCATGCTGCGCAGCACGTGCTCGGCGACGGCATTGGCGTTGACGCCGGGCACGTTGGCCACGAGGACGCCGCGCGCGCTCGCGTCGTCGATCGGGATCATGTCGACGCCGGCGCCATGGCGCACCACGCCGATGAGCGACGGTGCCGCCGCGAAGATGTCGTCGGGGAGCTGCGACCGCACCACCACCACCGCGCAGCCGATGGCGGCCTGCCGCAAGGTGGCGGCGGCCGTGTCGGCGGCCACGACGACGTCTGCAGATGCGGCGAGCCGCGCGTGCGCTTCGGGATGGATCGCGTTCGTCAGCAGAACGCGTGGCCTGGCGTCGCTCACCGCCTTGACGCGACGGCGGCGCCGGCTCGCTTCGGCTTGTTGACCTTCGCCTTGCCGTTGCCGGCCACCGGTGCCGAGGCCTGTTCGGCGCCGGCGCCTTCGGAGAAGAACATGCGGAAGTACGCGTCCACGCCCTTCAGATGGCGGCGCAGGATCTGCAGCCCGGCCTCCACGTCGCGCTGCTCGATGGCGCGGTAGAGCTGCTGGTGCTGGGCGTGCGACCGTTTGCTCTGCATCGGCGTGTCGAAGTAGATCTCGCGGCGCTGGCGCGACATCCGGTAGAACACGTTGATGAAGCGCAGGAGCACGTCGTTCTTGGTCGCCGCGACGATGGCCTTGTGGAACTCCGCGTCCATCTCGGCGAGGCTTTCGCCGCGCCGGATGATGTCTTCGCTCTCGGCGAGCAGGGCCTGCAGGCGGTCGAGGTCTTCCTCGGTGCGGCGCATGCAGGCCAGGCGCAGCGCTTCGGTCTCGAGCACGCTGCGCAGCTCCACCGACTGCGCCACCTCGGCCGCCGACAGCGGCGTGTTGGTTTCGGCGAACAGCACCATCGCCTCGATGCTGCGCTCGGCGCCGTAGGGCTGCAGGTAGATGCCCGACTTGGGCCGGCACTCGATGATGCGCAGCGTGTCGAGGCGGATCAGCCCTTCGCGCAGCGCGCTGCGACTCATGTTGAACTCCACGGCGAGGTCGCGCTCCGACGGCAGCTTGTCGCCCGGCTTGAAGCCGCGCTCGCGGATCATCTGCAACAGCTTGGCGGTCTGCTCAAGGCCTTCCATGGTCGCTCCTGGAGGTGTCGGAGAACTGCCGGTACGCCGCCGGCTGGAACCAGCGCTCGCGGGGCTGGTACAACCGCTCCGCGGGGATCACCGGCGTGGCCGTGCGCTCGGCCGCCGAATGGAAAGTCAGCTCGAGCTGCACCCCGTTCGGGTCGTAGACGAAGAGCTGCCACAGCGGCGTGTCGGGCACGAGGTTCTCGCGGTAGGGCAGGGCGTAGCGCTCGAACTGCGCGCGGAACGCGTGGTAGCCGCTGCACACGATGGAGAGGTGGTCGATGGCACCCGAGCCGGTCTGCACCGATCCGTCGGCCTCTTGCGCGGCTTGTCCGGCGTAGAGGTGGACGGTGGCTTCGGCGCCCGGCTGTGCGGGTGCGAGCCAGGCGCCGGGGAAGTCGAAGGGCGGGCGCGCCACCTGCACCATGCCCAGCACCTCGGTGTAGAAGCGCACGCTGGCGCCGAGGTCGGCGGTGCGCAGGCCGGTGTGGAAGAGCTTGCCGAAGAGCATGGTGGGTGTCCTCACCGTGGCCCGACCAGCGGGCGCAGCACCTGCATCGAGCGCGTGAAGAGCGAGCTGTAGAACGCGTCCGACAACAGGTGGGAGCCGTGGTCGATGAGGAACTGCTTCTGCTGCGGCGAGATGTCGATCGGATCCGTCTCGACCTGCGGGCCGTACGGGTTGGCCGGTGTGCGGTCGACGGTGGCCACGAACTCGAGCGAGAGGGCGCCGTCGTAGCCGACCTCGCGCAGCGTCTGCACGATGGCGGCGAAGTCGAGGTGGCCCATGCCGAGCGCGAAGCGGTTGCTGTCGGCGAGGTGCACGTCGTGAATGCGGCCCTCGGCCTGGCGGAAGGCAGCGTGGAGGTCCACCTCCTCGATGTTCATGTGGAACACGTCGAGGCACACGCCGCACTCGGGGCCGACGGCATCGGCCAGTGCGAGCGCCTGGTCGCCGCGGTTGATGAGGTAGGTCTCGAAGCGGTTGAGCGGCTCGATGGCGATGCGCACGCCGGCGCGCACGGCGTGGTCGTAGACCTCCTTCACGCCCTCGACCAGCCACTTCCACTCTTCTTCCGGCGTGCCGTCGGCGACGACCTTGCCCACGGTGGCCGGCACCAGCGAGACGATCTCGCCGTCGAGTTCGCGCGTCATGGTGACCACGCGCTTCATGTAGTCGACAGTGGCCTCGCGGCGGGCCGCGTCGCGCGAGACGAGGTTGCGTTCGCCGGTGGTGAGCGTGACGGCGCCCCAGCAGCGCACGCCATGCTCCTTGAGCAATGCGCGCACCTCGCGCGTGTCGTACTGCGCGGGCTCGCCGGCGATCTCGAGGGCCTCGATCCCGTTGGCGCGCATGCGTTCGAGGGTTCGTCGAATGGGTTCTGCGCGCATCCAGTTGTGGGCGGCGATGTGCATGGTGTCTCCTTCGATCCGGATGCGCGTCGTCGCGCCTCTCCGGCAGAGGAGAACTGTACCGGGCCGCTGGTCGGCGGCGTCGGCGTGCCGAGCTTATGACGCCCTGGCACACGTCGTCAATCTGGTCTGACCAGATTGACGGCATCGATGTGGAGCGCGATCATGCGGCCCGCAACGCCGAACACACGGCGCGAATGAAGGAGACACGCATGAAGACCATCAAGGGCCCCGCCATCTTCCTGGCGCAGTTCGCCGGCGACGAAGCGCCGTTCAACTCGCTCGACTCGATCGCCGCCTGGGCCGCCGGCCTCGGCTACAAGGGCGTTCAGATCCCGAGCTGGGACGCGCGCCTCTTCGACCTGAAACGGGCCGCCGAAAGCAAGGGCTACTGCGAGGAAGTGAAGGGGACTTTGGCCCGCCATGGGCTGGAGATCACCGAACTGTCGACCCATCTGCAGGGCCAGCTCGTTGCGGTGCATCCGGCGTACGACGAAGGCTTCGACGGCTTCGCCGCACCCGAGGTGCGCGGCAACCCGGCGCGGCGCCAGCAGTGGGCGGTGCAGCAGATGCTCTATGCGGCCAAGGCGTCGGAAAACCTCGGCCTCACCGCACACGCCACCTTCTCGGGTGCGCTCGCCTGGCCTTACCTGTACTCGTGGCCGCCTCGGCCCGCCGGCCTGATCGAGAGCGCCTTCGACGAGCTGGCCAAGCGCTGGCGGCCGATCCTCGATGCCTTCGACGCGAGCGGTGTCGACGTCTGCTACGAGATCCACCCGGGCGAGGACCTGCACGACGGCGTGACCTACGAGATGTTTCTCGACCGCGTGAACCAGCACAAGCGCGCCTGCCTGCTCTACGACCCGAGCCACTTCGTGCTGCAGCAGCTCGACTACCTCGAGTACATCGACATCTTCCACGACCGCATCAAGATCTTCCACGTGAAGGATGCCGAGTTCAACCCGACCGGGCGCCAGGGCGTGTATGGCGGCTTCCAGTCGTGGGTCAACCGGGCCGGGCGCTTCCGCTCGCTGGGCGACGGGCAGGTGAACTTCCCGGCCATCTTCTCGAAGATGGCGGCGTATGACTTCCCGGGCTGGGCGGTGCTCGAATGGGAGTGCTGCCTCAAGCACCCGGAGGATGGCGCCCGCGAAGGCGCTACTTTCATCGCCGACCACATCATTCGCGTGGCCGACCGCGCCTTCGACGACTTCGCCGCGAGCGGTGTCGACCAGGCGAAGAACAAGAAGATCCTGGGCCTGGGCTGAAGGAGGCGCGCGATGACCATCGAAGCATCTCGCGCACAAGGTGCGACGCCCCGGCGCATCCGCCTGGGGATGGTGGGCGGCGGGCAGGGTGCCTTCATCGGCGGCGTGCACCGCATGGCCGCGAGGCTGGACGACCGCTACGAGTTCGTGGCAGGGGCGCTCTCATCGCAAGCCGAGCGTGCACGGGCGAGCGCGGCCGAGCTGCACCTGGCGCCCGAGCGCAGCTACGCCGACTACCGCGAGATGGCGGCCCGCGAAGCCGCGCGCGAGGACGGCATCGACGTGGTCGCCATCGTGACGCCCAACCACCTGCATGCGCCGATCGCGCGTGCCTTCCTCGACGCCGGCATCGACGTCATCTGCGACAAGCCCATCACCAAGTCGCTCGACGAAGCGCTCGACCTCGTCGAGCGTGTGAAGCGCAGCGGCCGGCTCTTCGCGCTGACGCACAACTACAGCGGCTACCCGATGGTGCGGCAGGCGCGCGAGATGGTGCTCGCGGGCGAGCTGGGCGAGATCCGGCTGGTGCAGGCCGAGTACCCGCAGGACTGGCTGAGCACCGGCCTCGAATTCACCGGCCAGAAGCAGGCCGCGTGGCGGGTCGACCCGGCGCAGGCGGGCGCCGGCGGTTCGCTCGGCGACATCGGCACCCATGCCGAACACCTGGGCCGCTTCATCTCGGGCCTCACGCTGAAGGCGGTGAGCGCGGACCTGCACACCTTCGTCGAAGGCCGACGCCTCGATGACAACGCCCACGTGATGCTGCGCTACACCAACGGCGCGCGCGGGCTGCTGTGGAGCAGCCAGGTCGCCCCGGGCAACGAGAACGCGCTGCGCGTGCGTGTGTACGGCACCAAGGCGGGGCTCGACTTCTGCCAGGAGCAGCCCAACCACCTGTGGTTCACGCCGCTGGGGCAACAGCCACGCCTGATCACCCGGGCCGGCCACGGCAGCGGCGAGGCGGCGGGTTACGCGACACGCACGCCCTCGGGCCACCCCGAGGGCTACCTCGAAGGCTTCGCGCAGCTCTACCGCGACGTGGCCGAGCAGATCCATGCGCGCTGGCAAGGGCGCGCGCCCGATCCGCGCGCCTGCTGGGTTCCGGGGGTGGAAGACGGCGCGCGCGGCATGAAGTTCATCGAGGCGGTGGTCGAGTCGAGCCGTGCCGACGGGCGCTGGGTCGACGCCCAGCTCCCGCTGTGAGCTGCGGCACTGCGGTAAACCCTCCGTCGTCGCGAGGCACACGGCTGCTAAATTTCCATCTGGTCTGACCAGATTGATGCGTCCTGTTCTCCCATGAGCCTCCACGTCCGATTCGCCGACATCACCAAGGACTTCGGTCCCGTGCGTGTGCTGCACGGCGTCAGCTTCGAGCTGCAGCCGGGCCGCGTCTACGGCCTGCTGGGCGAAAACGGCGCGGGCAAGTCGACGCTGATGAAGATCCTCTCCGGCTACGAGGCGGCGAGTGGCGGCGAGCTCTTCATCGACGGGCAGGCCTGCCGCTTTGCCGGGTCTCGCGATGCCGAGGGCGCGGGCGTGGTGCTCATCCACCAGGAGTTCAACCTCGCCGACGACCTGACGATCGCGCAGAACATCTTCCTCGGCCGCGAGCTTCGCCGCGGCTGGTGGCTCGACGACGCCGCCATGCGCGAGGTGGCGCGCGGCGTGCTGGAGCAGGTCGGCCTGCACGTCGACCCGGGCCGCCGCGTGGGCGAGCTCATCGTGGCCGAGAAGCAGCTGGTGGAGATCGCCAAGGCGCTGGCGCGGCGTGCACGGCTGCTGGTGATGGACGAGCCCACCGCCACGCTCACGCCGTCCGAGACGCAACGCCTGTTCGCGCTGATCGAGCAGCTCAAGTCGTCTGGCGTGACCATCCTCTACATCTCGCACAAGCTCGACGAGGTGGAGCGCATCACCGACGAGGTGCTGGTGATGCGCGACGGGCGCTTGGTCGCCCGCGAGCCCACCGCGGGCCTGTCGCGACAGCGCATGGCCAACCTGATGGTGGGTCGCGAGCTGTCGGACATGTACCCGCCGCGCCACCCGGCCCAGGCGGCCGAGCCGCTGCTGCGCGTGAGCGGCCTCACCGTGCCGGGCTGGGCCCGCGACGTGAGCTTCGAGGTGCGGCCCGGCGAGATCCTCGGCTTCGCGGGGCTCGTGGGCGCAGGGCGCACCGAGCTCTTCGAAGGGCTGCTCGGCCTGCGCCCCGTGAGCGCGGGCGAGGTGAGCATGGCGGGGCAGGTGGTGCGCTTTCGCAACCCGCGCGAGGCGGCGCGCCAAGGCCTCACCTACCTGAGCGAAGACCGCAAGGGCAAGGGCCTGCACGTGAGCCTTCCGCTGTACCAGAACCTCACGCTCATGAACCTGTCACGCCACACGAGGCCGCTGCTCGACACCGCTTCGGAGCAGGCCGCGCTGGCACGCGCGGTCGCCGAGTTCGGCATTCGCGGCAACCCGGACAGCCGGGCTGCGTCGCTCTCGGGCGGCAACCAGCAGAAGCTCGCCATCGCGAAAGTGCTGCAACCCGATCCACGCGTGGTCGTGCTCGACGAGCCCACGCGCGGCGTGGACGTCGGCGCCAAGCGCGAAATCTATTTCCTGATCCAGCGGCTCGCCGACGAGGGGCGCGGCGTGGTCGTGATCTCGTCGGAGCTCATGGAGCTGATCGGCCTGTGCCACCGCGTCGCGGTGATGCGCGCGGGCACGCTGCAGGCCACGCTGGGGGCCGACCACCTGACCGAAGAGGAACTGATTGCGCATGCCACCGGCACACACTGACACGAGCACGGCCGCCGTCACCGCGGCCGTGGACACGAGCGCGACCGCGCGCCTGGCTACCGGCCTGCGGCGTGGCCTGAAGCTGCACGGCATGGGGCCGGTGCTGGGCCTGGTGCTGCTGTGCATTGCCGGCACGCTGCTCAACAGCGACTTCGCCAGCGTCGACAACGCGATGAACCTGCTCACCCGCACCGCCTTCATCGGCATCATCGCGGTCGGCATGTGCTTCGTCATCATCTCGGGCGGCATCGACCTGTCGGTCGGCTCGATGGCGGCGCTGATCGCCGGCTCGGTGATCCTCTTCATGAACGCCATGGCGCCAGCCGTCGGCTCGCCCGTGCTGGTGGTCGCGCTCGGCATGGGCTTCGCGGTGCTGCTCGGGGCGGTGTTCGGCCTCGCGCACGGCCTGCTCATCACCAAGGGGCGCATCGAGCCCTTCATCGTGACGCTCGGCACGCTGGGCATCTTTCGCGCGTACCTGACCTACTTCGCCAACGGGGGCGCGATCACGCTCGACAACGCGCTGTCGGACGTCTACAGCCCGGTCTACTACGCGAGCCTGCTCGGCGTGCCGATCCCGGTGTGGGTGTTCGCCGTGGTGGCACTGCTGGGGGCGCTCATCCTCAACCGCACCGCCTACGGCCGCTACGTGCAGGCCATTGGCTCCAACGAGCAGGTGGCGCGCTACGCCGCGGTCGACGTCGACCGGATCAAGGTCATCACCTACGTGCTGCTCGGCGTGTGCGTGGGCATCGCGACGCTGCTCTACGTGCCGCGCCTCGGCTCTGCCTCGCCGACCACCGGCCTCCTGTGGGAGCTGGAAGCGATTGCCGCGGTCATCGTCGGCGGCACCGCGCTCAAAGGCGGCGCGGGCAGCATCACCGGCACGGTGGTCGGTGCGGTGCTGCTCTCGGTCATCAGCAACATCCTCAACCTCACCAGCATCATCAGCGTCTACCTGAACGCTGCGGTGCAGGGTTTCGTCATCATCGCCGTCGCGTTCATGCAGCGTGCCCGCCGATGAAGACGACGCCATCCCGATCCGCAACCTGTCGCGGGAAGCGGCCTTTCCCCACCTCAGACTCATCACGAGGAGACATGCCATGAACAACAGAAGAACTCTTTTCCGCACCGCCATCGCCCTGGCGGCCCTGGTGGCCGGCGGCGCCGCCCTGGCGCAGAACAAGGTCACGATGGGCGTGTCGATCCCCGCCGCCACCCACGGCTGGACCGGCGGCGTCGTCTACTGGGCCAATCGCACCAAGGGCGAACTGGAGAAGCAGTACCCCGGCATGACGGTGATCGTGAAGACCGCCGGCTCGGCCACCGAGCAGGCCAACCAGGTGCAGGACCTGCAGACCGCCAACAAGATCGACACGCTGGTGATCCTGCCGTTCGAATCCGCACCGCTCACCAAGCCGGTGGCGCAGGTGAAGAGCAAGGGTGTCTTCGTGACCGTGGTCGACCGCGGCCTCACCGACCCGAGCGCCCAGAGCGCCTACGTGGCCGGCGACAACCCCGGCTTCGGCAAGGTGGCCGGCGAATACATCGGCAAGCAGCTCGGCGGAAAGGGCAACGTGGTCGTGCTGCGCGGCATCCCGACCGTGATCGACAACCAGCGTGTCGACGCCTTCAATGCGGTGCTGAAGGCGCAGTACCCCGATGTCAAGGTGCTGGATGCGAAGCACGGCAACTGGAACCGCGACGACGCCTTCAAGGTGATGCAGGACTACCTGACGCGCTTCAAGCAGATCGACGCCGTGTGGGCCTCCGACGACGACATGGCCGTCGGCGTGCAGAAGGCCATCGAGCAGGCCAAGCGCACCGACATCAAGCTCGTGCTCGGCGGCGCAGGCTCGAAGGAGTACATCAAGAAGGTGATGGACGGCGACAAGATCGTCACCGCCGACGTGACCTATTCGCCGAGCATGATTGCCGACGCGATGAAGCTCACGGCCGAAGCGCGGGTGAAGGGCACCACCATGCCGGCCACGACGATCATCCCCTCGGTGCTGATCACGAAGGAGAACGCGGCCAAGTATTACGAGCCGGCGTCTCCGTTCTGATCGCCTTCTGCGGGCGGGCCTCAGCGAATGCCGTAGCCGCGTTCGCTGGAACGTTCGAAGTCGTAGGTGGCCCTCACCTGCGACCCGGACAGGGCCTGCTTGTAGACCTTGGCGGAGACGAAAGCCCCGTCGACGCCAAAGCCGGTGTTGCTGCCGTAGCCGCTGAAGTCCAGGGCAACGAGTCCCGATGCCTGCGTCGCCGCCGCAATCGATGAGCCGCTGGCGACCTCGACACCGTTGAGGTACAGGCGGCCGGTCCCTGCGCTGCGGTGGTAGGCGTAGGCGACGTGGACCCACTGGCCAACCGGCAAGGCCTGGGGCGCCTGTGCATGCGCCTGCACGGTGCCGGCGGCCGTGGAGTGACCGGCCGTGAGCTGCTTCGTGGTGCCGACCGAGTACAGGTAGTGCGACTGCGCCGGGTTGTTCGCCGAGATGAGGTGGTTGCGGTAGGTGTTGGAGGCGAGCTTCACCCAGGCCATCTTGGTGTAGCTGTTGTTGAACAGCGTGCCATCCACCAGGCTGCTCAGCTTTCCCCCGCTGCGCACCACGCGCGCGACGTTGCCGCGCTGGGCGTCGAACTCCGGCGTCACCGTGCCCAGGACCTGCAGGTTGCCGTTGCGCCGGCGATCGGGAAAGTTGGGGTCGAGGTCGATCGAGTCGCCCACGTTGAAGAAGTCCCCTGCATAGACCTTGAGGTGAACCGCCGGGGAGGGGAGAGCCTGCTCGGCCTCCCAGAACCTCGAGAAGAAGCGCCGGCCCAGTTCACGCTGGGAGGCGGTGTTGAAGTGCACGCGATCGCCGGCCCCGTTGTCGGACAGGCCGGCACTGCTGACCCAGGCCGAGCGCGGGAGCGTCGCCGCGATCCCGTGCAGGTAGCTGAGCACCGGGGTGCGTTCTGCCTGGCCCACGACCGTGATGGAGCTGTCGCGGCAGGGCTCCCACAGGAAGCAGGGCGTCATCTCGCCGACGACGATGGGGACCTCCGCGGCGCCTGGGATCTCGCTCCGGAACGCACGCATCAGCTCGTCGTGACGCTGCGCGTACTCGGCCGCGCCGCCGTTGACGATGTCGCTTTCTCCCTGGTGCCACAGGATGCCGCGGATGGCGCTCGTGGTGTCGAGGCGCCTGGCTTCGGCGATGGCCGCTGTGGCGCGGGCCACGGCGCCTCGGTAGAGGTCTCCGCCCAGGGCCGGGTTGTCGGTGACGAGCCAGCGCAAGCCGTTGCTGCCGCTGCGCTGTTGCACGAAGCTCGTGCCGCCCCAGGCCGCGCCGACGAGCAGCACCTTCCGGTTCGGAAAGCCGTTCGCGCGTCGCCAGGCGAGGTAGGCCTTGGCGAAGCTCATCCCGGGCCCGACCCCTGTGGGTTTCGAGCCGCGCTCGGGGTGCAGCAGGGGGTCCTTGGCTTCGACGATCGATTGGGTGTCGTGCGACCACATCCTGATGGCCGGATCGGGCGTGCCGTCTGCGTCGATGGGCGCGGTGACGAGGCCGCGGCCGGCCATGTTGGATTGGCCGGCGAGCAGGAAGATGTCGTAGCCGGCCGTGTTGTCAGCCGCCGCCGCCACCGGGGCGATGGTGGCCAACACCAGACCCGCCAGGCACTTGGACAAGGGGCGGGCGATGCTGCTCTCCCACATTGCCAGTAGGCATCGGATCATGTCTCCACTCCTTGTGGTTGTGAGCTGAGGCGACACGCTGTCGATCGCCGGAGGCCGGAGACCGTGGTCTCCGGTTTTGGCCCCGAGCCTCAGAACTGATGCTTGATGGTCGCGTCGAAGAGCGTCGTGCGCGTCAGGTTGCCTTGCTTGGCCGAGCCCACGTTGGCCAGCAGCGACGTGCGCTTGCTGAGGAAGTGCTCGTAGCCCGCGCTGAGCCGGGTGTTGGTGTTGTTGGCGCCGGCAGGGTCGAGGCGAGCCGCTCCCAGCTTGATCTGGTGCGTGGCCACGGGGATGCGGGCGGTCAGGGTGGTGTTCTTGCTCTTCACCCCCGCAACCGTCGACTCGGCGTACAGCACGCCGGGGCGGATGACGCCGAAGTCGTACATCACGCCCACCAGGCCCACCTTGAGTGCATCCGTGACCTTGTCGTAGGCGAGGCCGACATACAGAGGACCCTTGGTGTACTCGAGGTTGGCGCCTTCCGAACGATCGCGCAGGCCTTCGCCTGCGGAGATGGCGATGTTGGTCTTGAAGCCGAAGAATTCAGGACTGCGATAGCCCACCGTGTTGTCGCTTCGGATGCCGCTCACGGGGACGGTGTAGTTGGCGAGCTGGTGCTTCGGTCCCGGCGTGCCGACACTGTCGAAGCCCCATGGGTCCAGCTTCAGTGCGGGCCAGAAGGCGGGGATGTACTCGCGGCCGGCGTAGACGGTGCCCAAGGTCTTCGGTGCGCCCAGTTCCACGAAGGAGCGTGCTTGCCAGAAGGGCGTTTCGGACACACCCGTGTCCGGTTGGAAGCGGTGCTCCATCAGGAAGTTGGCCTGCCAACCGCCGCCAAGGTCCTCGTTGCCACGAAAGCCGATGCGACCCGCGGAGCCTTGGCGCACCTGCCACATGTTGGCCGCTGCGCCCGGCGGGGCGATGCCGGCGTTGATCGGCGTGGTGCCGCCGTTCTGGTGGAAGACGCCGACGTCGACGCGGCCGTAGATCGTGACGGATGACTGGGCCAGCACGGGCACCGAAGTCACGGCAAGTGCCAGCGCGGGGAGCAGCTTGTTCAAGATGGGTCTCCTTAAGGTAAGTGATGCAGGGCACGACCGTGCCTGCCCCTGAATGGATTTAATAAAATCCAAAATGGAGTATACTTAAGACATGCCAAAGTTGAACCCCCTTCGCGGCCGATTGCGTGCGATCGGGCACTCTCGCCAGCCAACAAAGAGGAGGAACCGATGAAGATTGCGGACATCCGTTGTCACCTGATGCAGGCGGGCGCGCCGCCGCAGACGGGGTGGACGGCCACGGGCAAGAGCGTGCTGTCGGTCTCGCGCAACTGGCTCTTCGTGACGATCACCGCGGACAACGGGCTGGTGGGCGTGGGCGAGGGCTCCGGCTGGCCACGGGTGGTGAGCGCCGCGATCGAAGACCTCGCCAAGGTCCTGATCGGCGAGCCTGCTGGTCAGATCGAACGCCTGTGGCAGCGGATGCGCGTGGCCCTCATGGCCCACGGCCAGACCGGCGTGGTGGGCATGGGCGCGGTCAATGCCATCGACATGGCGCTGTGGGACTTGAAGGCGAAGTCGCTGGGCGTGCCGCTCTACGAGCTGCTGGGCGGCAGCACGCGCGCCTCGGTGCCGTATTACGTGCACGCGTCGAGCCCCGAAGCCGCCAAGGCCGCCGTGGCGGCCGGCGTCAAGGGCATCAAGGTCGGCGGTGTCACGGGCGTCGTGGAGCGCGCGTTTGCGGTGCGCGAGGCGGTCGGGCCCGAGATCGACATGATGTGCGACCTGCACGGCCCGCCGTGGCTGTCGCCGGCCGACGCCGTTGCGATCGGGCGCGAGCTCGAGCCGCTCAAGCTTCTCTTCCTGGAAGAGCCGGTCGCGCCGGACGACCTCCGAGGCTGGCGCCTGGTGCGCGACAAGGTCGCGCTCCCGCTGGCCGGCGGCGAACGCTTCGGCCTGCTGCAGGACTTCCTGCCCTTCTTCGAGGATCGGCTGCTCGACTTCGTCCAGCCCGACAGCGGCCGCTTCGGTGGCATCACGCAGATGAAGAAACTGGCGGGCATGGCGGAGGCGCACTCGATCGGCTTCGCGCCGCACTCGGGATCGCTGGGCCCGGTCGCGGAGGTGGCCGCGGTCCATCTCTTGAAGGCGCTGCCGAATGCGCTGCTGCTGGAGCGCATGCAGCCCGATTGGGAAGGGCGTGAACGCGTGCTCGAAAGTGGCCTGACGGCGCAGGACGGGCAGCTCACGCTCGATGCGTCTGCCGGCCTGGGTGTGCGACTGAACTCAGCCTTCATCGCGGAGCATCCGAGCCAGCAGAACGTCGGCCTGGCCTCCGGCGGCTGGAACCCTGGAACGGAGAACGAGAACGTCTACGTCCAGGCGCGGCGGGCTCGTGCCACTCTCGGGCGCAAGACCTGAGAAGCCTCGCACACTGCAACCGCCCGCCTCTGCGCGGGCGGTTCGCTTTATGGATTTAATTTAATAGCTTCTCTATACTGGCCCGCATGAGTGCCATCAACACGCCCACCTACCTGCGTCTGCGAGAGCAGATCCGATCGGACATCGTCGCGGGCGTGTGGGCCTTGGGTAGCCACGTCACCCTGGCCGAGCTGAGCCAGCACTACCAGGTGAGTGCGAACCCGGTCCGGGAAGCGCTGCTGCAATTGCAGGGCGAAGGTGTGATCGACATGCGCATGCACCGCGGCGCGGTGATCCCCGAGGTCGATGCGCGCTACATCCACAACGTCTACGGCCTGCGCGGGGCCGTGCAGAGCATGCTGGCCCGCGAAGCCGCGGAGCGTGCAACGCCCGAGCAGATCAAGAAGCTGGCCGAGCTGTCGGAAGCGCATGAAGCCGCCGCAGCGAAGGGAGACGTCGCGGCCTGCGTGGCGGCAAACCGGCAGCTGCACATGTTCATCGACAACCTGGCCGACAACCCGCTGGCGCTGGAGGTACTCGAGACCCGGGCCAGCCTGGTGGATGCCTTCCGTCGCGCGCGCGGCTACGGCGCCGGCCGGCTGGACGCCGTGGTGGCCCAGCACCGCAAGCTCGTGCGTGCGATCAGCCGCCACGATGGCGACAAGGCCGCAGCCGCGGCACTCGAGCACACCGTGTCGTCGCGTGACGACCTGCTGAAGCTGCTCGCCAGCACCTAGATCGTGCGGCTGGCCGCGGCGAGAACGTAGCGGTTCTTCCCCGAACGCTTGGCCTCGTACATGGCGCTGTCGGCCATGCGCATCAATGCCGCGACATCTTGCGCATCGGTCGGGAAGATCGCCGCCCCGACGCTGGTGGTCGTGGGCACCGATGACGCCGAGAGCTGGAACGGCTGGGCGAACGCCGAGATCACTTTCTCGGCCACCGAGGCGGCATGCTCCGGCCCGATGAGTTGGGGCACGAGCACCACGAACTCATCACCCCCCATGCGGGCCACGGTGTCGGTGCGGCGCAGCGCGAGCTTGAGCCGCGAGGCCACCTCCTGCAGCAGCTGGTCGCCGGCTTCGTGGCCGAGCGTGTCGTTCACGCGCTTGAAGCCGTCAAGGTCGAGGAAGTACAACGCGAACGAACGTCCGTAGCGCCTGGCCTCGTTCAGCGTGCGCTCGAGCAGTGCCGCAAAGCTTCTGCGATTGGGCAGCCCGGTGAGCGGGTCGTGGTTGGCCAGGAACTCGGCACGCTCTGCATGCACGAGCTTTTCCTGAGCGGCCTTCAGTTCCGCGGCCGTCAGCCTCAGCGTCTCCTGGTGCAGGGACGCCGTCTCGAAGGCCAGGGAGAGCTGGTGCGCGATGGCCTCCAGCAGCTGGACGGTCTCGTGCGGCAAGGGTTTGCCGTGGGTCGAGCGCACATCCATGACGCCGTAGCGTGTGCCCTTGGTGATCAGCGGGAAGAGGGTCGATTGCCGCGATGGGTCCCAGTGGCTGGACGAGGTTTCAGTGTCCGGCGTGTTGTGAAGGTTCGACAGGACGGCCGTCAGCCAGTCGGCGTCCGCTGCGGGCAGCGGCACGCGCTGCGAGGCCCCGGATGCCAGGCGCCACTGCCAGGCCGCGCCAAACACATCGTCGCGCGACGCGGCTTCCGAGGGGATGGCCGGGCTGTTCAACGAAGGCGGCGCGGGTGCCGTGTAGACCATCGTGTCGAGTGCCGGGAACGCCTCGCGCAACTGGCCGAGGAGCGCCTCGACCATCTGGTCCGGGCTCTGGCTCTTGGCCAGGGCCGCCGACGTCGCCGAGACCATGTTCAGCGCACTTCGTTGCCGCGAGATGACCTGCTCCTGCAACTGACGCTCGCGCGTCTGGCTTTCGCCCAGTTCTTCGATGAAGCGCGGCACGACATTGAGGAAGCGGTAGGCATGCTCGCTGACGTTGTCCTGGGTGACCAGCTGGCTGTCCACGAAGCGGTGCACCCAGGCGCTTTGCGGGTGGTCGCTGCATTCGCAGGCCATTTCCAATGCCGTGCGGGCAATCCATTCCGGCGATTGGGCGATGGTGCCCGTCATGCCGCCGGATTGCACCAGCAGCAGCGCTTCGGCGAGGCCGTTGAAGCCGACAACGACCGGCCACTGGCCGGTCCATGTGCCGGCTGCCTGCGCGGCGCGCAGGGCATTGACGCCACCGATTGCCGCTTCGTCGCCGGCCGCCACCAGCGCGTCGAAGCTCTTGTGCCGGGCGAGCACGCGGCGCATGCATTGGCTGGCCGTTTCGATGCGGGACACCGGGCTTACCCAATCCAGCGACTCCTGTTGCAGCAACTGGATGCCCGGGAACTCCTGCAGCACCTCGTGGAAACCGATGTTGCGCGCCGTGCCAGCCGAGAGCCGCTCGTCGCCCGCGAAGTACACGACCTTTCCGTTGCCCTGGAGCACGTCAAACGCATGCCAGGTCGCTCGCTTCATGCCCTGGTAGTTGTCGCTGCCGACGGTGGCGCGAACTGCCGGGTGATCGATCTTCGAGTCGATGGTGATGACGGGCACCGACAACGACAGCGCACGATCCAGGGCGGGCACCAGCTCGCCCTGGTGGCCGAACAAGGGTTTGATGACGATCGCATCGACCGCCTGGTCGAGCAGTTCCTGGATGCCCAGCGCCTGGTCCCGCGCCGTGGCCGCCGCGCGCTTGGTGAGCTGGATGCCTTGGCGGGCGGCCTCGGGCTGCAGGCAGCTGGCAACGACGGTCCAGAAGAAGGGGCCGGAGTAGGGCGCCGAAAGCACTGTGCCGACGTGCTTCATGGGTGACTGACGGATCGCTGTACAGCTCGTTTCTGCGATGTCCGGACTTTATGGGCGAGGCGCCTGCAGCGGAGGGTCAAGGCCTCGACGCGCCTGCGCGGCTGTCCACCTCGTCACGCTTGCCGACCGATCGGTGTGGCCGGGTTGGTGTTCGCCTCGTCGGCATAGCGGAAGTACTTGGGCAGTTTGCCGATGCCAGGGTTGAAGCAGTTGCAGGGATCGAGCTCGCGGTAGAAGCGCGCGAGCGCCGGTTTCGCCCGGTACTGGTGGCCGACGTTGTGCTCTGCCGGGTATTCGGCGCCCTTGCGGTCGAACATCTCCGCGAGCCTGCGCTTGATGCGCTCGGTGTCCTCGCCCTTCTTCACGATGTAGTCGAGGTGGAACACGTGGCAGAAGAAGTGGCCGTAGCGCAAGGCGTGCTGCACGCGGGGGGCCAGGTCGGCGTCGAGGGGCAGGTGCCAGGCCTGGTCGTTCCGGCGCAGCGCCACGTCGAAGGCCACGATGTCTTCCACCGTCTCGGGGTGGACGGCACGAAAGCGGTTCGCCGCTCCGGCGGCCACGAAGCGATGGAGGAAGAGCCGCTCGCCTTCCGCGGCATCGCATTCGAGGTATTCGCCGGTTCGTGCCGCATGAAAGCGGGCGCGCAGGAACGCGCGTGCTTCCTCGAGCCCGTCATGAGGGACCTTGAGCAGCAAATGGTGCTCGTAACGCTGCGCGAGGGCGCGCGGCCGCGCCGGCAGGTTCGGTGGCAGGAACCGGCTGGCCGCCTGCAGCAGGCGATCGCTGATCCCGGGGCCGCACCAGCGCCGCGCCAGGCGGTCCAGCCGGCTCTTCAGGCTGAACAGCAACGGAAGCCTCTGTGTGCCAAGGGTGCGGATGAGCCAGAACATGTCGCGCCCGTGGTCCGACGCCATCTGCATCGCATCGCGGTGTATGTACTCGGCGGCGATGGGCAGGTGACGGAAGTGTTGGAGGACATGGCGGCGCACGTCCGTCAACACGCTTTCCTGGTCCGTCGCCAGATGGAACACCGCTGCGCCGGTGTCGAGGGCGAAGGTGTCCAGGCGGACGGCGATGACGACGAGCTTGCCCGCGCTGCCCGAGGCCTCGTGCAGGCGCCGCGGGTCTGCGTTGAAGCGCGCCGGCGTCTCGGCCTCGACGTCCCGCACGTGCTGCGCATAGTCGGGATCGGACGCCGCGCCGCGCCAGCTCACCAGGTCGTCGTCGAAGCGGCCGGTTTCCACCAGTTGAATCGCTTCTTCCTCATCGGGCGGCAATTCGATGCCGAGGTGGTTGACCAATTGCAGCTGACCGCGGGCGTCGATGCGGGCGTACATCGCGAGCTCGGTGTAGGCCGGCCCGCGTCGCAGCAAGGCGCCGCCCGAGTTGTTGCACACCCCGCCGATGACGGACGCGCCGATGCACGAGGAGCCGATCTCCGAATGGGGCGCCCGCCCGAGCGGCTTCAGCATGCGCTCCAGCTGGTGCAGCGTGGCGCCGGGCAGGCAGAGCACTTGCCGCCCGCCCTGGAGCAGGCGCACCGTGGCCAGTCGCCGCATGCTGATGACCACCACGGGCCGGTCGTAGTCGTCGCCGTCCGGCGTCGAACCTCCGGTGAGGCCGGTGTTGGCCGCCTGCGGGATCACGATGAGCTTCGCATGGCTGCAGACCTGGAGCACGCGCCACAGTTCGACCAGGGAGCCCGGCTGCACCACCGCGAGGGCATTGCCCGCGCCGAACCGGATGCCCGTGACGAAGGGCTCGATGTCGGACGGCCGGGTGAGGACGTATCGCGCGCCGACCTGTGCCGCCAGGCGGTCGAGCACCAGGTGTTCGAAGGAACGAGGGGTCGGGACCATGGGAGTTCGTGAAAAAAAGCGGCCACCGAAGTGGCCGATGGAGGGCTTGCGCCCGTCCCGCTGAGGGTCGTTGTCGCAGCGACTCTTGTCCGCGCATCATAATGGATTTTATAAAATACATGATGTACACTGGCCGCGAACCCACTGGCTTGAGGACCGACGTGACCGTGAACGATTCATCTCCCCTCCACCCGCTGACGCTCGACCGGCTGCGCGCCGTGTCGTCTGCCACCTTGACGACCGTGTTGTTCAAGAAGGGCTTTCGCAACACCTTCCTGCAGAACGTGCACCCGGTGAATCCGAAGGGGCCACGCCTGGTCGGCCCGGCCTACACGCTGCGCTACATCCCTGCGCGGGAAGACACCGACCCGCTGAACGTCTTCGAAAGCCGCGAGCACCCGCAGCGCGTGGCGGTGGAGCAGTGCCCCGCCGGCCATGTGCTCGTGATGGACAGCCGCAACGACCCGCTGGCGGCCTCCGCCGGCAACCTGCTCGTGACCCGCCTCATGAAGCGTGGATGTGCCGGCGTGGTCACGGACGGTGGCTTCCGCGACTCGCCCGAAATCGAGCGCCTGGACATCGCCGCCTACCACCAGCGGCCCTCGGCGCCGACCAACCTGATCCGGCACCACGCGATTGACCTGCAGTTGCCCATCGCCTGCGGTGGTGTGGCGGTCTATCCGGGTGACGTGATGGTGGGCGATGCCGAAGGCGTCGTCTGCGTCCCGCGCCACGTTGCAGATGCCGTGGCCGTGGAGGCGTATGCACAAACGCTGTACGAGGACTGGGTGGAAACGCGTATCTTCGACGGCGCGGGCCTGTTTGGCCTGTACCCTCTGACCGACTCGCGACAGGCCGAAGCCTTCGCGGCCTGGAAGCGAGAGAACGCCTCCAAGTACCCTCTGCTCGAACCATCATGACGACTCCCTTGCCGCGCGTGCTCATGACGGGCGCTTCCGGAAAGCTGGCGCGAAGCATCCGCCCGTACCTCGTGCAGTACTGCAGCGAGCTGCGCCTGGCCGACATCGTGGCGCCCACCGCCGAGCACGAGCGCGAGACCTGCCACACCGCGGACCTCGCGCAGCTCGACGGGCGCGACGAGTTGTTCGAAGGCATCCACACCATCGTCCACTTCGCGGGGTACCCACGCGAGGCCGACTGGTCGACCTTGATGGCGCCCAACGTGGTGGGCGTGGCCAATCTGTGGGAGATGGCGCACCGCCACGGCGTTCAGCGCGTCGTCTATGCCAGCTCCAACCACGCGGTCGGCTTCTATCCCCGCAGCCACACCATCGATGGCCAGGTCCTGCCGAGGCCCGACACGCGCTACGGCGTCGCCAAGGTCTTCATGGAGGCCCTCGCGAGCTTCTACGCCGACAAGCACGGGATCCGCGCGTTCGGCCTGCGCATCGGCCATGGCAGCCCCGAGCCGACCGACCGGCGCATGCTGTCGGTGTGGGTGCACCCTGAAGACCTGGCCGACCTGGTTCGCGTGGGCATCCAGGCCGACTACCTCTGCGAGATCGTGTATGGCGCCTCGAACAACTCCCGCGCCTGGTGGGACAACCGGCGGGCCATCGAGCTCGGCTACAAGCCTCGGCACAGTGCCGACCGGTTTGCCGCCGCGCTCGAGTCCGTTCACTCGCAGGACGCCGTCACCGAGCGCTACCAGGGCGGCGCCTTCGCAGCAAACGGCTTCGTTGGCGATCCTCTGCGCCCAGAGCGAGACCGTTGAACGGCGCCAGCTGAACTCGGCGGCCCACGGGCCGCTCGTGGCCTTCCTCGTCCACAACCGGGTGGGGGAGTCGCCGGTCTGGGACCTGCGGCACCAGTGCCTGTGGTGGATCGATGTGCGCGCGCAGCAGGTGCTGCGCCTGGACCCGGTGCGCTGCCACCTCCAGCGCTGGACCTTCGAGACGCCGCTGGGGGCCTTGTGCCTGCTCGCGGATGGTCGACTCGGCGTCGCCATGCGCCACCACGCCGTCATCTTCACGCCCGAGAGCGGCGAGCGATGCGTGTTCGGCACGGTCGAAGCCGATCGACCAGGCAACCGCCTCAACGACGGCAAGGTGTCGCCCTCGGGCCGGTGGTGGCTGCTCGGCTCGATGGACGACGCGCCGGCCGACAAGCAGCCGCTGGGCTGCCTCTACCGCCTTGGCGTCGATGGTTCTGTCGCTCGCCTGCACGAAGGCCTGACGGTCGCGAACGGCATCGCGTGGAGCCTGGATGCGCGCACGCTGTACTTTTCCGACAGCCACGCCGGTCTGGTGTGGCGCGCCGCGTGGAACGAAGAGGCCGGCGAGATGGGGCCGCCGAGCCTCATGGCCACGCTGACCGATTCCACAGGCCGCCCGGATGGCGCGGTCGTCGACGCGAGCGGTGCGTACTGGTCCGCCGGTGTGTCCGCCGGCCGGCTCAACCGGTTCATCGACGGGGCGCTTCGTGACGTGATCGAGCTGCCGTGCCGCGCACCGACCATGCCCTGTTTCGGAGGAGAAGGCCTGCAAGAGCTCTACGTCACCTCGCTCGTGCGGCCCCAGTGGTCGAGCGACCGCGAGGGGCTCGACGGAGCGCTCTATCGGCTCGCGTCACCGGCCTCGGGGTCGCCGCCAGCGCTGTGGGCCTTCGCCGCTGCATGAAAGAAGGGCCGCGACACACGCCGCGGCCCCCAGCAGACCTCAGGTCAACGCCGGAACTGTCACTACTCCGACTTGATGTTGGCCGCCTTGATGAGGGCCGTCCAGCGCGCCAGTTCCTTCTTGTAGTGCTCCTGGAACGCTGCAGGCGTCTTGCTGCCCACGACCTCGCTGCCAAGGGCCTCGACCTTGTCCTTGAAGGCCGGCGTCTTGAGGGCCGCCGTGACCGAGGCGTGCAGCTTGTTGACGATCTCGGGCGGCGTGCCACCCTTGACGGCGATGCCCTGCCAGCTGCGGATGAAGGTGGAAGGCGAGAGGCCGAGTTCCTTCGCGCTCGGAAGGTTGGGCATGGCCGTGATGCGCGACTCCTGCATCACGGCCAGCGGGCGGATGCGGCCGCTGTCGACGGTCGACTTCAGCGAGCCTGACATCAGGTCGAACATCAGCTGGATCTCACCCGCCATGAGCGCCATGTTGGCGGGCGCACCGCCACGGTAGGGCGCGTGGATGAACTCGAGCTTGTGGCTGCGCATGAAGAGCTCGGCGGCCAGGTGCGACGACGTGCCGTTGCCACCGGAGCCGATCTTGAAACCCCCATTCGACGTGGCCGCCTGGCGCACGACGTCGGCCGGGCTCTTCAGCGAACTCTCGCCGGGCGCCAGCATGATGACCGGCACGCTGGTGATCTGCGACACCATGGCCAGGTCCTTGTCCGGGTCGTACTTGGTGTTCATGAGCGCGGGATTCGTCGCCAGGTTGATCGCCGCGAAGAGCAGGGTGTAGCCGTCGGCCTGGCCGTTGACCAAGGCGAGCGTGGCCACGTTGCCGCCGGCACCGGCTCGGTTCTCGACGATCACGCGTTGGCCCAGCGTCTTGCTCATCTCCTCGGCCAGCACGCGGGCCACCGTGTCGGCAGCGCCCCCGGGCGCGAAGCCGATCAGCAGCGTGACCGGTTTGGACGGGTAGGTGTCCGCCTTCGCCAAGGGCGCCGTCACGCCGAGCGCCGCGGCGGTCAGTGCCAGAGCGAGCTTGTTGCGAAAGCGATAGGTCCTGTTCAAGAGATGTCTCCTTTAACGATGAGTCCATTGGCGCCAGGGAGCTGCATGGGGCATCGGCGCATGGGGAGCACGCTGAAGCGGTTATTTGTGTCGCCCATGCAAGTTGTCACGGCTGCTCCTGGTTTCGTTTGGCGCCGGTTGTTCAAGTATCATGGATTTTATAAAATGTATCAACCAAACTTTGAGGGGTGCGCCCATGAACAAGAACTTTGTCGCAGGCCATTGGGTTGACGGCGAGGCCTACGAAAACCGCAATCCATCGGATGTGAGCGACCTGATCGGGGTTTACGCGCATGCCGATGTGGCCACGACCGAGGCGGCCATCGCGGCGGCGCAGGGTGCCTCTCATGAATGGGCCCACGCGACGATCCAGAAGCGGTTCGACGTGCTCGACTTCATCGGCAGCGAGCTACTGGCCCGCAAGGATGAACTCGGTGCGTTGCTCTCGCGAGAAGAGGGCAAGACCTTGGCGGAAGGCGTCGGCGAGGTGGCCCGCGCCGGCCACATCTTCAAGTACCACGCGCACCAGGCCCTGCAGCCGAACGGCGAGGTCGTGCCTTCCGTCCGCGCCGGCCTGCAGGTGCAGGTGACGCGCGAGCCGGTGGGCGTCATCGGGATCATCACGCCGTGGAATTTCCCCATGGCCATCCCCGCGTGGAAGATCGCGCCGGCCCTCGCGCACGGCAACACGGTGGTCTTCAAGCCGGCCGAACTCGTGCCCGGGTGTGCCTGGGCGCTGGCGGAGATCATCTCGCGCAGCGGGCTCCCGGCCGGTGCGTTCAATCTCACCATGGGCGCCGGCTCGCGGGTCGGCCAGACCTTGCTGAACGATTCTCGGGTCAGCGCGCTGAGCTTCACCGGCTCCACGACCACGGGGCGCAACGTGGCACGTGCGGCCGCGCACCGCATGGTGCCGGTCCAGCTCGAGATGGGTGGCAAGAACCCGATGGTCGTGCTGAACGATGCCGACCTGGACCTGGCGGTGAACTGCGCCGTGCAAAGCGCCTTCTACTCGACGGGCCAGCGCTGCACCGCCGCCTCTCGCATCATCGTCACGCGCGGCGTCTACGCCGCCTTCTGTGACCTCCTCGTGCGGCGCACGCTCGAGTTGCGTGTCGGCCACGCCCTGGCCGCCGACACGCAGATCGGCCCGGTCGTCGACCCGCGGCAACTGGAGCAGGACCTGCGCTACATCGAGATCGGCCGCTCGGAAGGGGCGACGCTCGCCTGTGGCGGCGCGCCCGTGCGTCGCCCGACCGAAGGCCACTTCCTGGCGCCGGCCGTGTTCGTCGACTGCGACAACCGCATGCGCATCTGCCGCGAAGAAATCTTCGGCCCGGTGGCGTCCGTCATTCCGGCCGAGGACTACGACGAGGCCCTGGCCATTGCCAACGACACCCCGTTCGGCCTGTCGAGCGGCATCTGCACCACCTCGCTGCGCCACGCCGCGCACTTCCAGCGCCACGCCCAGGCCGGCATGGTGATGGTCAACGCGCCGACCGCCGGCGTCGACTACCACGTGCCCTTCGGTGGCGTGAAGGGGTCAAGCCTGGGCGGGCGCGAGCAAGGCCAGGCCGCGCGCGAGTTCTTCACCAAGGTCAAGACGACCTACATCGCGGCCTAGCCGCTTCATCTCGGGGAGCTCCACAAAGGGTGGCCATGACCACCCACGCGAAGCGGAGACGTTCGCATGATTGCTCTGGATTGGATCTCGAAGCTCGTCGGAGGGCGCCTCACGGCCCGTCGGGGCGTGGCAGCGCTGGTGTGCCTGGCGGCTTTTCCCGCGCACGGGCAGGGCGTGACCCTCACCCAGGTGGCCGATTTCAGCGGCCGAGGCAAGGCGGTGGCCGTGCCGGCCAGTGAAGGTGCCAAGGCCTGCATCGCCGCGCACAACGCCAGCCCCGCGGGCGCTGCCTCACCGGCCAGGCTCGTGCTGCAGGACGACAAGTTCGACGCCGCCACCAGCCGTGCGCTGGCAGAAGCGTCGATCCGCTCGGGCACCACGGCCTTCATCAACAGCCTGGGCGCGGACACCACCAACGCCATCGCCGAAGTGGCGGGGCCGGCCTCCGTGCCGGTGGTGGGCGCGATCACGGGAGCGACCAGCGTGCGTGCGCGCAAGCACGCGACGATCTTCTTCATCCGCTCCAGCATCGTGCACGAGGGGCGCCATGCCGTGCGGCACCTGCACACGCTCGGCCTCAAGCGCATCGCCGTGTTCCACACCGACGATGCCTACGGCCGCGACGGACTGGAGGCCGTCAAGACCGCCATGGCCGAGCTTGCGCTGTCGGCCCCGAAAGCGGTGAGCTATGTGACGAGCCAGAAGGATGCAGGACCGGCGCCCGACCAGCTGGCAGACGCCGAGGCGGTCGTGATGTTCGGCTCGGGCCCGGTGATGGCGGACTTCGTGAAGCGCATGCGCGCCAAGGCCAGCCCGGCCATGCTGATCGCCGCCAGTGCGGCGAACATGACGGCACTGGTGGACGCCGTGGGCGTCAAGGCCGCGCGAGGGGTGGGGTACCTGCGCTCGGTGCCGTCCGCCTCGGAGCGGTCCGTCGTCGGGCGCCAGTTTCGCCAGATCTGGAAGGCCCATGGCACGAAGCAGGAGCCCACGAGCTTCCACCTGGAAGGGTGCATCGCGGCGCAGGTCGCGCTGCGGGTCGCACAGACGGCGGGCACCTCGCCTCAGAAGATGCTGCGCGCGCTGCAAAACACGAGCATGGCGCCCTTCGGTGACTTCAGGCTCGACTTCCGCAACCCGCGCAACGAGGGTTCGTCGTGGGTGAGCATCGCGGTGATCAACCACGCCGGCGTGCTACTGGACTAGACGCCGCGCCTGCAGGCGCAGCGCGTCCATCCGCGCTTGTCCTAATAATGGATTTTATAAAATCCATTAGATTTGATGAGCCAAGCCGTCCACATCGAGACGGCGAGCGAACCACCCTACAAGGAGACATGAATGAGATCTGGCTACAAATGGATTGCCGCGGCAGCCGTGACGCTTTCAGCATGGGGCGCACATGCGCAGCTCACCAGCCCTGCGCTGAGCCACATTGGAAACATCAAGCCCCGCTCGTCGAACGAGCTCAAGGCCGCAGGCCTGACCTCACCATTCGGCATTGGCGGCGAGACGACCGATCGGGGCTTCTCCAACTTCGACAACTGGAAGGACTACCTGGGGCCGCTCGGTGCCACACGTGTGCGCGTGCAGTCGGGCTGGAACGCCATTGAGAGCGTCATCACCGAAACGCCGACCTACAACTTCAGCACGCTCGACGCCATCGTCGACGGTGCGATCGCGCGCGGCGTGCAGCCGTGGGTGTTCCTCGGCTACGGCAACAACCGGCCTGGGTGCACGGACTGCGGCACCCCGGTGCTCGGTGGACAGATCCCGACTGGCGTGGGCATGGAGCGCTGGTTGAAGTTCGTCAAGGCCACGGTCGCTCGCTACAACTCGCCCACCGTGAAGGTGACGGATTGGGAGTTGTGGAACGAGCCCGATGGTCATGTGGAGATCAACGCCTACATCGACTTCATCGCCAAGACGGCGCAGGCGGTCAAGCAAGTCCAGCCGGCCGCCAAGATCACGATCGGGTCGTTCACGGCCGGCGCTCTGGGCGGCCCGAGCTCGAGCAGTTTCCAGTACGCGCAGCAGGCCGTCGCCGGTTTTGCCGCGCGCGCGGTCGTGCCGCCCCAGGACGTGTACGTCAGCTTCCACTCGTATCAGACGCACGTGGACTATGACTCGTACGCGAGCGAGGAATCCAAGTTCAATGCGCTGCGCGACATGGTGCAGAGCCACGGGTTCAAGCTGCGCCAGGGGGAAAGCGGTGCGCCTTCGGGGCCGTGCCTCTACTACGCGCTCTGCACCGACCCGTCAAACTGGACCGAGCCGAACCAGGCGAAGTTCGTGCTGCGCCGCATGCTGGGCGACTTTGCGCGCGGCATGCTGACCAACATCTTCACGATAACCGACCTGCACTACGACTCCACGAAGAACCCGAAGGGCTTGCTCCGCACCGGCACCTTCAACCAGAACGTCGACACCCCGTTCCTCAACGGCGACCAGACCGTGAAGGGCATGAAGCCGAGCTACAAGGCGTTCCAGAACGTCACCGCGATCTTCGACAGCCGCCTGCAGCGGATCACCAACCACGGCTGCACCGCCCCGTGGGGCTATCAGGTCCACGCCTACACCCGCACCGACCCGGGCAAAACGTGGTGCGCAACATGCTCGTGGTGTGGCACAAGGCGAACAACCTGCCGGTGAACACCGATGCGATCAGCACCATCACCATCACCTGCACCAACTTCCACTTTGCCCGTTACGCCCAGGTCAACACGCTGCCCCCGCGCGTGGCCGATCTGCTCGATGGGCGGGTGTACTCGCTCACGACTCCGGCTTCCACCATCACGGGCAACAGCGCAGCGGCCAATGATGTGACGGTCAACAACGTTCCGGTGGGCAACTACGCGGTGGTCATCGCAGACCAGGGCGTGGTGCTGTTCTAGTCCAAGGAGTCCCCATGAAACCCATTCGCGAACTGGGCTTCGTGCTCGTGCTTGCTGTCCTGCTGTCAGCCTGTGGCGGAGGGGGCGACGAGGCTCCGCCGTCGGCCGACGCTTCACCACGGGCCACCGGCACCGTGAGTGAAACGGAAAGCCTGGTGACCCCGCCCAGGCAGTAGCACACCGCCAACGAAGCCCCTCGCGCCTTTGGCAAGTGGCTTCGCCTTCGACCCTGGTTGCGCATGAGGCACGCTATGCGCCCCAGGCCTTTGCGCGTACATTGCAAAGCGATGGGGTGCTCCACGCAACGCGCCCCACAGCGAACCACTTGAAGCGCCACCGGCGGAAGCGTCGCCCCTGACGGGACAAGTCCATCAACGGAGTTGTCCCGTGCCTTCCGGACCCAATCCCCCTCCCACGCGCAAGGCGCCGCCTCCATCGGCGGATGAGTTCTTGCCGGGCGTCTCGGCCGAGCATGCCGAGCTTCAGCGACAGGGCGCCAAGGCGGCCGCTCGCGGTGAGTCGCCCGACACGAACCCGATGCTGGAATCGATCAACCAACCTTCGAGCACCGGCGAGAGCGAACGTGTCTGGTCCGGTCGCCGCGACGCCTGGGAGCGTGGGCGCACCACGGACCCCGGGCCGGCGTTCTCGCCCGATCGTTCCACTCCCGGCCCCGCAGAGCACGAGCGAGACGAGGCGCTCTTCGGCGTCACGCGTGTGCTGACCTTTTCAGGCGCCGTCGGGCTCACTTCGGCGAGCGGCTTTCTGTTCGAGCGCGATGACCGCCTCTTCCTGGTCACCAGCCGCCACGTGCTGTTCGATGCACCGACCGAGCACGCGCCCGACCGGATCGAAATCGAGTTCCACACCGATGCACGTGACCTCACGCAGTTGGCCACGCTGTCGATCCTGCTGCACCGCGACGGGCTGAGTGTCTGGCGCCAGGCGAAAGACTCGGGCGGAGAGGTCGACGTGGCCGTGCTCGAGCTCGACCGTGCCGCGATGCCGGCGGGCAGTGTCGTGCAGGCCTTCGGGCCGAAGCACATGGAGGGCGGCTTCGACCTGTTTGCCGTCGGAGACCGACTGGTCATCCCGGGTTTTCCGCTCGGCTTCTTCGACACGGTGCATCACCTGCCGGTGGTGAGGCAGGCGGGCATCGCTTCGAGCTACGGTGTTCGCTTCCAGGGCCAGGGCTACTTCCTGACCGACGCGCGCATGCACCGCGGTTGCAGCGGCTCGCCGGTGCTCGCGCGCGTCGAGCCGCGTGCCTTGGGCCGCCCGCGCTGGCACCTGCTCGGCGTGCATTCGAGCCGCATGGACATGTCCACACGGGATGCAGCGCAGGACGAGTCGCTCGGCCTGAACTGCGCCTGGTACGCCGACGTGCTGCTGGCGCTGACCGCTCCCTGAATGAGCGGGCGGGTCTCCTGACACCGGCAAGCCTTACACCCTCCTGCACGAGGCGCCACGCCGGGCCATCGACCCACACGCCGGGCGAAGGCCGCGCGCTGCAGGCCCGGCCCGCGATCTCCACGCCCGCTCTTGTCAAGGCACGCGCTTTGCCCCGTGGCGACACGCCACCTCACGGCAGGTGGCATTGCCGTGACCGCCTGGATGACTCTCCCCCGCTCTCGTTTCATCGTCGTCTTCACGCTGGCCGTGTGCGCCTGTCTGCTCGCGGGGGCTTGTGCCACCCGCGACGGCGATGCCGAAAAGAAGGCGCCTCCTGCACCCGTTCGCCTGGAGGTCGACGCGCCGCGTGAGCTCGAGACCCTGCTCGAGACGCACCTCGACCTGGCACGGCTGAATGTCATCGCAGCCGGCACGACGCTCGACGAGACCGAGCTCTCGCGCCTGGTCGCGTCGACGCCCGCCCAGGCGCGCGAGCTCCTGAAGACCGAGGGTTACTTCAACCCCAAGGTCGACGTGGTGCGCGAGGCAGGCGATCCGCCGGTGGTGCGCGTGCGCGTGGAGCCCGGGCCTCGTGTGCAGGTGCGCGACGTGAGCATCCAGGTGCGCGGGCCGCTGGCCGAGTCGACCGCGCGCGACGAGCCGCATGCGCGCGAAGCGCAGAAGGCGCTGCGGCACAACTGGCCGCTGCCGCCCGGCTCGCCGTTTCGCAACCCGCTGTGGAGCGGCGGCAAGCGCGACGCGCTGGCGCAGCTGCGCGCCCAGGCCTACCTCGACGCCGAGTGGCAAGACACCTCGGCGCGCGTCGACGCCGACCAGCAGGCGGCCGACCTGGCGATGAGCGTCGACAGCGGTCCGCTGTACCGCACGGGCGCGCTGCGCATCCGCGGCCTCAAGGCGCACGACGAGGAGACCGTGCGCAACATCGCCAACTTCGACCCCGGCACGATCGCCACCGAGTCGCTGCTGCTCGACTTCCAGGAGCGCCTGCAGAACACCAACCTCTTCGACCGCGCGACGGTGGTCGTGCGGCCCAATGCCGAGAACCCGTCGGCCGCCGACGTCAACGTGCGCCTGCGCGAGCGCAAGCTGCAGGAGGCGACCTTCGGCGTGGGCGTGAGCGCCGATGTCGGCGTCCGCACGACCGTCGAGCACTTCCATCGCCGGCCCTTCGGCTGGGCCGCCGTCGCGCGCAACAAGATCGAGGTGTCGCAGCTGCGCCGCCAGTGGGAAGGCGAGCTCAGCACGCACGTCCTGCCGGGCCTCTGGCGCAACCTCGTCGGCGGTGCGGCCGAGCGCATCGAGTCCGACACCGACACGGTCGTCTCCGGTCGCCTGCGGGTGGGCCGCGCGCAGGACACACGGCCGATCGACCGGCTGGTGTTCCTGGAGTTCGAGCGCTCGCTGCGCCGCAGTGCGCTCGGCCGCGAGCAGTCGAACGCGCTGGGCCTGCACTACCACGGCATCTGGCGCGACGTCGACGACCCGGTGCTGCCCACGCGCGGCAACGTGTGGGTGGGGCAGGTGGGCGCGGGCATGGCCGAGTCGGAGCCGGGCGCGCGCGGGCCGTTCACGCGGCTGTACGGCCGTTACCGCGGCTACTGGCCGATCAGCGCACGCTGGTATGGGCAGTCGCGCGTCGAGCTCGGCCAGGTCTTCACGCGCGACAACGTGACCGTGCCCGAATCGCTGCGCTTTCGCGCGGGCGGCGACGACTCGGTGCGCGGCTACGCCTACCGCTCGCTCACGCCGCAGGTCAACGGCGTCGACACCGGCGGGCGCGTCATCTTCACGACCAGCGTCGAGGCGGCGCGCCCGCTGCTCGCGCGCATCCCGGAGCTGTGGGGCGCGGTCTTCGTAGACGCCGGCCGCGCGGCCAACAGCTTCGGTGGCCTCAAGCCCGCGGTGGGCGCCGGCGTGGGCCTGCGCTACCGCAGCCCCATCGGGCCGGTGAGCCTCGACGTCGCCTATGGCGAAGAGGTGCGCAAGTTCCGCCTGCACCTCAACGTGGGCGTGACCTTCTGAGGCGAGTCGATGGCCGACACGGCACCTGCCCCTGCACCCGTTCGCCGCTCCGGTCGTCGCTGGGCCGTGATCGCGCTCGCGACGCTCGGCGTCGTGGTGCTGGTCCTCGTGCTCGCTGCCGCGGCCGGTGTCGCCTGGCTGCGCACCGACAGCGGCCTCGACTGGGCGCTGCGCCAGGTGCCGGGCCTGCAGATCACCGGCATGCGCGGCCGGCCCGATGGCGGCAGCTTCTCCGCGCAGCGGCTGCAGTGGCAGTCGCCCACGCTGACAGTCGACGTGGAGCAGCTCAGCTGGCGCGACCTGCAGTGGCGCTGGCGGCCGTACAGCGGGGCGTGGCTGGGCATCACGCTCGTCGAGCCGCGCGCGCAACGCGTGACGGTGCAGACACGGCCCGGCCCCGAGCCCACGGCACAGAAGCAGGGCGCCCCCGACCATGTGCGCCTGCCGCTCGAGTTCGCGGTGCGCGGCCTGCAGGTGGCGACCGTGCAGGTCAACACCCTGCCGCCCATCGAAGCGCTCGCCGCCGATCTGCACCTGGGCGACGAGGCCGGCGCGGTGCACCGCGTGCAGCGCCTGTCGGCCCGCATGCAGCAGCGTCAGGCCGATGCGCAGCTCACGCTGCGAACCACCGGCGACATGGCCCTGCGCGGCAACGTGACGGTGGCCAGCCTGCCCGGCGCATCGCAGGCGCTGCAGGCACGTGTGGACCTCGCGGGCAGCTTGCCGCGCCCGCAGCTGCGCGCGAACCTGTCTGCCGGTGCCAGCGCGCAAGCGCAGGCCGAGGCCACGCTTGCACCGTTCGAGGCCTGGCCCATCGCCGCGCTGCAGGCGAGCACGCGCGACCTCGACCTGTCCACGCTGGCCGCCGGCCTGCCGGGCACGCGCCTCACCGGCAACGCGGTGGTGCAGGGCGACGGCCGCGGCCAGCCCCTGGCCGTGCGCCTGGACCTGAGCAACGCACTGCCGGGCCCCTGGAGCGCGCTGCGCCTGCCGGTGCGAGAACTGCATGCGCTGGTGCAGGGTGACCTGGCGGCCTTGTCGCGGCTCGACTTCAAGACGCTCGACCTCCAACTGCACGGCAGCCGGCCCGCGGGCCGTGTGCAGGGCAGCGGCCGCTGGCAGGACACCACGCTCGCGCTCGACCTGGCCTTCGCCGACGTCCAGCTGGCGCAGCTGCACGAGGCCATGGCGCCGGCCACCCTGACCGGGCCGCTGCAGCTCAAGCTCGAGGGGGTGCCATCCCCGGTCGGCGACAAGCCCGCCACGCCGGCCAACGGCATCACCGCCACGCTGCACACCGACCTGCGCGGCGCATTGCGGCGCCAGGGCTCGCAGCAGCCGGTGCAACTGGCGCTGGATGGCGGCCTCGCGCTACCGGCCGATGGCAGCCTGCACGCGCGTGAGCTGCGCGCCACGCTGGCCGCAGGCGGCGCGCAGGCGAAGCTCGATGCCGACGTGAAGCGCGAGGCGCAGGGCAGCTGGCAAGGCCGCAGCACCGGCCGCCTCACGCGCTTCGACCCCACGGACTGGTGGGCCGGCCCCGCCGACGCCAGGGGCTGGCGCCGTGGGCCGCATGTGCTCAACGGCGATTGGGTCGCATCGTTCAGCATGCCGGCGGCCGCGGCACCGAGCGCCGCCTCCGCACCGGCGGGTGCGGCCTCGTCACCACCAGCACTGCGCGACCGACTGCTCGCCATGCAGGCCGATGCCACCGTCAAGCTGCGCGACAGCCGGCTGGCCGGCGTCCCCTTGCAGGCCGACCTGGCGCTGAAATCGGCCGATCGCAACGCGCGTCTCAACGCCGACCTTCAGGCCGCGGGCGCGCGAGCGAAAGCCGACGTCGCCCTGGCCGCCGACCCGCGCGCCGACCGCGGCCAGGTCGACATCGATGCACCGGCACTCGCCGCGCTGACGCCTCTCTTCGAGCTGATTCCTGGTGCCGCGGCGTGGGCACCCCGCAGCGGCTCGCTGCGCGCCGATGCCAGCGCCACCGGCGCGTGGCCCGCGCTGCGCACGGAAGGCCGCGTGGCCGCGGCGCAGATCGACGGCGGCAGCTGGCGGCTCGGCTCGGCAGACGCGCGCTGGACCGCCGCACCCTCCAACCCCGATGCACCGCTGCAGCTGTCGCTGCAGGCCGCGGCCCTGGCCCGTGGCGAGCAGCGGCTTGACCGTGTGCAGGCCGAGGTCGACGGCAGCATGCGATCGCACCGCATGTCGCTGCTGGCGACGAGCCCGCTGCGCCCGCCGGCGTGGACCGATGCCGCCCTGTCGCAAGGCCAGGCCCCGCCGCGCGGCGGCATGCTGTCGATGCGAGGTGCGGGCCGCTGGCAGCCCGCGAATGCAGGCGGCGGCGAGTGGCGCGCCGAGATCGCCGAGCTGCGCGCGGCCCCGCCCCATGAAGGCGCCACGCCGTGGGTGCAGGCGAAGGGCGTGCAGGCCGCGTTGCGCTTCGCGCCGGCCGGTGGCCTGGCGCAGGCGACGCTGTCACCCAACGCGGTCGAGCTTCTGGGCGCCACGCTGCGCTGGCAGCAGGCGAGCTACGAGGCACCCGCCACCGCCGGTGCGCCGCCGAAGCTGGAGGTCGATGCGCAGCTCGAGCCGCTCGCCATCGCTCCCTGGCTCGCGCGGCTGCAGCCGCACATGGGCTGGGGTGGTGACCTGCGTGTGGGCGGCCGCCTCAAGGCCACCAGTGCCCAAGGCTTCAGCGCCGACGTGGTGCTCGAGCGGCAGGGCGGTGACCTGCGCCTGAGCGATGCCGCTGGCCCACGCGCGCTCGGCTTGAGCGAGCTTCGCGTGGCCGCCGTCGCCCGCAACGGCGTGTGGACGTTGCGCGAGTCGGTGCGTGGTGGCGGGCTCGGCGAGCTGAGCGGCACGCAGACGCTGCGCACCGCACCCGACGCCGTGCTGCCCGGCGCCGATGCGGCGATGGAAGGCGGCCTCAACCTGCGCGTGGTCGACCTCGGCGCGTGGAGCGCCTGGCTGCCCGCGGGCTGGCGCATCGGCGGCCGGCTGCAGGCCGACGCGAGCCTGAGTGGCCGGGTCGGCGCGCCCGAGTACCGCGGGCGGGTGACCGGCAGCGGCCTGCAGGTCGCCAACCTGCTGCAAGGCGTGCAACTCACCGAAGGCGAGCTTGCCCTCGCGCTCGACGGCGAACGCGCCACGCTCGAGCGGCTCGTCTTCCGCGGTGGCGACGGCACCGTGCGCGTGGAGGGCGGTGCGCAGTTCGGCGCCTCACCGCAGGCGCAGCTGCAGCTCAAGGCCGAGCGGCTGCTCGCGCTGGGCCGTGTCGACCGGCGCGTGGTGGTGAGCGGCGACGCCAACCTGCGCTTTCGCGAACAGGCGCTCGACCTCGATGGCCGCTTCACCGTCGACCAGGGCCGCATCGACATCTCGCAGGCCGATGCACCCTCGCTCGACGAAGACGTGACCGTGGTGCAGGTCAATGCCACCGGCCCCGCCGTCGCGAAAGACGATGCCTCGCCGGGGGCCCTCGCGCGCGCCAACGTGCAGCTCGCCGTCGACCTGGGCCAGGACCTGCGCCTGCGCGGCCGCGGCATCGACACCTTGCTCAAGGGCCGCCTGCGCATCACCACGCCCGAGGGCGTGCTGGCAGTGAACGGCACGCTGCGCACCGACGAAGGCACCTACACCGCCTACGGCCAGAACCTCGCCATCGAGCGCGGGGTCATCACCTTCAGCGGCGACCTCGCCACGCCGCGGCTCGACATCCTCGCGGTGCGCCCCGACATCGACGTGCGCGTGGGCGTGGCGGTGCAAGGCAGCGCCGCCGATCCGCGCATCCGCCTCTACAGCGAGCCCGAGATGAGCGAGATGGACAAGATCTCGTGGATCGTGATGGGCCGCGAGCCCGAGGGCATGGGCCGCGCCGAGACGGCGCTGCTGCAACGCGCCGCGCTCGCGCTGCTGGCCGGCGAGGGCGGCAACCCCTCGGGCGGCACGCTCAAGAAGCTGGGCATCGACGAGCTCTCGGTCGCGCGCGGCGACTCGGGCGAGCTGCGCGAAACGGTGGTCACGGTGGGCAAGCAGCTGTCCAAACGATGGTTCGTGGCCTACGAGCGCGGCTTCAACGCGGCCGCGGGCTCCTGGCAGCTCATCTACCGCGCCGCACGCCGATTCACCGTGCGCGCACAGAGCGGCGAGGAAAGCGCGGTCGACGTGATCTGGACCTGGCGGTGGAACTGACAGGGCATGCGCCTTGCCCGTGTCGAAATCCTCCAAGCGCGACCAGAAAGGCCCCACGACCATGAATTCAGCCCCACGCCCCCAGATCGGCCTGAAGCAGCAGGTCACCACCATGCTGCTGGGCATCGGCCTCAAGGCCTGGCTCGAGCGCCGGATGTCACCGCCCCGTGAGCCCGGCCTTCGACAGCACGCGAGCCCCGCCCGCCCGGTCGCGCGCAGGCCACGCTTCCAGAAGCAGACCGGCGTGCGTGTCGGCATCGCGGCCGGCGTGGCGGCGGCCACGCTCGTGGTGCTGGCGACGAGGCGGCGCGCGCCGATCCACATGTCGGGCTCGGTCGAGATTGCGGCGAGCCTCAAGCAGGTGTACGACGTGTGGTGCGAGTACGAGAACTTCCCGCGCTTCATGTCGCTCGTCGACGATGTGCACCGCACCGGCCCCAACCGCTCGCACTGGAAGGTCAAGGGCCCGGCCGACGTGCCGATCGAATGGAACTCCGTCATCACCGTCCGCGAGCCCGGCCGGCTGCTGGCCTGGCGCAGCGAGCCGGGCAGCGCGGTGCAGCACAGCGGACGCGTCGAGCTCGAGCCCATTGCGCTCGGCACCCGCGCCACGGTGTCGATGAGCTATCGACCGCCCGGCAACCTGCTCGGGCATCTGGTCGCGAGCCTCTTCGGCCGCAACCCCCGGCAGGACCTCGGCCGCGACCTCGCCTGCATGAAGGCCTTCATCGAAGGCCGGTATGGCCAGGTTCCAACAGCAGCGCGTGAGGCCTCGCGTCCAGCGGAAGCCACAAGCTGAAGGTCGTGCCGGTGGCGTCGGACTTGGTGACGCCGATGCTGCCGCCGTGACCGACGGCCACCGCCTTGGCATACGCGAGCCCGACGCCCCAGCCGCCGGGCTGGCGGCGCGCCGTTTCCTGGCCCCCGGTGAAGGGATGGAAGATCGTCTCCCACTCCGCGTGCGGAATCGCTGCGCCCTGGTTGCCGATCTCCAGGAGCACGTCGGTCGAGTCCATGGGGGTGATGCGGCACACGATGGGGCTGTCGCGGTCGCCGTACTTCACGGCGTTGAGCACCAGGTTCTCGATGACACGAAGCATCGCGTCGCGGTCCCACCAGCCGTGGGCTTCGCCTTCGCAGCTCAGGCGCCCGGCCAGGGCCGCCTCGTTCTCAGCCACCACCTCGGCCACCAGCTCATGCAGTGCGCAGGGGCCCATCTTCAGGGCCAATGGCTTGCCGGCGCTCACGGTCATGCTGTCCAGCAGCGAGCGCAGCAGTCGGTCGAGGCGCCGGTGGCTTCTCTGCAGGCGTTGCAGCGCGGCGGTGGCTTGCAGCTCGGCCACCTGGCGCTGCAGCAGCGATGCGGTGGCCACCGCCGTCGACAGCGGATTGCGCAAGTCGTGCGCCACGGCCGCCGCGACCATGCGCTGCACACGGTCGCGCTCCTCTTCGGCGACCTGTCGCGCCGCCTCGACGCGCGCCACGGCGACCGCCAGTCCCCACAGCGCGCTGCCCAGAAGGGCGATGGCGCCCCAGGCGACCAGCAAGACCGCGGTATCGGCGTCGAAGAGGCCATGCCGCCGCGCGATGACCACCGCGACCGTCAGCCCGAGCACCGAGAACAATCCGACGGACAGCAGCCGCAGCCCCGCTCGACCGGCCGCACTGTGCCGCGTCAGCGCGCCCGCGATGCCCCGGGTGTGGCAGGCCCGCAGCTGGCCGATGGACAGCACCACGAACGCCAGCACGCTCGGGATCGCGACCCCGGTGCCGGGCATCAGCGTATACAGGTCCGCATCGGGAAAGACGTGCCCGAGCCCGAGCAGCGAGGCCAGCAGCAACACCCCCAGTGCCACGATCTGCCCCGCGGCAAACCGCCGCAGCGCGAGCAGCACCGTCGCCAGGCCCGACATCGCAAACGCCAGGCCGCTCAGGCGCGACGACCACCAGAACGAGGGCACCAAGGTGTCGGTGGCCGGCAGGGCGAACTGGTGCGCCACCATGATGAAGAGACCGCAGGCCGCCTGGGCGAGCCCGTAGCGCAGGGCGATCGCCTTGTCCTCCGGCAGTGCGGCCATGGCCCTGGCCGCCAGCAGGAGGACGATGGCCGTCATGGGCGCAAGTGTGGGCCGTCCCTGGACGAAGGTGGTCAGCCGAGGCAGCCCGGTGACCCAGCCCACGAGCGCGACGACGGCAAGTGCCGCCACCAGGGCCGCGAGCCAGCGATGGACCGGCGCGGGCTCGCGCGCCGCCGGCACGGATGCGGAGGCTGCTGCTTCGGGAGCGCTGCTCATCGAGAGCCTTCCATCGTGAACCCCGGCGACGCACAGGATGGCAATTGGCAAACTGCGTGCCGGAGGCGCACTGCGCTGTCATGGTGGGGCCGGCTCAGCCTGTTCGTCTGCATGCCGCCTGCGACCAGCCGCCGCAGTTTCCAGCGCCACGGTCTTCGGGTCGTCGTTCAGAAGGCGCTAGGCCTTTTTCAGCGGCTGGTCGATCCAGCGGGTGAGCCAGCCCAGCCTGCGCTTCAGGGCATCGAGGCGATGCGAAGGCCGGCCGCTCTCCCAGAAGTGGTGGCTGCCGCCGGGGTAGAGCACCATCTCGGTCGGCGTGTCGCCGGCGCGCGCGATGGTGACGAAGAGCTCCTCCGACTGGCATTTCGGGCAGCGCTCGTCTTCCTTGCCCTGCAGGAAGAGCGTGGGCGTGCGCGTCTTCTGCACGTGCCGCATCGGCGAGAGCTTCACGCTCGTCTCGCGGTTGAGGAAGGGCTCGCCGCACATCGAATACGGGTCGGCGTGGTAGCCGCTGTCGGAGGTGCCGTAGTGCGTCTCGAGGTTGCCCACCGGGGCCAGCACCACGGCGCTGCGGAAGAGCTGCGTCTGCCCGATGGCCCACGCGCTCAGGTAGCCGCCGTACGACTTGCCGTTGATGGCCACCCGATCGTCGGCCAGGCCCTCGCGCTGGAGCGCCTTCACCGCGGCGATGTGCTGCTGCAGGTCGAGCTCGCCCCAGCGGCCGCGCAGGCGCGCCGAGAAATCGCGCCCGTAGCTGCTGGAGCCGGTGCAGTTGAGCGCGAGCACCGCCCAGCCCTGGTCGCACAGCACCGGCCAGTGTGGCGCCGAGGTGTAGGCCACGAGCACGTAGCTCGCGGGCCCGCCATGCACGTCGACCAGCAGCGGCACGCTCCCGCCCCGGTGATCGGCAGGCAGCATGAGCCAGCCGTCGATCTCTTCCTCGCCACCGCGGCCGTCGGGCACCTTGAAGCGGCGGATCTCCACGCGCGGCGGGCGGCGCTCGTGCCACCACGCGTTGAAGCGGCTGAGCACGCGCTCGTCGTCGCCGTTCCAGCGGCTCACGCGGATCTCCTGCGGCGAGGCCGGCGAGGTGGCCGTGTAGATGAAATGCTCGGGCGTCGCGACGAGGCTCTCCACATGCCGCTCGCCGCTCACGGCGACCGTGCAGCGCCCGCTGGGCACGTCGATCAGCACCACTTCCTGCAGGCCGTGGTGCGCGCGGATGCAGGCCAGGCGCCGGCCGTCCTTGGCCCAGCACGGGGCGGCGGGCACGACTTCGATGGACTCGTCGCCCAGCCCTTGCACCTGGCCGGTCTCCATCTCGATGTGCCACAGGCGAGCCTGTGCGTCGCCCTCGTCGAGCGCGCCCTGAAAGACGATCCTGCGCCGGTCTGGTGACCACGACGGGCTGCTCGCCGTGGCCTGCTGGTGCGTCAGCCGGCGCGCTTCGCTGCCATCGACGTTCATCACCCAGATGTCGGTGCAGTGCTGTGCATCCTCCCGGGTGCGCGAGTACGCGATGCGCCTGCCGTCGTGCGAGACGTCGAAGCCGCGTACCTCGTAATCGCCGCGGGTGAGCTGCTCGACGCTGCCGCGCTCGATGTCGATGCGAAAGAGGTGCACACGCTCGGCCAGCGTGTAGCCCATGCCGTCGAGCTCGTACGGGAGGCGCCATACCACCTCCGGGTCATCGGGCCCGCGGGGTGGGGGTGTCCCCTCGTTGTCGACGTTGCCGTGCGCATCCGGGTCCACCCGCACCGGCCCGGTGGCGAGCAGCGATCGGCCATCGGGATGCCACGCGAAGCTTTCTGCACCTTGCGGCAATTCCGGTAAAGCGCGTGCTTCGCCGCCTTCGCGGTCGATCACGAAGGGCTGTGGCGCGCCACCGGCGCGGTCGGAGAGAAAGGCGATGCGCCGGCCGTCGGGTGACCACTGCGGCTGCGCGTCGCGTGCGGTGCCGGGCGTGAGTTGCAACGGCTCGCCGCGGCCCTCGATGTTGAAGAGCCAGAGCGCCGAGCAATAGCCGTCGTCCTCGCGCTCAACGTGCTGCACATCGCAGACCACTTCATGGCGGGCTGGATTCGCGTGCAGCGTCTTGATCTGCTGGTGGAGAAAGATGTCTTCGGCGCGGAAGCGGGGGGTGTCGGACGCTGTCATGCCCGAGCTGTCGGCAAGCGATGTTCCGCGTAGGCCCACGCCGGCGCCGCGCACGCCGCTTGCCTGACGAAGGGCAGAGAGGAGTCACACCATGTGCACATCGATCCGCAAAGGCGCGTTGGAAGGAATCGCATGAAGACCGTCGTCGTCTTTCAGGGCGGAGGCGCGCTCGGCGCATTCGCCTCCGGCGTGTGGGAGGCGCTCGCACCCTGGCTGCGCGAGCGCGATGCCCGGCTCATCGGGCTGGCCGGTGCGTCCATCGGCGCGATCAACGCGGCCGTGGTCGCGCATCGCCTGCACGAGCCGGATCTCGGTGCCGGGTGCCTGAGCGCGCTGTGGCGAGAGCAGATCGCGAGCCCCTCGCTCCCGTTCTGCGGCTGGCCGATCGGTGACCACGACTGGCGCGCGCGTTGCGCAGCTGGAATGGTTTCCTGAGCGGCGTGCTGGTGGGCAATCGCGGCCTGTACCGGCCTTGTTATCACCGCTGGAACCCGTGGTATGGCCTGCAGCGTTTCGAGCGGCCTCTCTTCGACCGCAGCGCGATGCTCTCGCTCGTGCAGGCGCATGCGCCGGGCTATGCGAGCGCGCAGCGCGACGACCTGCCGCTGCTCGCCGCGGCCGCCACCGCGGTGGTGGATGGCGAGCTGCAGCTCTTCGACAGCGATGCCGCGACGATCGAGCCGATGCACCTGATGGCAAGCACGGCGATCCCGGTCCTCTTCGACCCGGTGACCATCGACGGCCGCGCCTACTGGGACGGCGAGCTGATGCGCGACTCGATGCTGCCGGCGCTCGTCGCGCGCCTGCGCACCACCGGCCGCCTGCAGGCGGGCGAGCCGCTTCGGCTGGTGACGATCGAGCAGCTGCCGCAGCGGCTGCCGGTCGTGCCGCGCTCCGGCGCCGAGATCACCTACCGCATGCTCAACCTGCTGCAGATCGCGAAGCTCGCGCCACGCGAGCTCGACGAGACCGGCGGCGTGCAGTGGCTGCGCATCCGCCGGCCGCCGCTCGAGCACGACGGCATCTCGGGCCAGTTCGACTACTCGCCCGAGCGCATCGAGCAGCTCGTCACCCAAGGCCGGCAAGCGGGTGATGCGGCGTTGCACGGCACCGCCGCCGCCGCGCCGCCTGCCGTGTCAGCGGCGTGAGGTACGCGCATGAAGATCCATCGCCTCAACTGCGTGTCGTCCTGCCCCCTGGGCGGGCGGCTGATGGACGGCCGCTCGGGCTCGGTCTTCGAGCGCGGCAGGCTGTGCTGCCACTGCCTGCTCGTCGAGTCGAACGACGGGCTGGTGCTCGTGGACACCGGCTTCGGCCTGCGCGATGTGGCCCACCCGAAGAGCCGCCTCAGCAGCTTCTTCCTGGCCATGCTGAGCCCGGACTTCCGCGAGGAGATGACGGCCGCGCGCCAGGTGCAGGCGCTGGGGCACAAGCTTGCCGACGTGCGCCACATCGTGCTCACGCACCTCGACTTCGACCACGCAGGCGGGCTCGACGACTTTCCGTTTGCGCAGGTGCACCTGCTGCGCCGCGAGCGCGACGAGGCCATGCGCCAGAGCACCTGGCTCGATCGCCAGCGCTACCGGCCGCAGCAGTGGAGCAGCCGCGAGCGCTGGCGGCTGCACGGCGTGACCGGCGGCGAGACATGGCTCGGCTTCCAGGGAGTCTGCACGGGGCAAGGATTGCCGCAAGGCGTGGCACTCGTGCCCTTGCCCGGCCACACGCACGGCCACGCGGGTGTGGCCGTGCGCACCCACCGCGGCTGGCTGCTGCAGGCGGGCGACGCGTACTTTCACCACCGCGAGATGGACGCCCAGCGGCCGTGGTGCACGCCGGGGCTGCGCCTCTACCAGACCTTGATGGAAAAGAGCCGCCGCCTGCGGCTGCAGAACCAGGCCCGCCTGCGCAAGCTCGTGCACGATCATCCCGAGGTGCAGGTGAGCTGCTCGCGCGACCCGGAGGAGTTCGAACGGCTCGCCGGCCACGCGCAAGGCGTGGCCATCCACGGCATGCCCTTCGTTGCACGCTGACGCGGTGACGTGCCGCGCCCACGGGTGCCGGCACATGGGTTGCCTCCTGTGAAATGTCCAGCACACATGTCGTGTGCGGCAAACCTCAGGAGATCGTCATGACTCAGCAACAGAACCGCAACCAGCAGGGCGGCCAGCAAGACCAGCAGCGCAATCAGCAGGGCAGCCAGCAAGACCAGCAGCGCAACCAGCAGGAGCAGCAAGGCGGCTCGCAGAACCAGCAAGGCGGTGGCAGCAAGAGCGGCCAGCAGCAGCAGGGCGGCTCGCAGAGCGGTCAGCAAGGTGGCCAGCAGCAGCGCAACGAAGGCAATCGTGAGCAGGAGCGCAACGAGAACCGCCAGGAGCGCAACGAGAACCGCGACGAGCGCTGAGCGCCACCATGGCCATGCCTGCCGCACCGACCGAGCCCGAGCCCCAGGAGCCTGGCGTGAGCCAGACCGGCGAGGCGCCGTGCCCGGCGTGCGGCGGCAGCGGCCGTCGTGACGACGGCGGCGAATGCCCGGGCTGCAAAGGAAGCGGCCTGGTGATCGTCACCGTCGGCGACGCGTAGGGCGGGCGGCTTGCCGCCCGCTTTGTCCACACACCCGCTTGCCGACCGGCGAGCTCACCCCAAGGAGGCCGGCATGGCCCTCAAGACTTTGACGCTGCTTCTCGCCGCCACCGGCATCGGTGTCGCGCTCTACAGGATGGGGCAACAGCGCTCCGCCACCCAGGACAGTTCGGCCGACGACGGCGACACATTGGCCGCCGAGCCATCGCCGCTGCTCTCGGCGTCGAAGCCCAATTTCGGCGAGCAGCTGCAGGACATGCAGCTGGCCAACGCCGGCATGGGCGCGGCGGGCAACTCGCCAAACGAGGATCTGCTGTCGCCACCGCGGGCCGACGAGCAGCAGACCGAAGAGATCCGGCCCGGGCTGCCCGACTTCGCCCGAGGCGCCTGACGTGCTTACTTGCTCGGTGCTGCGGTATCGAGCGCGCGCGCCATTTCCAGGTGGTGCTTGAGTGACGGCAAGGTCTTCTGCGCGAAGGCCTTGACCTCCGGGTCGGTGGCCTTGGCCGCGGCCTCCTCGAAGAGCTTGATCGTGTCTTCATGGGCCTTCACGCCGAAGGCCTTGGTGTAGCGCTGGTCGAACTTGTCGGCATCGCCCGCGTCGATCATCTTCAGCTCGCCCTTCTGCTTGAGAGACGGGCCGGTGGGCAGCTCCACCTTCTTGCTGGCGGCGAGCTGCTTGAGTTCGCCGTCGACCTTGGTGTGGTCGTTGACCATCGCATCGGCGAAGGCCTTGACGTCGGGGCGCTTGGCCTTCTGCTGTGCCAGCTTGCTGGCCTCGATCTCGGCGGCGCCGTTCTGGGCCGCCTGCTTCATGAAGGCGGCGTCCGAGCGGGCGAAGGCCGGCGTGGCGAGGGCGATGACGCCGGCGGCGAGCACGGCGCGGGTGACGAAGCGGGCTAGGGTGGTCATAGGTGGTTCTCCTGGGGTTGATACGTCCCGGGAATCGGCAAACCACATGCCCCTGGCGGTCGAGAGCGCGGCCCGTGCGATGCGCCCCCATCGACTGTGCGGGCATTTCCGAACTCCGCAAACTTTGCCGAACATCGCCGTGCCAGACACCGCGCACCTCGTGCGCCAGCGGGCGGCGCACAGGCGCGCCGATTGCCGGGGCTCATGAACGCGGCGCCCACCCAGCCACCAGCCATGACACCAGACTGCCTCACCGAACACCGCCTGCTCGATCTGGCTCAGGCAGACGGCTCGTTCGGCTATTTCACCTACCAGTTCGACACCGACTGCCTGCGCTGGAGCGCGGGCCTGGCCCAGCTCTTCAGCCGGCCGGCCGAGCGCCTGCAGACGCCCATTGCGGGGTGGCTCGCCGCCCTGGATCCCGAAACCCGCAACATCTTCCGCGAGAGCCTGGAGGCCGCCGTGGCCCGGCGCGCGGCGACCATGGCGTGGTCGGCCCGCCATGCGGCACCGGGCGGCCGCAAGCGCTGGCTCGATGGCCGCGTGTCCCTGCATTACGACGAGGCTGCGCGGCCGCACGAGATGGTGGGCGTGGTCTACGACACCACGGAGCGGCACGAGACCCGTCTCATGCAGGAGGTGCTGGTCGAAGGTGAGCGCGTGGCCCGCGCGCGCGCCGAGGCGGCACACCGCGCACATGACCAGATCCTGTCGATGCTCGGGCATGAGCTGCGCAACCCGCTGAGCGCCATCTCGGCCGGCGTCGAGGTGCTGCAGCGCCGTGGCGACGACGACCCCATCGCCCGCGAAGCGCAGGAGATCATCGCGCGCCAGACGCTCCACCTCGGCCACATGATGGCCGAGATGCTCGACGTGACGGGCGCCATGTCGGGCAAGCTGCGGCTGGAAAAGGAGCTCGCGCTGATGGGCTCAGTGCTCGAGCAGACCGTTCGCAAGCTCGAGCGAAGCGGCCGGGCGCCCGAAGGGCGCATCGTGCTGGACATACCCACGCTGTGGGTCGAGATTGACGTCGCCCGCATGGAGCAGGTGGTTACGCATCTGCTGGTCAACGCCATCACCTACACCCCCGACGAGTCGCCCATCGAGGTGCAGGCGCGTCAGGAGGCAGGCCAGGTGGTGGTGACGGTGGTCGACCATGGCCCCGGCATCGCGCCCGAGGTGCTGGAGCATGTGTTCGACCTGTTCGCGCAAGGCCAGCGGCCGCTCGACCGGCGCGCGGGCGGGCTCGGCATCGGCCTCACGCTGGTCAAGCGCCTGGTGGAGCTGCACGGCGGCACGGTGCGGGCCACCAGCTCGCGCGAGGGCAGCTGCTTCGAGATCCGCCTGCCGGTGGCCGAGGCGCCGGTGCACAGCGGCGGCAACGGCAGCCACGCGCGGGCCGCCGATCGTGCGCTGCGCGTGCTCGTGATCGAAGACAACGACGATGCGCGCTTCGCCCTGTGCAGCCTGCTCCAGCTCGACGGCCATGCCGTGACGTGGGCAGATGACGGGCCGTCGGGGCTCGAGAAGCTGGTCGAGCAGCGGCCCGAGGTCGCGATCGTCGACATCGGCCTGCCGCGCCTCGATGGCTTCGAACTCGCGCTGCGTGCGCGTGCCGCCGGATTCCCCGGCCTGATGATCGCCGTGTCGGGCTACGGCATGTTGCAGGACGCCCGCCGTGCCATGGGGTCGGGCTTCGATGCCCACATGCCCAAGCCGCTGGACGCTGCGAAGCTGCGCCGCCTGATGCTTTCGAAGTGAAGAAGAAGGATGCGATGAGCCGTGTACTGATCGTTGAAGACGATGAAGACGCCGCCAAGATGATGGCGGCCCTGGTGGCCGATGCCGGTTTCACGGTGGCCACCGCCAACAGCCTGCATGCCGCGCGGCGCCAGCTCGTGCTCGAGCAGCCCGAGCTGGTGCTGCTCGACCTGCAGCTGCCCGATGGCAGCGGGCTGTCGCTGCTCGAGTCGCCGGGGGCGATTGGCAATGCGCAGGTGGTGCTGATCACCGGCCATGCGTCGGTCGAGACCTCGATCCAGGCGCTGCGGCTCGGTGTGGCCGACTACCTGATCAAGCCGCTCAACACCGTGCAGCTCGACGGCGTGCTGTCGCGCATGACGCCGCCCTCGGCGCTGAAGGCCGAGCTGGGCCAGGTCACCGAGGAATGGAAGCGCAGCGGCCGCTTCGGCCACATGCTCGGGCGCAGCCCGCTGATGCAGCGGGTGCACGACCAGGTGGGCCGCGTGAGCGGCACGGCGGTCACGGTGCTCATCACCGGCGACAGCGGTACCGGCAAGGAGGTCGTGGCGCGCACCGTGCACGACCTGAGCCTGCGGCGCCGCGCGCCCTTCATGGCGGTGAACTGCGGGGCTATCTCGCCCCACCTGATGGAAAGCGAGATCTTCGGCCACGAGAAGGGCAGCTTCACCGGCGCCGAGCGGCAGCACATCGGCTTCTTCGAGCGCGCCCACGGCGGCACGCTCTTCCTCGATGAGGTGACCGAGATGGCGCCCGAGCTGCAGGTCAAGCTGCTGCGCGTGCTCGAGACCGGCACCTTCATGCGCGTGGGATCCACCGTGCGCCAGGAGTGCGACGTGCGCGTGATCGCCGCCACCAACCGTTCGCCCGAAGGGGCGGTGGAGAGCGGCCGCCTGCGCGAAGACCTCTACTACCGGCTCGCGGTGTTTCCAATCGACTTGCCGCCCCTGCGGCGGCGTGGCGACGACATCGAGCTGCTGGCCCAGCACTTCCTCGACGAGTTCAACCGCGCCGAGGGCACGAACAAGCGGCTCTCGCCCGAGGCGCTGGTCAAGCTGTCGCTCTACCGCTGGCCCGGCAACGTGCGCGAGCTGCGCAACGTGATACAGCGGGTCTTCGTCATGACCGACGGCCAGACCATCGGCCCCGAATGGCTGCCCACCAACGGCCCCATGCCGCGGCGCGAAGAGCACACCGGCGACGCGGTGAGCATCCCCATCGGCTGCTCATTGGCCGACGCCGAGCGCATGCTGATCCTCGCCACGATGAAGCACTACAACCACCACAAGGAGCGCGCGGCGGCTGCGCTCGGCATCAGCCTCAAGACGCTCTACAACCGCGTGAAGGACTACAACGGCAATCCGTCGCCGGACGAATCGGATTCACCGGCGTCCCTGGCCTAGCGGGGAAGGCAATAGAAAAGCGGGCATGCCCGCCAGGGGCAAGCCCGCCGCTCACGATCAACGGCGCTTAGCGGTTGTCGTTCCGCTCGTTGCGGTTCTGGTTGCGTTCCTGCTCGCGGTTCGCCTCGTTGCGCTGCTGGCCACCCTGCTGGTTCTGCGAGCCGCCTTGCTGCTCCTGCTGGCGTCCTTGCTGCTGGTTGCCCTGGTTGCTCTGGTTGCCTTGCTGTTGTTGATCTTGCTGGCCACCTTGCTGGCGGTTTTGGTTCTGGCTCATCACGATCTCCTTCAGTGATTGAATTGCCGGAGAAAGCTCCGGTCTCCCTGATGGGCAACCGACGTGCCTTTCGCGCCTCCGCGTATGGACCCAGGCGAGCGGGTACAGACGACGGGTTTTCTGCAGGAATTTCCAAGCGGAAAAGTTCCCCGCAGTTTCCCGGCCCTCAGGCGCGCGACCACGAGATGCAGCCCCAGGCTATCGCCGAGCTGCTGACGATCAACGCGCCCTTCCGGTATAGCGCGCGTGCCGCCTCCGGCTGCTCGAGCTTCACCGCCCAGAGCCCACCGGAGCGGTCGACCCAGAGCACGCGCGCATCGGCCTCGGCCAGCGCACGAAAGGCAGAGGCCGGGCTCACGCCAGGGGCAAACATGACCATGACCTCGCCCGCGTTGTCGCCCGGCGGCGAGGCCGCAACCGCCCCCGCGAGGAGGGTGGTGAAGGCGAGCGAGACCGCCGTGGCGCGGCCATCGCCCAGACCGGGCCCGCCCGCGCGGCGCAGCAGCCAGCCCCCGGCCAGCGGCACGATGCCGAAGACGGCGAACCAGAGCAGGTCCCACGCCAGTGGATGGGGCGAGTCGCTGCGCACGCGGTGGATGCCCAGCACCCAGTGCGACAGCACGGCGTCGATCACGTGCCAGGCGCCGAAGCCGATCAGCACCATGCCCACGAGCCATCGGCTGGCGCCGGGACCGGTCATCGCCGACCGGCCTCGCCACAGGCCCACGAGCGCGATCACCGCGATGACGTACATCAACGCGTGGAAAGCACCGTCGGCCAGCAGCTGCAGGCGTGCGTCGTCGACGGCGTCGACGTTCGACAGCAGGTGATGCCACTGCAGCACCTGGTGGAGCAGGATGCCGTCGAAGAAACCCCCGAGCGACAGCCCCAGCAGCAACGCCGGCCAGCGCCAGGGCCGTGGGCTCACGGTGCGCTCTTCTTCGCGCGTGCGGTCGGGGGTTGGATGCTCGGCGCCGCGGCTTCGGCTTCACCGTCGGCGGCGCCGGGTGGCAGCGGCTGGCCGCTCTGGGCCGACGCCGTCTGCGAGCCCAGCACGGCGCCCGTTGCTCCGCCGACCACGGCCCCCGCCAGGCTGCCCACGGGCCCGGCGGCGATGCCCGTCACCACGCCGGCCGCGGCGCCCGCTGCGGCACCCGCCATGGCGCCCATGGGGTGCGAGGCCAGTTGTTTGGCCGTGGAGGGGGTGTCGCTCTTCGCTTCTGGACGGGCCTTGTCTTCCTGGGCGCGTTTGTCTGCCGCAGCGATGCTGTCGGGCTTGTGATCGGTGCTCTTCATGCCGTACTCCTGTGTCAAGGGCGCGGCACCAGGTGGCCGCGCATGCCGTCCACAGGCAGGCGACATGCCGCGATGCGGCGAGCCTTCAGTCGGAGCGCTTGCCGAGTTCTCGCGAGGCTTCGGCCAGCAGGTGCTCGAGCTGCTCGATGTCCATCGGCTTGACGAGGTGATGCCGGAAGCCGGCTTCAAGGCTGCGGGCGCGGTCGCTGGCCATGCCGTAGCCGCTCATCGCGATGGCGTAGACCTCGTGCGGCAGGTGCACGCGCTTCAGCAGCTCCCATCCATCGCCATCGGGCAGCCCGATGTCGGACACCAGCACCTCGGGGTCGGCCTGGGGCAGGGCGTCGAGCGCCTCGTGCATGGAGGCAGCGCTCTTCACCTGGTGGCCCATCGAGGACAGCAGCATCGTCAGCATCAGGCGGCTGTCGTCATGGTTCTCCACCACGAACACGCGCAGCGGGGGGTTGGGGCGGTTTGGCGTCGGCGTACTCATGCGGGTGGCTCACGTCGCTGCCAGCGGCAGCTCAAGGGTGAAGGTGGCGCCCAGCCCACGCCCCGGGCTCGCCGCCCGCAACGTGCCGCCGTGCGCCTCGACGGTGGCTTTCGAGATCGACAGCCCGAGGCCCAGGCCCCCGAACTCGCGTGCCACCCAGGCCCCTCCCTGGATGAAGGCCTCGAAGATGCGGGGCAGGGCTTCGACATCGATGCCCATGCCGTTGTCCGACACCTCGATGCGGAAGCGCCCGTCATGCACCGAGGTGCCGATGCGGATGAGGCCTTGGGCGGGGGTGAATTTGGAGGCGTTCTTCAGCAGATTCCAGACGACCTGCTGCAGGCGGTGGGCGTCGCCGAGCGCCGTCGACACAGGGGCGTCGAGCGCCAGCGTCAGCTTCTGTGGCTTGGCCTGCAGGTCGTCGCTGCAGACCTCGACGGCGCTTCGGATGATCTCGTGCAGGTCGACCTGTTCGTGAGACATCTCCAGCGTGCCGCGCGAGATGCGGGTGATGTCGAGCAGGTCGTCGATCAGGTGCGACTCGACGCGGATGTTGCGGCGGATCAGCTCGAGCGCCTGGTGGGCGTCTTCGGGGATGTCCTTGCGGCGCGAGAGCAGCTGCAAGGCCATCACCGCGGGGGTGAGGGGCGTGCGCAGCTCGTGGGAGAGCACGGCGAGGAACTGGTCCTTCGCCACGTTGGCGGCCTCGAGCGCGGTGCGCGCGTTTTCGTTGTCGCGCAGGGCCTGTTCGAGGGCCTGCTGGTTGCGGCGCACGTCGGTCTGGTCGCGCAGGATCTTCACGAAGCCGGCGAGCTGGCCGCTGGCGTCGTGCATGGCCATCATCACACCGCTCGCCCACAGGCGGCTCCCGTCCTTGCGCACATGCCAGCGGTCGTCGCCCGCACGGCCCTCGGCCAGCGCCTGCCCGGCTTCGGCCGATGGCGCGCCCTCGGCCTGATCTTCCGGCGTGAAGATCATGTCGGCCGATCGGCCGATGGCCTCCTGCCCGGTGTAGCCGAGGATGCGTTGCGCGCCGGTGTTCCAGCCGGTGATGCGGCGGTCGAGGTCGGTGGTGAAGATCGCGTATTCGCGTGCGTTCTCGACCACCATGCGCAGGTGCTCTTCGCTGTTGCGCAGCGCGGATTCGGCCCGCTTGCGCTCGGTGATGTCGACGCACACCGCGATGGTCGCCTCGACGTGGCCGTGCGCGTCGGGCAGGCAGGTCACGCTGTTGTGCACCCACAGCTCGCTGCCATCACGCCGGAGCAGGCGCTTCTCGATCTCGAACGGCTCGTGCTGGTGCAGGAGCCGCGACATGCGCTGCTGGTGCAGCGGCAGGTCGTCGGGGTGGACGAGCGTCGCGACGTCGGCGCCCATGAGCTCCGATTCGGCGTAGCCGAGCAGCTGGCACATGCGCTCGTTGGCAAAGGTGAGCCGGCCTTCCAGGTCGAGCTGCACCACGCCCACGGTGGCCTGGTTGACGATGGCGCGGAAGCGCGCGTCGGCATTGAGCAGTGCCTCCTGCGAGCGCTTGCGATCGGTGATGTCGACGAAGGTGAGCACCACGCCGGCGATGCGGTCGTCGATGGTGCGGTAGGGCCGGATGCGGGCGAGGTACCAGTGGCCGCCGCGTTCGCCCACCTCGCGCTCCACCGTCGTGAGCGTCTCCAGCGCGCTCTTCGCATCGGCGCCGAGCGTGGGGTAGCGCAGCGGGCTGGTGAGGTCGGCCAGCGGGCGCCCCACGTCCGTCGCGATGAGGTGGAAGAGCGACACGGCCGACGGCGTGTAGCGCGTGATGCGCAGCTGCCGGTCGAGGAACACGGTGGCGATCGCCGTCGCGTCCATCAGGTTGTGCATGTCGCTGTTGGCATGCCCGAGCTCGTCGACCTTGCTCTTGAGCTCATGGTTGACGGTGGTCAGCTTCTCGCTGATCGACTGCAGGTCCCTGCGGCTCGTCTCCAGCTCCCCGGCGGCCGAGCGCAGCTCCTCGTTCATGGCCTGCAGCTCTTCGTTGCTGGCCTTCAGCTGCTCGGTGGAGGCTTCGTGCTGCTCCACCGTGTCTCGCAGCTGGGCCTTGAGCCGCTCGATCTCGCGGTCGAGCTGGCGTGCCACCGGGTCGAGGACGTGTACTTGGGCCGCTTCGTCGCCATCATGTGCCAGATCGGACGCCTCGGCCTGGAAGATCACGAGCATCAGGCCGGCGGCGATGTCGCGGGCCGGGAGCACGCGCATCGTGATCGCCATGCTGCCGTTGCCCAGGTCGGCCTGCACCCGCGGCACGGCCGAGGATTCGTTGTGTCGTGCGGCCTGGTCGAGCGCCGCGCGCAGCTCGACGCGCAGCGCGGGGTGCACCGCGTGCAGCAGGTTGCGGCTGGGCTCGCCGCCGCTGAACTGCAGGAAGCGGCCCGCCGCCGGCGAGAGGTGCAGGATGTCGTGTCCGGCATCGACCAGCACCGAGGGCGGCGCCAGGTGGTCGAGCAGGCGCAGGTGCACGTCGCCCCACGAGTCCGCGCGGCCTTCCGCCGACTTTCCCTGCGCCTTCTCGGCGTGGTGCAGGTGGCTCGGGTCAACGGTCATGCAGGGGTGGTCCTCGTTCCGTGGCGCGGTGCGGGCCTCGGTCGATCGATTATGGAGGGCAGCCCTTCGGCAACGACCCCTGCGCCGACACTGCTTCTGGGAATGGCGGACCGCTCATGCTGCAGCCCTGAACAGCTTGAGGCTCTCGGCCACCGCGGTGGCCACGTCGGCCACGTGCAGCCCGGTCGAGCACCCGTGGCCGGTGGGGCACTGGGCAAACCCGCAGGGCCGGCAGGCCATCGGCTGCCACAGCACGCGGTGCCGCTCCCCATCGGCCGGCGCCCAGCGCGACACGTCGGCGCCCAGGCTCACCACCACGCTCGGCGTGCCGAGCGCCGCGGCCACGTGCGACGCGCCGGTGTCGTTGCACACCAGCAGTCGTGCCCCTTCGATCAGCGCGCCCAGCGTCCACAGCGTGGTGCGGCCCGCGAGCGACCGCGCCGGGGCGCGCATCGCGCGGCACACCGCGTCGGCGAGCGGTGCCTCGGCCGCGGTGCCAGTGACGATCACCTCGTGGCCCGCCTCGGCGAGCTGGTCGCCGATGGCGGCGAAGCGCTCCGGCAGCCAGCGGCGCGACGGCAGCTGTGCGCCCGGGTGCAGGCACACCCATGAGCGACGCGTGCGTGCGCCGGGCCACAACGCCGCCAGCGCCTCACGGTCTTCTGGTCGCAGCGGGAACTCGAGCCGGTTGCCCTGGCGGGGGAGGCCGAGGTGGTCGATGAGCGTGAGCAGCCGTTCCGTCTCGCGCCCTGTCGTCGGCCACGGCGCGTGCAGGGCGGGCTCGGCGCAGTAGCCGGCGGGCTCGACGAAGCCGGCCACATGCCGCGCTCCCCAGGTTGCCAGCATCGGGTTGGTGATGCGGCCGCTGCCGTGCAGCTGTAGCAGCAGGTCGAAGCGCTCGGCCTGCATGCGCTGCACGAAGCCCGGCCAGGCGGCAAGGTCGGGCGCGCGCTCCGGCAGGCCAGGGTGGCCGGGAAAAGCGAAGAATCGGTCGACGTGCGGCAGGCGCTCGGCGAGCTCGGCGGCCCACGGCAGGCCGATGAGGCTGAGTTCTGCGCGAGGAAACGCATGGCGCAGCGCCCGCAGCACCGGCACGGCGCAAAGCACGTCGCCCAGCACCAGCGCACGGAAGACGCCGATGCGCAGCCGACCGTCGACAGGCCGCAGCAGCTCGTGCAGCGACGACATGCTCATGCGCTGAGGGGCAGGGCGCCGATGGCGGCCCTGGGGACCAGTGGCACGGTGCGGTGCGGTGGGGCGTCGATGCCCATCAGCTCCAGGGCCGCACGGGCCACCGCCGGGGCCTGCACTTCGAGCAGGCAGGCGTGGTGCCCCTGGGGGCAGATGCTCTTCAGGCAGTTGCGGCACGGCACCTCGTGGTTGAGTACCCGCGAGCGCACCTGCCACGGCGTGTGCTGCGGGTTCGTCAACGCGTACAGCACCACCACCGGCGTGCCGAGCGCGGCGCAGAGGTGTGCCGGCCCGCTGTTGTTGCACACCGTCGTGTGCGCGCCGGCCAGCAGCGCCGCCAGCTCGCCGAGCGAGAGCGCGCCTGCCAGCGAGACGACCGGCGCGCCCGTGTGGGCCTGCATCGCCTGGCGTGCGCGGGCCACCAGCTCGCGCTCGTCGGGCCCGCCGGTGAAGACCACCTGGCAGCCGGTCTCGCGCTGCAGGATGTCGGCCGCCTGGCCGAAGCGCTCGGGCGGGTAGCGGCGCGAGGCCGCCGTCGCGCCCGGGTGGATCACCACATAGCTGCGCGCCGGGTCGCCCCCGGCTGCTGCGAGCTTGCGCTGCATGCGGGTCACGTCGTCGGGCAGGCATTCGAAGGCCAATCGTTCATCGGGCGTGTGCAGGCCGACGCTGCGCACCAGGTCGAGCTGGCGACGCACCTCGTGGCGCATGCCGTCTTCGCAGACCTCGCGGTCGTGCACCCAGTCGGTCAGCAGGCCATAGGGGTTCTCACGGCAATGCGCCAGGCGCAGCGGGATGCCGGCAAGCCGGCAGGCCATGGCGGCCGGCAGCGCGCTCTGCGTGCACACGGTGAAGATCACCGCCGCGTCGAAGGCGCGGTCGCGCAGCGTGGCGATGAGCTCCAGGTCGGCCGCGCTGCCGTGCTCGGGGCCTTTGACCCACGGGGCGTCGTAGACGATGGTGTCGTCGATCAGCGGCACGTGGCGCGCCACGGCCGCGCCCGAGCGTGAGCCGAGCAGGGTGAGCCGGGCGCCACCTTGCTTCAGCGCGCGCATCGCCGGCGTGCTCATGAGCACGTCGCCCAGGTTGTCGAGCCGCACCACGAGCACCTGGCGGGCGGCGGCCCAGGCCTGCGCGCGGGCGGTGTGTTCGTCTGCCGGGATCACGTCGTTTCCCTGGGCGAGGCCGACATCACATGGTCGGCCGCGAGGATGGTCTCGGCGGCTTCGAGCAGGTTGGCCACGCGGAACTCGGGCTCGCGCAAGGGCGAGCGTTTCCACTGCGTCTCGTTGCCCACGTCGAGCAGCACCGAGCGGCAGCCCGCGCGGTGGCCGGCTTCCACGTCGTCGAGGATGTCGCCCACCATCCATGAGCGCTGCAGGTCGAGGTCGAGGTCGGCCGCGGCCTGCAGCAGCAGGCCGGGCGCGGGCTTGCGGCAGCTGCAGCCGGCATCGGGCGCATGCGGGCAGCAGCGAAAGCCGGCGAGCCGCACGCCGTGCGAGGCCAGCCGCACCATCAGCACCATGCGCAGGCCGGCGAGCGCGGCCTCGTCGAAGTAGCCGAGCGCCACGCCCGGCTGGTTGCTCACCACGACGAGCGGGTAGCCGTGCTGCGACAGCAGGCGCAGCCCCTGCATCGCGTGCGGCGTGAAGGTGACGAGGCTCGGGTCGACGTTGTACGGCACGTTCTCGACCAGCGTGCCGTCCTTGTCGATGAAGACGGCGCGGCGGCGGCGGGGGTTCGGCTCGGGCACGGTGTCACCTCGCGAGGGCGGTGCCGGTGGGCGACACGAGCCGCGGCCGCTGCAGCCAGGGCGGCGGGCTCTCGCGGCGCCGCTCGCAGACCTCGCGGTACACGTCGACCAGCTCGCGCGTGATGCGCTCCCAGGTGAAGAGCGAGCGCGCGCGGCGGATGCCCGCGCGACCCATCGCGCGGGCCAGCGACGGGTTGGCCTGCAGGTGCTCGAGCTTCTGGGCCAGCGCTGCGGGCTCGTGCGGCGGCACGAGGAAGCCCGTCTCGCCGTCGCGCACCGAATAGCGGATGCCGCCCACGTCGCTGCCGATCACCGGCGTGCCGCAGGCCATGGCTTCGAGCGGCGTGATGCCGAAGGGCTCGTACCACGGCGTGGTGACGAACACGTCGGCCGCCGAGTAGTACTCGCGCAGCTCGTCGCGGCTGCGGTGGCCGACGAAGCTCACGCGTGCCGCCACGCCGCTCTCGCGAGCCACGCTGCGCAGGCGCGCGATCTCGGGCGTGCGCGCTTCGTCGGGCTCGCGGTCGTCTCCGCCCACCACCAGCAGGCGCACCGGCATGTCGGGCGGCAGGTGGGCCAGCGAGCGGATCACGTTGTCGATGCCCTTGCGCGGCACCAGGCGGCCGAGCTGCAGCACGATGAACTCGTGCGGGTCGAGGCCTAGCTTCGTGCGCGCCTGCGCGCGGTTCATCGGGCGGAACTCCGCCGGGTCGAAGCCGCACGGCACCATGGCCATGCGCTCGGGGTCGGCGCCGTAGAGTCGGGTGAGGTCGTCGCTGTCCTGCGGGCACTCGGACACGATCGCATCGGCGTCGTGCACCAGCTGCCGCTCGATCTCGAGCCGCTCGATCGGGAAGGCATCGGCCTCCTTCTGATGCTCGCGCCGCACGAGGCCGAGCGCATGGAAGGTGATGACGAAGGGCAGACCCAGCGTGCGCTTGAGCCGCTGCGCGACCATGCCCGACATGAAGAAGTTCGCATGCACCAAGTCGTAGGGCATGCTGTGCTCCATCAGCGTGCGGGTGCCGTGCGCGAACTCCGGCATGTGCGCCATGAGCTGCTCCTTCGGCACGAACTCCGAAGGCCCGGCCGGGATGTGGATGACGCGCGCCCCGGGCCGCATGTCGACGGACGGCGCGAGCGTGGCGCTGTCGCGGCGGGTGAGCACGTCGACCTGGTGGCCGGCCTGTGCGAGGCAACGGGCGACATGGGCGACGTAGATGTTCTGCCCGCCCGAATCGACACCGCCCAGCGTGGCGAGCGGCGATGCGTGCTCGCTGATGAGCGCAATGCGCAGTGGTTGCTCCATGGGAATGCTCCAGCTTCAACGGACTTCAATCGGACTGAAGCTGGAAAGGCAATGCGCATACCGGGCTTGGGCAGGCGCTGCGGATTGCCCTCACGCCGCGCACGTTTCCGATTTCGCAAAACTTGCTGCACTTCACATCGATTGAAGACGCAGTGCATCGGCGGCGCCTTCTCGATCGTGAAAGGCACAGGGCTTGCCGAAGCGCTGGACGGCCTGTCCTTCGGCGGGCCCTTGCAGGAGCACACATGCCTCAACTTTCCGTGGTGACGGGCGGCGCCGGTTTTCTGGGCAGCCACCTCTGCGACCGGCTCGTGGCGATGGGCCACCACGTGGTGGCGCTCGACGACCTGTCGAGCGGCCACATGTCGCACGTGCAGCAGCTCGCCTCGCACCCGCGCTTCGAGCTGCGCGGGCACGACGTGGTGCAGTCGTGGCCGCTGGGGCTCGACGGCGCGACGCGGGTCTTCAACCTCGCCTGCCTCGCCAGCCCCGCGAGCTACCAGCGCCAGCCGGTGCAGACCACGCTCACCAGCGCCGTGGGCATGTGGCGGGTGCTCGAGGCCGCGCAGCACAGCGGCGCGCGTGTGCTGCAGGCCTCGACCAGCGAGGTGTATGGCGACCCCGAGGTCCACCCGCAGGCCGAGACCTACCACGGCCTCGTGAACCCCATCGGCCCACGCTCCTGCTACGACGAGGGCAAGCGCGTGGCCGAGGCGATGTGCTTCGCCTACCACCGCGAGCGCAAGGCGCCGGTGCGCCTGGTGCGCATCTTCAACAGCTACGGCCCGCGCCTGCGCCCGGGCGACGGCCGCGTGGTCAGCAACTTCATCGTGCAGGCGCTGCGCGGCCAGCCGCTCACCATCTACGGCGACGGGCAGCAGACGCGCAGCTTCTGCTACGTCGACGACACGGTCGAAGGCATCCTGCGCATGATGGAGGCCGACATCGAAGGCCCGATCAACATCGGCAACCCGGTGGAGCACACCGTGCTCAAGCTGGCCGAGTACGTGCTGCGCCTGACCGGCAGCCGCTCGCGGCTGGAGCGACGCCCGCTGCCGCCCGACGACCCGAAGAAGCGCTGCCCCGACATCTCGCGCGCGAAGCACCACCTGCAGTGGGAGCCGCGCGTGTCGCTGGAGGACGGGCTTCGCGAGACGATCGCGTACTTCCGCAGCGAGCTCGCGAACGAGCGGCTGGCGGCCTGATCAGCTGGTCACGTCGCGCAGCAGCGTCATCCAGTCGGCCACGAAGCGGTCGATGTTGAACCGCTCCTGCGCCATGCGCCGACCGGCCTCGCCGATGAGGCCGGCACTGGCGCGGTCGGCCAGCAGGCGGCGCATGCCGTCGATGAGCACCTGCGGCCGGGTGTCGACGAGCCCCGTCTCGCCGTTGCGGATCACGCTCGCGAGCTCGGTGGTGGCCAGGCCCACCAGCGGCGCGCCGACCATCATGGCCTCGATCACCGCGAGCCCGAGGCTGGTGTAGCGGATGGGGTTGAAGAAGAAGCGGTGCTCGGCCATGCGGCCGGGCAAGGCGTGGTGCGGCACCTCGCCTTCGCCGCCGCAGCGTTCGCTGCCCATGCCCACGAGCGACAGCGGCAGCTCGCGTGCAGCGGCCTGGTAGACGTCGAGCCCGAGCCGGCGGCCGCGGCGGTCGAGGTTGTTCACCACCACGAGGCCGCTCTCGGTGCGGCCGTGCCAGCGGGCATCGGCGAGAGGCTTCACGCCATGCTCGACCACGCGCACCGGCGTGTCGCCGTTGTCCCACATCAGCGCATTGAAGGGCGTCACGTGGACGAGCATCGTCTCCTTGTCCTGCACCCAGTGCCGGGTGTTGGTGGGGTGCTCCTGCGGCGGGTCGTGCTCGATGTAGAGGCGCGGCAGCCGCAGCTGCGCCGGCGACAGGATGCGGTGGCGCTCGTGCTCCCAGGCGTCGCGCGACTGGAAGACGATGGCGTCGAACGCCATGTCGGCGATCTGGTCGACGTGGGCGTCGTGCACGTTGTCGCCCCAGGGCAGGATGCCGCTGCGCCCGCTGTGGTGCGTGGAGCGTGCGTCGTCGGCCACGAGGTAGAAGTCGTGCGGCACCTGCGTCAGGTAGTAGAGGTAGTTGCCATGCACGTGCCAGGTGAGGATGCGCAGCTTGCGTGTGTTCACAGGAAGAGCACCCTGAAGTGGAGGGCACCGCGCAGGCGCCAGTAGACCGAGAGGAACGGGATCAGCGCCGAGGTGCACAGCATCTCGATCACGTGGCCCGCGTCGTGGCTGGTGTGGCGCAGGCGCTGCCAGGCGAAGCGCAGCACCAGCACGGCCACGCCGATCGCCGCCACGCCAGCGGCGATGCCTTGGCCCGCCACGAGCAGCACGATGGACAGTGCCGTCAGCAGCACGGTCGCGTAGTAGCTCCACGGCGGCACCGGGCGGATGCTCGTGCGGTAGCGCTCCGGGTGCTTCTTGTAGAGCAGCGCGTCGAAGAAGGTGTTGCGCTGCTGCGAGAGGCTCAGGCCCCAGGGCGCCGCACGCACCGGGTGCACCACCTCCGCGATCGGCGAGCGGCCCACCGGGCCGGCCTGCTCCATCAGCCGGAACTGCAGGTCGGAGTCTTCGCGCCAGGCGCGCAGGAAACGCTCGTCGAAGCCGCCGACCGTCTCCATCGCGTGGCGCCGCACGAAGGCGTTGGCCGTCACGAACTCGGCGGTGGCCAGGCCCTGCGTCATGCGCGCATGGTCGGTGGGCGGCGGCGCCACCGGCACCACGACGCGGCCGCACAGCGCCACCCAGGCCGGGTGGGCGCGCAGCTCGCGCTCGCCCTCGGCCAGCCAGTCAAGCGAGGGGATGGTGTCGTCGTCGGTGAAGGCGAGGAGCTCGCCGCGCGCGGCGCGCCAGCCGGCGTTGCGGGCCACCGCCGGGCCACGGCCCTGCGGCGGCCGCAGGTAGCGGACGACCGGCAGGCCATCGCCGCGCGCGGCGATCTGCTGCACCGCATCGCGTGTCGCGTCGTCGTGGCCGTCGTCGACCACGACGACCTCGTAGTCGCGGGCGTCGACCTGCCGCTGCGAGAGCACGGCGCGCAGGCAGCGCAGCAGAAGCTCCGGCCGCTTGTAGGTCGGGATGACGACGGAGATGCGTGGAGGGCTGTCGCTCATCTTGGTTTTTCCACGAGGAAGCTCCCGATGGCGAGCACATCGAGCGGCGTGCTGTGGAAGGCCTCGATCGCCGCCTTCGGCGTGCACACGATGGGCTCGCCGCGCACGTTGAACGAGGTGTTGACCAGCACCGGCACGCCGGTGATGCCGGCAAACGCGCGCAGCAGCGCATGGAAGCGCGGGTTGGTGTCGGCGCTCACGGTCTGCACGCGTGCCGTGCGGTCGGTGTGGCAGGCCGAGGGGATGCGCGCCGCCTGGCCGGGTGCGACGTCGTAGACGAAGAGCATGAAGGGCGAGCGCCCCTCGTTGGCGTCGGACGGGCGGAACCAGTCGGCGAAGTCTTCCTCGGTCACCGCCGGGGCGACGGGGCGGAAGTCCTCGCGGTCCTTCAGCTCGTTGAGGCGCGCCTGCATGGCGGGGTCGATGGGCGAGGCGAGGATGGAGCGGGCGCCGAGCGCGCGCGGGCCGAACTCCATGCGGCCCTGGTACCAGCCGACGATGCAGTCGTCGGCCAGCAACTGCGCCGTCTCGGCCGCCAGGTCGGTGGCGCGGCGGTAGGGGAGCTTGGCCCAGCGCAGCAGCTGCTCGATCTCGTCGTCGTCGAAGCCGGGGCCGAGGTAGGCGTGGTTCATCTGCCAGAGGCGCGGCGCGAAGGTGCAGGCCGTGGCGGGCGTGAGCTTGTCGGGGAAACCACTCGGCGGCAGGCCGCGGCGCTCGCGTGCATCGGTCCACAGCGCGGCACCGAGCGCGGTGCCGGCGTCGCCTGCCGCGGGCTGGATCCACACGCTGTCGAAGAGGCCGCTGTCGCGCAGCCGCGCGTTCATCACGCAGTTGAGCGCCACGCCGCCGGCCATGGCGAGCTGGCGTTCGCCGCTGGCCTTCTGCAGCCAGCCCGCGAGCTGCAGCGCCACGTCTTCCAGCACGTCCTGCAGCGAGGCGGCGAGGTCGAGGTACCGCTCTTCCATCGCGGCGCCGGGCACGCGCGCCGGGCCGACCAGGGTGTCGAGGTCGATCCGGTTGATGCGGTACTGCCCCTCGGCGCCGATCTCGATGTGATCGCGCAGGCCCTGCGCATAGCGCGGCGTGCCGAGTGCGGCGAGCGCCATCACCTTGTACTCGTCGCTCGACTGCAGGAAGCCGAGGTGCGTGGTGACCTGCTCGTACAGCATGCCCAGCGAATGCGGCATCAGCACCTCGCCCATCGGCTCGTAGCGGCTGTCGCGGTAGCGGCCGTAGGTGGTGGTGGCGTGCTCGCCGCGGCCGTCGAGCGTCATCACGGCGCATCGCGAATAGGGCGCGGCGAGGAAGGCGCTCGCCTGGTGGCAGGTGTGGTGGTTGACGAAATGCCAGCGGTAGGGCGCGCTGTCGGCCTTCACGCCCGAGAGCCGCTTGCGCAGGTGGTGCGGGCGGCCGTCGGCGAGCTGCCGTGGCGCGTTGACGATGTAGGCGGCGAAGAGCGGGTCCCACGGGTTCTCCCAGCGCTCATCGGGCGCGGCGGCCGAGGGCTGCAAGGGGAGGGTGATGGTGGCGCTCGTCGAGTTCTGCAGGCGCTCGCCGAGGAAGTTCTGCGGGTCGTAGCTGTAGGCCACGTGGTCCAGGTCGGCCAGCGTGATGCCGGCCTGGCGCAGGCAGTCGTCGATCGCGTGGAAGGGCAGCTCCCAGGCCGAGAAGGGCACGGGCCGCTTGCCGTGCTTGATGCGGGTGAAACGCTCTTCTTCCGACGCGGCGATGACGACGCCGTCTTTCACCAGCGCGGCAGACGAGTCGTGGAAGGCGGCGTTGATGCCGAGTGTGTACATGGCGAGCTCCTGTTGTCCGTGGCCTGTCAGGGCCAGGAGGTTTCGCGCATCGGCAGCACGGTGATCTCGGGCACCACCGTCTCGTCGGGCTGCGTCAGGGCGAAATGCACCGCGCGGGCGACGTTGAGCGGGTCCTGCAGCACGCCCGGGTCGATGTCGGGGAAGCGGTCGAGCAGGAAGGGGGTGCGCATGCCACCGGCCACCACCGCCGTGACCTTGATGCCCTGCGGCCGCAGTTCGGCGTGCAGCGCGTGCGAGAGGCCCAGCAGGCCCCACTTGGTGGCGTGGTAGGCCGAGGCGTTGGGCCATGCGCGCTTGGCGGCGGTGGAGGCGATGTTGATGATGTGACCGCCGCCTTGCCCGTTGGCGCCTTTCGCGCCCATCACCGCAGCCGCGTGCTTGGCCATCAGGAAGGGGCCGGTGAGGTTGGTCTGGACGATGCGCTCCCAGTCGCTGCAGCTCAGCTCGGCGACGGGCACGGTGATGTCGATGGCGGCGTTGTTGACCACCGCGTCGAGCCGGCCGAACTTTTCGCGCGCGGCGGTGACGACCTTGCGCACGTCGTCGTCGTTGCCGACGTCGAGCGGCATCGCGAGTGCCTTGATGCCGCTTTCGGCGAGCACGGCCACGCGGTCTTCTGCGCGCTCGAGCGCGATGTCGGCGATGACGAGCTGGGCGCCTTCCTCTCCGAGCACTTGTGCGATGGCGGCACCGAGGCCGCGCGAGCCCCCGGTGATGATGATGGTCTTGCCTTGGACGGATGAAGGGCGTGTGGCGGTCATGGTGACTCCTGAGAAGCGGTGAGGCTGCTACGGCACGCGGTGTGCCACCGCCGGCGCTGTGAACGCGGCCGCGCCGCCGGCGCCGCCGTTTACCGAAATTGAAAAAGCTGCGGTGAAAGCCACCGCGGCCGGATCACACCGACAGGCGCCCCGCCTTCACGGCGGCCGCATGCCGCTCCTTCGCGATGGCGCGCAGGTTGGCCGCCACGGCGGTGGCGAAGGCTTCGTCCCACCACGCTTCGGCACCGCTCACGCCGACCACGATGCCGTCGACGCAGACGCTGCCCCACAGCAGGCTGTCGCCCTGGCGCAGCGTGTGCGCGCGTGCGTGCTGGATCTCGCTGCTGCCGAGGCCGCTGCACCAGCTCAGGCGCGCCTTGGCGCGAGCGAAGCCGGCGTAGTCGGCATCCCACCGGGTGCGGTCGCCGATGCAGTGCTCCAGCAGCACCGCTTCCTCGAAGACGCACTGGTCGGGCCGCAGCGCCGGGTCCATCACCACGATGACGAGAAAGCCGCTGCCGCACACACCGGGCTCGCGCATCGCGGGCTCGATCATCGGCAGGGCGAGGGCGATGGCGCGGCGGGCGGCGTCCACGTCGGCGAAGTGGCTGGGGGCGGGCTGGGTCATGCGGGGGTCTCCTGGAGCGTCTCTGGTTGGAAGGGGCGGCCGGTGAGGGCGCACAGCGCACCCACCAGCGTCTGCAGTTCGACCGGCTTCGAGAGATGCATCTGGAAGCCTGCGGCCAGCGCCTGCGCGCGGTCGCCGCCTTCCGCGAGGCCAGTCAGCGCGATGGCAGGCATTCGCTGTTCCTCGCGGCGCCCCCGCTGGTCTTCGAGCTGGCGCACGTGCTGCATCACCGCGTAGCCGTCTTCCTGCGGGCCGAGCAGGATGTCGCACAGCATCGCGTGCGGCCAGGCGTGCGTGGGCTGGCTGGCGAGCCAGGCGAGCGCTTCGCCGCCGTGGCCGAAGGGCACGACCGAGGCGCCGTCGAGCGAGAGCGCCATGCCGAGCGAGTCGCGCGCGTCGGCCTGGTCGTCGACCACCATCACGGTGAGGCCGGCGAGCGGCTGCTCTTCGCTCGCGGGCGCCGGCGCAGCCGGCACCGAGATCGCCCGCAGCGGCAGCTCGACCACGTAGCGCATGCCCTTCAGCGCACCGGCCTGCTCGATCACCAGGCTGCCGCCCTGGCGCTCGATGGTGGAGCGCAGCTGCATCGGGTCGATCGGCGTGCCGTCGCCTTCGGGCGAGACAGGCATGGGCCCGTCGGCGGTGCCGGCGTGGTGGCGCCCGTCGGTGACGGCAAGCCGTGCCTGGTTGCCGCTTCGCGTGAGGCTCAGCTCGATGCGGCCGCCGGGCGGCGTGGCCTGCAGCGCCCAGAAGCACAGCTCGCGCAGCGCCTGGGCCAGCGTGCCGGGGTCGCCGGTGATGCTGGCGTCGTCGATGTCGATTTCGGTGGCCAGGCGCACGCGCCGCGCTTCGATGACGTCGCGCAGGCCGTCGATCGCGTTCGCCACCAGCGACACCAGGTTGACCGGCCGGCGCGCGAGCTGCCGCTCCAGGCGCTCGAACTGCTGCTGCTGACGCTGCAGGTTCCACAGCTGCGCGTAGAGCCCATCTTTCGCGAGCAGGTCGTCGTGGCGGCCACGTTCGACGATGCGGCCCTTGTCCATCACGATGATCTCGTCGGCATCGACGATGGTCGACAGCCGGTGCGCGATCACGAGCGTGCTGCGGCCCTGCGCGATGCGGTCGAGCTCGCCCTGGATGGCGCGCTCGGCGCGGGTGTCGAGCGCCGAGGTGGCTTCGTCGAACACCATGATCGGCGGGTTCTTCAGGAAGGCGCGTGCGATGGCGATGCGCTGCTTCTCGCCGCCCGAGAGCTTCAAGCCGCGCTCGCCGACGCGCGTGTCGTACTGCTGCGGCAGCGAGAGCACGAACTCGTGCACCTGCGCCGCCTTGGCCGCTTCCACCACGTCGGCCAGGCCGGCGCCCTGGCGGCCGTAGGCGATGTTGTAGGCGATGGTGTCGTTGAAGAGCACCGTGTCCTGCGGCACCACCCCGATGGCACGGCGCAGCGAGGCGAGCGTGACCTCGCGCACGCTCTGGCCGTCGATGCGGATGTCGCCGGCATCGGCCTCGTATAGCCGCATCAGGAGCCGCGCGAGCGTCGACTTGCCCGAGCCGCTGCCGCCCACCACCGCCACCGTCTTGCCGGCGTCGATGGTGACGCTCACGTCCCACAGCACCTGGCGGCCGGGCTCGTAGGAGAAGTCGACGTGCTCGAACTGCACCACGCCTTCGCGCACCGTGAGCGCGGGCGTGCCGGGCGCGTCCTGAATGTCAGGCTTCTGGTCGAGCAGGGTGAAGAGCTTCTCTGTGTTGACGAGCGCATCGCTCGCCTCGCGGAAGACGAAGCCCAGCGCGTTGAGCGGCAGGCAGATCTGGATGATGTAGGCGTTGACGAGCACGAGGTCGCCGACCGTCATCACGCCTTGCACCGTCTGGTGGGCGGCGAGCATCATCACCGCCGCCACGCCCACGGCGATCACCGCGCTCTGGCTGATGTGCAGCACCGAGAGCGCACGCTGGTTGCTGAGGCTGCCGCGCACCCACTCGGCGCAGATGTCGGCGTAGCGCTGGCGCTCGTCTTCCTCGCGCGCGTGGGTCTTCACCGTCTCGTAGTTGAGCAGGCTGTCGACGAGCCGCCCGTTGGCGCGCGAATCCATCTCGTTGACGCGCCGCTGGTGCAGCTCGCGCCGCTGCGTGAGCAGCATGGTGACCGCCGCGTAGACGAAGAAGGTGACGAGCACGATCAGCGTGAACCACAGGCTGTAGGCTGCGGCCAGCACGCACAGAACCGCCACGAACTCCACCAGCGTGGGCACCACGGTGAAGAGCCCCGCACCGAGCAGGAAGCCCACGCCGGCGGTGCCGCGCTCCACGTCGCGGATCAGCGAGCCGGTGTTGCGCAGCACATGGAAACGCGGGCTGAGCGACATGAGGTGCGCGAAGCTGCGCTCCGACACCGCCGTGACCGTGCGCCGCGTGACGGGCGCGAACACCAGGTCGCGCAGCTCGGTGAACAAGGTGCTGCCGAAGCGCAGCAAGGCGTAGGCGAGCAGCAGGAAGACGGGCAGCACGAGCACCACCGGGTCGCTCTGCGTGCCGGCGGCGGTGCTGCCGGCGGCGAGGTTTTCCGGGCGGCTGAAGCGGTCGACGATGGCCTTCAGCAGCAGCGGCACCGTCACGGAGGCGAGCTTGGCCAGCACCAGCAGCGCGATGGCGGCGATGGTGCGGCGGCGCTGCGCCCAGGCCGCCTCCCAGAGCCCGGTCAACACACGGCGATGGTTGCTCGAAACGGACGCGAAAAGGGCCATGGCCGCGGGGTGCAATCGACGTGCCGAGGGAAAACGCGCAATGGCACACCCCTTGCCGAATGTGAGCTCTACACCCGCAACCCACACACGCAGAGGCCGCCCACATGCAACCCACTTCCCTCGGCCCCAACATGACGGGAGCGACGCTCGCCCCCGCCGCGCTGGCCGCCATGACACAAGCCACCGACGAGCTCACGCCGTTCGACGAGATCGACACGTCCGAGATGGAATCGCAGAAGCTCGCGTACATCGACGAGTCCGACGCCGTCGGCTCCATTCCCGTGCCCACCACGCTGAAGGGCGTGGCCAAGTCAGGGCTTTCCAAGCTGCAGGGCAAGCACCCCGGCGTGTTCCTCGACAAGCTCGGCGAGCGCCTGGCCTACGAGCGCACCGGCGTGCGCCTGTACGACGCGCTGATCCTCAAGTACGAATCGGCCGCGCAGCTCGACCAGGGCGATGTGTTGCCCGCCGTGCTGCTCGAAGGCCCCGACGGCCAGGCCCGCTCGCCCGAGACGGCCGAGGCCTTGCTCCACCGCATCCGGGGCGAAGAGCTCGAGCACTTCCAGCTCATCACGCAGGCCATCGTCAAGATGGGCGGCGACCCGACCTGCATGACGCCCTGCGCCGACGTGACGGCGCTCGCGTCCAGCGGCTTCATGCAGGTGCTCAACGACCCGCGCACCACGCTCGCCCAGTGCCTCAACGCGATGCTTGCCGTAGAACTTGCAGACAACGCCGGTTGGGAGCTGCTGGCGACGCTGGCCGACGACATGGGCGAGGGTGACCTCGCAGGCCAGTTCCTCGGCGCGCTCGCGCAGGAGCAGGAGCACCTGCTCATCGTCAAACAATGGTTGACCGGGCTGGTGGTCGAAGACCCCAAGCCCGCGGCCGTCTGATCCAGGAGGCAAGCCCATGGCCATCAACCTTTTCACCGACCGCGGCGTGTCGCTCGACCGCCAGAAGTTCACCTGGAAGGAGCTCGTGCAGAACCCGATCTCCAAGCTCGACGACGAGGCCTTCACGCGTGTGCGCGTGATCCTCATGAACGGCGTGGAGCTCGACTCCCTGCGCATGAAGCAGGTGATGCTGCGCACCAACGGCCCGCTTCGGGAGCCCATCGCGAAGCTGATGCGCACCGAGCAGCACCAGGCGACGCTCATCAACTGGCTGATCGGTGCCGACCATTCGCCCATCGAGACCACCATCGGCTACGAGCAGACCGCCATCGAGGTGACGGCCTCCGTCGCCCAGCTCGAGGCCGACCCCTACCTCGCGCAGGGCTACCGCTACGCGCTGCTCGAAGACTTCGACCACCTCTACCGCTACAGCGCGCTGCTCGATCGCCTGGAAGGCAAGGACGCCAACAACATCACCCAGGGGCACACCGACATCATCCCGGCGCGGCCGACGATGGTGCACCACCGCGCGCCCGAGCACGAGCTGCTGCGCCCCTACGAACGCACCGCCACGCTTGCCACCAAGCTGCACGCCTTGACGCTGACCGGCGGCGAGTACCAGACGCACGACTACTACATGAACATCGGGCCGCTCTTCACCGACCCGATGGCGCGGCAGCTCTACGCCGAGATCGCGTCGATCGAGTCACAGCACATCACGCACTACGGCAGCATGATCAACCCCGACGAGCTGCCGCTGGAAAAGATGCTGCTGCAGGAAGCCTGCGAGGTGTGGAACTACAGCGCCTGCCTGGAGCAGGAGACCAACCCGCGCATCAAGGCGATCTGGGAGCGTTTCCTCGACTACGAGCTGGGGCACCTGCAGGTGGTGATGGAGCTGTGCAAGTCGCAGGGCATCGACCCGGCCGAGCTGCTGGGCGACGGCCAGCTGCCAGCGCCCATCGTCTTCAAGAGCCACCGCGAGTACCTGCGCGAGGTAATCGCCAACGAGACCCAGCTGCGCAAGAACGGCACCGAGTTCGTCGACGCGGCGCAGGAGGGCGAGACCTCGCTGCTCTACCGCGAGCAGATGAACAGCGAAGGCTCGCCGTCGGAGACAGTGTCGGCCACCTACCGCTGGTCGGCGGGCACCGAGCTCGCGCGGCCGCCGCTGCGGCGCGTGGCCTGATCGGCGCGGGCGGTCAAGCGCGAAGAGCCGGGCGAAACCCGGCTTCCTGCCTCGATCGGCCGCGTCCTGGCGCTGCCAGGATGGGGTTGGCCGGCGTTTCGGCCCGAGGACACGCGTGATCTCCTTCAACAGTGCCAGTTCGCTCCTGAGCTTTCTCACGACCAAGGCCGAGTCGTCCGGCGCCGGCTCGCTCATCGGCGGCGGCAGCACGGCCACCGTCAGCGACAAGGCGAAAGCCCAGGCCGCCACCACCGCAGAGGCCGCGCTCAAGGCCGCCGGCAGCACCCACCAGGCCGCCGTGGCCGGTCGCGCGCTCGACAAGCAGCAGGCCACGCTCGCGAGCGACCTGCGCGCCGCCATGGGCCGCGCCAACGTCAAGCTCTCCAGCCCGGTCGAGTTCTCGGTCAGCAGCAGCGGCGCGGTCTCGGTCAACGGCGCCGCGGCCGACAAGGCCGCCGTCACCGCCTTCCTGAAAGCCGACACCAGCCGGCCCAGTTTCTCCACCCGCATCGCCACGCAGGCGCGTGACGCGCTGGAGCTGTCGGCCAGCATCCAGCAGCGCGCCGCGATCTCGCAGGCCGCGCGCTACGCCGGCTCGTCGGGCGGCGTGATGTCGATGTACACCTCGCTGATGCAGCAGTCGAGCGCGGGCAGCACGGCGGTGTTCACCGTGTCGGCGAACGCGAGTTCGCTCACCTACCCGGGATCGTTGGCCGCAAAGGCATGAGCGTCTGAAGGGAACTGTGTTTGCCCTAGGCTCGGGCCTTCACACAGCCGGGGCTCCCATGACGACACATCCACTCCAGGCGCTGCTCGCGGCGCCGCTGCTCCTGGCTTGCGTGGTCGCGGGGGCCCAGTCCGCGGCGACCGGCTGCCAGCCTCTCGAGACCCGCGCGGCCAACGCCCCGTCGCAGCGACCTGCCTTTGCGGGGCAGACGCGCGCCTGCGCGGCACCGCGCAGCGCGCCGGTGAAGGTCACGGTGCTCGCCACCGGGCTCGTCAAACCCTGGGCGGTGGAACCGCTGCCCGATGGCGCCGTGCTGGTGACCGAGAAACCCGGCCGCATGCGCATCGTCTCGGCCAACGGCACGCTGGGCGCGCCGATCGCCGGCGTGCCCGCGGTGGATGCGCGCGGGCAGGGCGGCCTGCTCGACGTGGCGCTGAGCCCGGGCTTCGCCACCGACCGCACCGTCTACTGGAGCTACTCCGAGCCGCGCAGCGGCGGCAATGGCACGAGCGTGGCCAAGGGCGTGCTGTCGGCCGACCGCACGCGGCTGGAGCAGGTGAGCGTGATCCTGCGCACCCTGCCCACCTACGACGGCGACAAGCACTACGGCTCGCGCCTCGCCTTTGGCCCCGACGGCATGCTATACGTGACGACCGGCGAGCGCTCCGACCGTGTCACACGCCCGCAGGCGCAGGCGATGGACAGCCACAACGGCAAGATCCTGCGCATCCGCCCCGATGGCAGCGTGCCGCCGGACAACCCCTTCGTCGGCCGTGCCGGCGCCCGCCCCGAGATCTGGAGCCTGGGCCAGCGCAACGTGCAGGCTGCGGGCTTCGACCCGCAGGGGAGCCTCTGGGTCGTGGAGATGGGCACGCGCGGCGGCGACGAGCTCAACCTCATCGAGAAGGGCAAGAACTACGGCTGGCCGGTCATCGCGTATGGGCTGGAGTACTCGGGCCTGCCGATCGGCGAGGGCGCCACGGCCCGTGAAGGCATGGCCCAGCCGCAGTACTACTGGGACCCGGTCATCGCGCCCTCGGGGGCGCAGTGGTACACGGGCGATGCCTTTCCGGCGTGGAAGGGCAACCTCCTCGTGGGCAGCCTGAGAGACAAGAAGCTCGTGCGCCTGGTCATCGAAGGGCAGCGTGTCGTCGGCGAAGAATGGCTCCTGGCCGACCGCGGCAAGCGGGTGCGCGACGTGCGGCAGGACAAGGCCGGCGCCGTCTACCTCGTGACGGACGAAGAGGACGGCGAGGTCTGGAAACTCACGCCCGGGTCGTGACGGCGCGAAGCGCCAGGCGCCGCCGGATCGCGTCGACGATCGGCTGAACGCACGAGGGCGGGAACGGCGACACGCTGCTCACGTTGATCTCGCACAGCACGAAGCGCTCTTCACCGGAGGCCGGGCGTTCCCCGAACATGAAGTCGCAGTCCCACAGCAGGGGCAGCTGCTCGCACGGAAGGCCGACCGCGGCGCGCAGTTGCTCGACCCAGCCGGTTTCGAGCAGGTGCTTCAGGCCCTGGAAGGCCGCAAGCTCCGGCCCGTGGTACAGGCGCGGCCCGGCGGCGGGCGCTTCTTCGCCGGGGCGCGCCGGGTAGAGCGCGTTGATGGCCTGGTGGCCGAACCCCGCGACCCTGTCTTCGACCAGGTACGCCCGCACCATGCCGTCGCTCAGCCGCGCTTGCCACGCCTGGTCGATCATGTGGCCGCCGTTCTGCGGCTCGAAGTACTCCTTCATCCGCTCGAGCAAGGCCGGCAGGTCCATGGTCGTTTCGACGCTGCCGCGTTCGGCGTGGCGCAGGCGCATCGTGAGGGGCGAGCCGTCGACCAGCCGTTCCACGCGCCAGACGCCGATCCCGCTGTGCCCTCGGTGCTGCTTGAGCACGCGAGGCCCGGAGGCCAGGCGCTGCGGGAGATCGGCCGCCAGTTGCGCGAGGCTGTCGATGCGGTGCACGTCGCTGCCGAAGGGCAGCGCTTTCGTCGCGACCAGCACGTCTTTCGTCCCGAGCTTCAAGATCGCATCGGGATGCGCGCTGACCTCCACACCGGCCGCGGCCACGCGGCGAAGCAGCGCGTCGAGACGATCGCGGCGGTAGCCGTCCTGGATGGGGTTGCACCAGACCTGCACCAGGTCGACGTGGCTCAGCTGTGCCTCGACTTCGCCCGCAAACCCATCGTGGTACACGGCAGGCTCGGCCGACACGCCGGCCGCGGCCAGCGCTTCGAACAGGGCGGCAAAGCGGCTCTCGGCCGGGTCCGAGCGGTCGCGTGCCTGGCGATCACCCGGGTACAAGAGGGCAACGCGCCCTGGCGTGGCATCGGCCATTCCGTCCTCCTGCATCGAAGCGTGCGTTTTCAGGTCGACACGCACGCGGCGCCAAGCACGACCGACGCCAGCCAGACGCTGGTGGCGGCCATCAACAGCACAGGTCGCCATCCGGCGCCCGCGAGCTGCGGGAACGATGCCTTCATGCCCAGCCCGGCCGCGCCGAGCACGAGGCAGGCGCGGGAGGCGATCGACAGCGCGGGCTCGACACTGCGCAGCATGCCCACCGAGTTTAGGGCCGCGAGCAGGAGGAAGAGCCACAGGAACCCGGGCACGAACTCGGTGATGCGGCCGAGCGCCGCGCCCGAGCGTTTCTCGATCGGTGGAGACGTTGCCCGGCACGCGATGGACACGCCCAGCACCACCACCACCAGCAGGCTCACCCGCAGCAGCTTGACCAGCGACGCGACATCGCCCGCCGCAGGGGAGATGGAATAGCCCGCCACCACCACCTGCGCCACATCGTGGATGCTGCCGCCGATGAAGAGGCCGGCCGCAGCCGGCGGCAGCTCCAGGTGGCGCGCGATCAAGGGGTAGGCCACCATCGCGACGGTCGACAGCAGCGTCGCCATCACGACGACGATCAGCGCATGGCGCTCGGTGGGCGTCTCGCCTTCATCGGCGCGGGGCAACACCGCCGCGATGGCCAGGGCCGCCGACGCACCGCAGATCGCCGTGGCGCCCCCGGCCAGCACACCCAGCGCCCAGGGCAGCTTCAGCACCCGGGCCAGCCACCAGCCGCAAGCGAGCGTGCTGGCCACGGCACCCACCACGATGAGGACCGTGGGCCAGCCCAGGCTGGCGACCTGGTCCCAGGTGATGCGGGCGCCCAGCAGGCCGATGCCCAGGCGCAGCAGCGCGCGGCTGCACAGGTCGACCCCCGGGGTGATGCGGTCTTCGGCGCTGTGCTGGCTGATGGCGATGCCGAACAGCAGCGCATAGAGCATGGGCGGCCCGTGGTGCAGCGAGGCCACGAAACCTGCTGCGAGCGCGATCAGCACGCAGGTCGACAAGCCGGGCCAGACGCGACGCAGGCCTTGCGCCGAAGCCTCGAGCAGAGACGTCTGCGCCAGCATCCGGTCTCACTTCTCGACGAAGGCCCGCTCGATGACGAAGTGCCCCGGCGTGCTCATGTTGCCTTCGTTCATGCCGAGCTTGTCGAAGAGCGCGCGTGTGTCGCGCAGCATCTCGGGGCTGCCACAGAGCATGAAGCGGTCGTGCTCCTTGCTGATCGGCGGCAGCTTGATGTTGCGTGTCAATTCGCCGCTTTCCATCAGCACCGGGATGCGACCCTGGTTGCGGAAGGCCTCGCGCGTGACCGTCGGGTAGTAGATGAGCTTTTCCTTCACCTGGTCACCGAAGTACTCGTTGGCCGGCAGCTCCTTGGTGATGACCTCGTCGTAGGCCAGCTCGCCGACCTGGCGGCAGCCGTGCACGAGGATCACCTTCTCGTAGAGCTCGTACACCTCGGGGTCACGGATCATCGCCATGAAGGGTGCGAGGCCCGTGCCGGTGGACAGCAGGTACAGGTTCTTGCCGGGCAGGAGGTTCTGCGTGAGCAGCGTGCCCGAGGCCTTGCGGCCGATCTTCACCGTGTCGCCGACTTGGATGTGCTGCAGGCGCGAGGTGAGCGGGCCGTCGGGCACCTTGATGCTGAGGAATTCGAGCGTTTCTTCCCAGTGCGGGCTCACCACGCTGTAGGCGCGCAAGAGCGGCTTGCCGTCGACCTCGAGGCCGATCATCGTGAACTGGCCGCTCTGGAAGCGGAAGCCGGGGTCGCGGGTGCAGGTGAACGAGAACTGCCGGTCGGTCCAGTGGCGAACGCTCAGCACACGCGAGTCGAAGAGGGCGCTCATGGCGATGCCTCCAGGGCGAGTTGATGCAGAGAAAGCTGGTGCAGATACGGCCACGGGTAGATGCCGCGGTCGTGGCCATCGCTGAAGACGAGCTGCACGCCCATCTCGCCGATCGGGTTGATCTGGGTCAGCGCGACGTCGGCAGGCGCCTGCGGTGGCTGGCCATCACGACGGCGCCGCTCGCAACCTGAGCACTTGCAGGCGGACCTGAGATGCGCCGCGGTGAACTTCACGTGCGGCCCGTCGGCCCAGCCCATTTCCAGCAGGCCGCTGGTCTCGTGCCACACCACTTGGGTGGGCACGGCGTCGGCAGACAAGAGCATCTCGGCCTCCATCACACCAGCTGCCCCACGCCTTGCGGGCCGACCTCGGTGCACAGCCCGGCGAGGCCGCCTTCGCTCAACTCTCCGCCCATGGCCGCGATGCTCTCCTCGCGGATGAGGCCCTTGATCTGCCGCACCATCGCCGCGAACTCGGGCGTGGCCGTCATCTCGGGCGTGCGCGGCCGCGGCAGCGGCACCGGCAGCTCGGCCTTGATGCGCCCCGGGCGAGCCGTCATCACGTAGATGCGGTCGGAGAGGAACACCGCCTCGTCGATGTCGTGCGTGATGAAGAGCACCGAGATGCGCAGGCGCTGCCACATGTTGGTCAAGATCTCCTGCATCACGACGCGGGTCTGCGAGTCGAGCGCGCCGAAGGGCTCGTCCATCAGCAGCACCTGCGGGCTGGTGGCGAGCGCGCGCACGATGCCCACGCGCTGCTTCATGCCGCCCGAGAGCTGGTCGGGGTAGTGGTTCTCGAACGAGAGCAGGCCCGCGAGGCCCAGCAGCGTGCGCGCCTGCGATTCACGCTCGCTTGCCGACACGCCTTTCATCTTGAGCCCGAACTCGACGTTCTTGCGCACCGTCATCCAGGGGAAGAGCGAGTACTGCTGGAACACCACGCCACGGTCGGAACCCGGGCCGGTGATGGCCTGCCCGTCGAGCATCACCTGGCCGCCGTTGGGCTTGAGGAAGCCGGCCACCGCGTTGAGCAGCGTCGACTTGCCGCAACCCGAGGGCCCGATCAGCGAGACGAACTCGCCCGGCCGCACGTGCACGCTCGCCGAGCGCACGGCCTCGACCTCCTGGCCCTTGACGTTGAAGCGGATGTGGAGGTCGCGCACGTCGACGCGCCCCTGCGATGCCACGGTGCTGCTCATGCCTTGCCTCCCGAATGCGCCTGCCACGGCATGGCCAGCTTCGCCAGCAGGCGGATGCCGCCACTGCACAACAAGCCGAGCACGCCGATCGTGATCATCCCGAGCGCGATCTCGGCGTAGCTGATCAGCGAATACGCCTCCCAGGTGAAGTAGCCGATGCCGAACTGGCCCGAGATCATCTCGGCCGCGATCAGCGACACCCACGCCACGCCCATGCCGACCGCCAGCCCCGTGAAGATGTGCGGCAGCGCGCCGGGGATCACCACATGGCGCAGGAGGCTCGCTTCACCGGCGCCCAGCGTGCGCGCCGCGCGCAGCAGCACCGGGTCGAGCGACTCGACGCCGTGCACCGTGTTGAGCAGGATGGGGAAGAAGGCGCCGAGGAAAGTGATGAAGACGATGCTCACCTCGTTGTCGGGCCACAGCATGATCGACATCGGCACCCAGGCGATGGCCGGGATCGGGCGGAAGATTTCCATCGCCGGCATCGCCAGGCCCCGCACCAGTCGGTAGCGCCCGATCAGCACGCCGAGGCCCACCCCCAGCACGGTGGCGACGAGGAAGCCGAGCAGGATGCGCCGCACGCTGATGCCGATGTTGGTGATGAACTTCGGGCTGCTGTTGACCTCGACCACCTTCTCCAGCACCGCCGCCGGCGTGGGGATGTTGTTGAAGCGGATGTAGGCGTCGAGCTTGTAGTGCGTGGCGAGTTGCCAGAAGAGCAGCACGCCCGCGATCGAGATGGCCGCCATCAGCAGCATCGCGCCGCGGCCGTCCCAGAAGCGGCGCCAGAGCGAGGGCGTGGTGGGCGTGGCCACGGGCAGGGGCAGCGGGGTCACGCCCTGGCCCACGTGGGCGGGTGGTGCGGCCGCCGCACGGGCCGGCGCGGCCTCCAGCGGCGGGGTGAAGTCTTCGACTCGTTGCAGGGCGCGCATGGTGCTCACTTCACTTGGTGGTAGCGACAACGGTGGCCGAGGCCTGGCCCAGGGCCTCGGCGTAGGTGGCGAGCTTGCCGTTGGTCTTGGCCGCGTGGGCCTCGGCGTCCTTCTTCAGCAGGAAGGGCACGGCCACCGGTGCCTTGGGGTTGCTCGCGTCGAGCGCGTAGAAGGCCTTGTCGGCGACAACCTTGATGCCGAGCGCCTTGTCGTAGAGATAGGCGACATTGACCTTCTTGCCCGCCGCTTCGTACTGCTTCACGCCGGCCAGCAGGCAGGCGGGCGAGCTCACCGGCACGATCTCGCCGGTCGAGAGCCAGATCTCGCCGGCTTCCTTGGGGCGCGTGACCGGCACCTTGCAGATCGGGTCCTTGCCCGTGATGTCGTAGTTCGCGAGCGTCTGCTTCTGCGCGTCGTAGTCCTGGCCGCGCTGCTTGAAGGCTTCACGCACATAGCTCTCGTTGACCCAGGCGTTGACGTCGAAGTCCTTCACCCGGCCGAGCTTGGCGAGCACGCCATGCGCGATCTTGATGGTCTCGATCCAGCGCGGCTTGATGCTCGGGTCGAGCGTGTGGATGCCGCCCGGGCCGAGGAAGAGGTAGACCACCTCCTTCTCGATCTTGGTCCATTCCTCCACCTTCGTGGCCGCGGCCTTCGGGTCCTTGCGCACCCAGTCGTTCGCTTCCATCAGGGCCTTGATGTAGGCCACCACCGCCTCGGGGTACTTGTCGGCGAACTCCTTGCGCACCACCACGCCGTGGAAGGTGGGGATCTTGGTCTGCGCGCCGTCGAAGATCTTGCGGGCGAAGCCGCGGTGCGGCAGCAGGTCGGCGAAGGGCACGAAGTCGCCGTGGCCGTCGATCTTCTTTTCCTGCAGGTTGGTGGTGCCGACCTCGGGGCTCTGGCTCACCAGGTTCCAGAAGTCGTTGGGCCAGCCGCGCTCCTGCATGGCCTGCAGCATCATCCCGTGTGCCGCCGAGCCGAAGGGCACCGACACCGTCTTGCCCTTGAGGTCGGCCAGCTCGTAGTACGGGCTGTCCTTGTGCACCACCACGCCGTTGCCGGAGCCGAAGGCGTTGTAGGCGATCACCGCGATGAGCTGCGTCTCGTTGCCCTTGTTCTGCTGGCCGGTGGCGCCGTTCACCAAGAGCGGGTAGTCGCCCATCATCCCGATCTGCAGCTTGCCGGCGACCATGCCGTTGGTGATCGGCGGGCCGGAGGTGAAGTTCTGCCAGTCGAGCTTCCACTCGATGTTGGCGTACTTGCCAGTCTTGGGCAGGTGTTTCTCGAGGAGCTTCATCTCCTTGAGCACCACGCCGCCGGTGACGGTGTTGGTGGTGGTGTTCTGCGTGCCGATGCCGAGCGTCACGACCTCTTTCGCCGCGTGGGCGAGGCAGGGCATGACGAGCAGGCAGGCCATCAGGGTGGAAGGAACAAGCGAGAAGGTTGGCAACGTCATCTCAATCTCCTGGTGTGGTCGGTCGATCACAGAGCCGTTGCGCAAGATCGGTGCCTGCGCAGCGGCTCCACCTCTGTCTCCTTCAAACCTGCTCGACGCTTTCGGTCAGCAGGGCACGCTTGTTCTTCTGGTCGGCCCACGTGTCGGCGTCGGGCAAGGGGTCTTGGGCTGCGGTGATGAGCGGCCACTGCGCGGCCAGGCGCTTGTTGAGCGCGATGTACTCGTGGTGCTCGGGGGCCAAGTCCTTCTCGTCGAAGATGGCCTCGACCGGGCACTCGGGCACGCACACGCCGCAGTCGATGCAGGCGGCGGGGTCGATGACGAGGAAGTCGGGGCCTTCGTGGAAACACTCCACGGGGCAGGCGGCAACGCAGTCCGTGTACTTGCAGCGGATGCAGGCTTCGGTGACGACGAAGGCCATGTCAAGCCTCCCGCCGGGCCGCCCCAAGGGAGGCTTGCGCCCCCGTGGGGGGCAGTGAACGAAGTGAACGTGGGGGCTTCATATCAGGCTCCTTGCTTGGGCATTTGCATGGAGGTCAGCGCGAGCTTGGAGAGCTTGCGCACGTCGGGGTCCGGGTCCTGCATCGCACGCTCCAGCGGCGCGATCGCGCGCGAGTCGCCGATCTCGCCGAGGGCGATCACGGCTTCCTTGCGCAGGTTGCTCACCGGGTGGATCAGCGCCTCGATCAGCACCATCACGCCATCGCGCGCCTTGAGCTTGCCGAGGCTGCGTGCCGCTTTCACGCGCACCTGCCAGTACTCGTCGTCCATCGCCCGCACCAGGTTGGGCACGCCGAGCAGCGAGTTGGTCTTGGCATACGTGGTGGCCGCTTCCTCGCGCACCTGCCACACCGGGTCGGCGATGGCGCGGCCGAGGGCGGGCAGCACGCTCACGTCGGCCGTGTCACCGGCGTAGCTGATGGCGCCAACTGCGATGCGGCGCACCTCGGCGTCGGGGTCGTGCGCGGCAACTTCGGTGAGGGCGCCCAGCGCCTGCGGCTTCTTGAGGTAGCCGAGCACGCCGACCGCGGCGCGGCGCACGCGGGCGTCGGTGTGTTGCAGGGCCTGCATCGCCGGTTCGAAGGCAGCGTCGACCCGCAGGGCCCGCACCGCCTGCAACGCGGCCGCCTGCACCTCGGCGTCGGCATCCGAAAGGTAGGGCAGGATCGGCCCGGCCGACGAAGGCTCCTTCAGCTCGGCCAGCGTGTAGGCCACCGCGTCGCGCACCGCAGCGTCGCTGTCCTTCAGCAACGGCACCAGCGCGGTCAGCACCTCGTGCTCCTCGAAGCCTTCGAGCGCCTTGGCGGCCTCGAGCCGCACGCTCGCATCGGCGTCGGAAAGCGCTTCGACCAGCAGCGGTGCGATGTCGTCTTCCTCGTCGGTGTACGGCAGGTCGATGACGGCGATGCGGCGCACGCCCGCGTCGGGGTTGCGCAGCCGGTCGTGGATGGAGGCAACGGCGACCATGGTCAGCGCACCAGGTAGGGAATGTCGACCCGCACGGCGCCGGTCGGGCAGTCCTTCTCGCAGGGCATGCAGTACCAGCACTCGTCGAACTTCATGAAGGCCTTGTTCTTCGTCAGGTCGATGGCCAGCACGTCGAGCGGGCAGACGTCGACGCAGACGGTGCAGCCCTTGTCGGCGATGCACTTGTCCTCGTCGATCACGACCGGGGCTTGGGTTCGGGTCAGGGCGATGGTCATGGGGCTCTCCTTCGTCGTGGTTCAGGCAGCGGCGGGCGTGGCCACACGCAAGCGCTGGTAGGCGGACTTCTCTTCCTCGTTCAGCTCGACCACGTAGGGTTCGACGGCGCGCTTGCGGAAGACGGAGTTGCCGTTCTCGTCGCTCGTCACGTTGGTGTGGCAGAACCAGTTCGCGTCGTCCTTCTCGGGGTGGTCGACGCAGAGGTGGTAGAGGCCCCAGCGGCTCTCGGTGCGGTAGAGCGAGGCACGCGCGGCGAGCTCGGCGCAGTCGCGGATGGTGTGGGCCTCCATCGCGCGCATCAGCTCGTGCGGGTCGGTGGCGCTCATGTGCTGCAGGTCTTCACGGATCTCGTCGAAGCGCTGCAGGCCGATCTCCATCTTGCGGGTGACCTTGGGCGGCTGCAGGTAGTCGTTGACGATGCGGCGCGTCTTGTATTCCACCTGGAAGGGCGTCAGGCCCTCGGTCTTGCCGAGCGGGGCGTAGACGCGTGCGCGCTCGGCCTCGACCTTCTCCTGCGCGAAGCTCGGCTGCGAGATGCCGCTCACGTAGTCGGCCGCGTTCTCGCCGCAGAACTTGCCATAGACGAAGGCACCAAGCATGTAGTTGTGCGGGATGCTCGCGCAGTCACCCGCCGCATACAGGCCGGGGATCGAGCACTCGCCGCGCTCGTTGGTCCAGATGCCCGAGGCGCTGTGGCCGCTGCAGAAGCCGATCTCCGAGATGTGCATCTCGATCATCTGCTTGCGGTAGTCGGTGCCGCGCCCGGCGTGGAAGCGGCCGCGACTGGGCCGCTCGTTGGTGTGCAGGATGTGCTCGATCTCGCTGATGGTCTCTTCGGCGAGGTGGTCGAGCTTGAGGAACACCGGGCCGCGGCCGCCTTCGAGCTCGTTCCAGAACTCCATCATCATCTGGCCGCTCCAGTAGTCGCACTCGATGAAGCGCTGGCCGGCGTTGTTCGATGTGTAGCCGCCGAAGGGGCCGGTGACGTAGGCGCAGGCCGGGCCGTTGTAGTCCTTGATCAGCGGGTTGATCTGGAAGCACTCGAGGTTGGTGAGCTCCGCGCCCGCGTGGTAGGCCATCACGTGGCCCTCGCCGCAGTTGGTGGGGTTCTCGTAGGTGCCGAAGAGGTAGCCGCTGGCCGGCAGGCCCAGACGCCCTGCGGCACCGGTGCAGATGATCACGGCCTTGGCCTTGATCACGTGGAACTCGGCGGTGCGGCAGTCGAAGCCCATCACGCCGGCGATCTCGCCGCTCGGGCCGGTGAGCAGGCGGGTGGCGACCACGCGGTTGGTGATCTCAACGCGCGCACGCTTGAGCTGGCGGTAGAGCACGCGCTTCATGTGGTGCCCCTCGGGCATCGGCAGCACGTAGCTGCCGAGGTGGTGCACCTTGCGCACGGCGTAGTCGCCGGTCTCGTCTTTCTCGAACTTGACGCCCCACTTGTCCAGCTCTTCGATCATCGAGTAGCTGTTGCTCGCGTAGGCGTAGACACCTTTCTGGTCGACGATGCCGTCGTTGGCGACGGTGATCTCCTTGGTGTACTGCTCAGGGGTGGCATGGCCAGGGATCACCGCGTTGTTCAGACCGTCCATGCCCATGCTGATCGCGCCGCTGCGCTTGACGTTGGCCTTGTCCAGCAGCAACACCCTTAGCTTGGGGTTCTTCTCCTTGGCCTTCACCGCGGCCATCGGGCCGCCGGTGCCGCCACCCACCACGACGATGTCGTATTCGTGTTCGATCGTGTTCATCATTTCCTTCTCCTCAGGAGGCTCGGTCAGAGAGCGGCACGCGATCGACGCGCACCTTGTACTGGAAGGCGTCACCCCGGTAATAGAGGTGCTCGTAGTCGATGGGCGCGCCATCGGCGGTATGGGTGGTGCGCTCGATGAAGAGCACCGGGGAACCTTCTTCCACCTTGAGCTGCGTGGCGAGCGACTCGTCAGCGAGCGTCGAGCCGATCTGCAGTTCGGCGTGGCCGAGGGCGAGGCCGTAGTCGTTCTCGAGGATCACGAACACGTCGCGCGCGGCCAGGTCTTCCTTGGCGAGGCGCTGCCCGATGGCGGTGGGCACGTAGGTCACGTCGAGCGAGATCGGCTCGCGGTTGAGGAAGCGCAGGCGCTGCAACTCGGTCACCTTGGCGCGCTTGGGCAACTGCAGCTTTTCCAGCACCTGTGCTGGGGCTGCAACAGTCCTGATGGAAATCACGCGGGCGAAGGTCTCGTAGCCCATCTGCCGCATCGCCTCGCCGAAGCCCTGCAGCCGGCCCAGGTCCTGGAAGGCCTTGGGCTTGGAGACGAAGGTGCCCTTGCCGTGGATGCGGAAGATCAGGCCTTCGTTCTGGAGGTCGTTGAGCGCCTGGCGCACCGTGATGCGGCTCACCTCGAAGGCGGCCATCATCTCGCTCTCGGAGGGCATCTGCTGGTGCGGCTGGTAGCTGCCGTCGAGGATGCGGGCGCGCAGGATCTCCTTGATCTGCGTGTAGAGCGGCAGCGGTGAACTCAGCGTCACGCGTTGCGGCGTACCCGGCGCACTGACCAGCGTCAGCGGCTTCGTCGCGGTGGATCCCGTCTTGGCCATGGCCCTTCCAACTCGTTATGACAAGTCATCATGAGCATGAGCCGTGCCAGGCCGATCAAGGGTGTGGTGCGCGGCCTTGGTGCTGCCTGCACATGGCCGTTTTTTGGCGCCTGACGCCCGGTGAGAAGCGAAGAATCAGCGGCCCGGGCGCTCGCGCGGGGTGCGACTGGCGGTGCCTTGGCGTGCGCACCGAAGCGGTTCCACGTGCACCGTCGCGCGACGATCAGGTGCGCACATCACGGGCATCGGCCGCATCAGTGCCTTTCCTCAAGCGGCTGGGCGACCCGCGGGAGTACGCTGCGCTGACTGAACAGATGGTCATCCGTGGCCACGTCAAAAAGGAGACCCACACATGTCACAGGAAGCCTTCATCGTTGCCGCCACCCGCACCGCCGGCGGCCGCCGTGGCGGCCGGCTCTCGGGCTGGCACCCCGCAGACCTGGCGGCGCAGGTGCTGGACGCACTCGTCGCCCGCACCCAGGCCGACCGCGCTCTCATCGACGACGTGATCATGGGCTGCGTGGGCCAGGCCGGCGAGCAGGCGGCCAACGTGGCGCGCAACGCCATCCTCGCGTCGACGCTGCCCGAGTCGGTGCCCGGCACCACGGTCGACCGCCAGTGCGGCTCGTCGCAGCAGGCGCTGCACTTCGCGGCGCAGGCGGTGATGTCGGGCAGCATGGACGTCGTCATCGCCGCCGGCGTGGAAAGCATGACGCGCGTGCCCATGGGCATGCCGATGACGCTGCCGGCGAAGCAGGGCCTCGGCTTCTATGTGAGCCCGGCGATGCAGAAGCGCTACCCGGGCGTGGAGTTCAGCCAGTTCACCGGCGCCGAGATGATCGCCAGGAAATACGGCCTCTCGAAAGCGCAGCTCGACGAATACGCCTTCCACAGCCACCAGCGTGCCATCGAGGCAGTGCGCGCTGGCCGATTCGGCGAAGAGATCACCCCGGTGGCCGCACGCAGCGCCGAGAAGGGCGACCTGGGTGAGCAGCACACGGTCGACGAAGGCATCCGCTTCGACGCCTCGCTGCCGGGCATTGCCGGCGTGAAGCTGGTGCAGGAAGGCGGCGTGGTCACGGCCGCCACCGCCTCGCAGATCTGCGACGGCGCGAGCGGCGTGATGGTCGTCAACGAGCGTGGCCTGAAGGCCCTGGGCGCGAAGCCGCTCGCCCGCATCCATCACATGAGCGTGATGGGCCACGACCCGGTGATCATGCTGGAGGCGCCCATCCCCGCCACGCAGCGTGCGCTGAAGAAGGCCGGCCTGGCCATCGACGACATCGACCTCTATGAGGTGAACGAAGCCTTCGCCCCCGTGCCGCTCGCCTGGCTGCAGGTGACGGGCGGCCAGGCGTCGCGCCTGAACGTGAACGGCGGCGCCATCGCCCTCGGCCATCCACTCGGGGCCTCGGGCACCAAGCTGATGACCACGCTCGTGCATGCGCTGCACCAGCGCGGCGGGCGTTATGGGCTGCAGACGATGTGCGAGGGGGGAGGGCTGGCCAACGTGACGATCGTGGAGCGGCTTTGAGCGACCGCGGAGCCCATCGGTGAGAAAGCGCCGCGCCGTCAAGTTTGAGGATGGAAGCGGCTGCGCACAGGCCTATCGTGAAGCCTCTCTTTTCTTCGGGAGAAGCAGATGGGCATGGCAAGACTTCTGGTGACGGCTGGTGTGGCATTGGCCGGCGGTGGTTGCGCGCACCTCACCACCTACAACAAGCCTGTCGACCTGCGAAGTGGGTCGCTGGCCATCGACGTGAAACAGCGGGTTGTCTTTTCGCAGCAGACGATTGGACGAGAGGGAGCAACGAGCACAGTCGTGTGCGCAGAGCCCAGCCCGGACGCCCTGACCGTGTTGGGCGCGTCGGGCGCGCTGTCGATCAGCGCGCTTGAAAAAGGGGGCAACGTCGGAGCCAGCCTCGCGGAAACCGGGGCGTTTGTGGGGTTGCGGACGCAGTCCATCCAGCTGCTGCGAGACGCCATGTACCGCCTGTGCGAGGGCTATGCCGGCGGCGCCATCTCTCCACCGGACTACGCGGCGATGCAGCGCCGCTACCAGAGCACGATGATGGGCCTCATCGCCATCGAGCAGCTCACGCGGCCGGTGGTCGCGGGCCAAGCCTTGCTGACCAATGCCGCCAGTGCGCAGGCCGGCGCATCGGCGGGCGATGCTGCGGTCGACAAGGCCGAAGCCGGCGTGAAGTCGGCGTCGGACAGTTCACTGGCCGCCAAGTCGGAAACCGACAAAGCCACCGCCCGTCTCGAGAAAGCCAAGGGCGACGTGGCCTCGTTGAGCAAGCAACTGGCGATGGAAAAGGCCAAGCCCAAGCCGGATGAGGCGGCCATCAAGTCTCTCGTCGACCAGCAGCCTGCCGCCGACAAAGAGGTTCGCGACGCCGAGCTGGCCCTGGTCGACGCCAGGCGCCGTGAGGCTGCGGCCGATGAAAACCTGGGTCGTGCGCGCGCGCAGCTGCGCGATGCTCAGACGCGTGTCGTCACCTCGGCGTCAGGAGGCGGCGCGCTGGCTGCGGTGGCTCAGTCGACCGCAGCGTCCGCTGACTCACTCACCACCGGGGTCACGGCCATCGTGGAAGAGATCAATCGCAGCTACACCAAGGACACGTGCATCACGCTGATGGTGGAGCTGGCGCGGCCGCAGCCTGCTGCAGCTGTCGCGCCAGCTGTGGCAGTCGCGCCGGCCCTCCCCAGCCCCATGGCGCAGGTCCGTCCCTCGCTGGCGCCCGAGAACCAGGTTGCCGTGAACAACGCGTTCAAGCAGACGCTCGAAACATGCACGGCAATCCTGGCCGAAGCCGCTTCCGATGCGAAGCGGAAATCTGACCAGGCCGAGGAAGAACGCAAGCGGCGGGTCGACAAGAAGCCGTCGTAGCCTGGGCGCGGCCTCGTCTCCGCGCGGCGTGCCAGCTTGGTGGAACGTGGCGAGGAGGAGGTGGGTGTCGTAGAGATGGATCATGAGATCACTCTAGGAAGGCGGCCCCTCCTTGGGTAGCCGTGTGGTGGCTGACTGAATGACAACTCAAGGTTGACAATCCAGAGACCGTGGCTCGGGCATATTGCCCTTTCACCGTTCTCACGTATGGATGAACTCCGCGCCCTGCGTCTCTTTCACAAGGTCGCCCAGTCGGGCAGCTTCCGCCAGGTGGCCGCGAGCGAAGGGCTCACGCCGCAGGCGGTGAGCAAGAGCATCGCCCAGCTGGAGCAGCACCTGGGCGTGCGCCTGCTGTCGCGCACCACGCGGCGCAGCAGCCTCACGCAAGAGGGCGAAGCATTGCGCCGCTCGACCGGCGCTCCGCTCGACGACCTGACCCAGGCGCTGCGACGGGTCAAGGCATCCGTCGAGCGTGTGTCGGGCGTCGTGCGCATCAGCGCAGCGCCGTCGGCCCGGCATGTGCTCGCGGAGCCGCTCGCGCGTTTCTGCGAAGAGCATCCCGACGTCACCATCGAGTACCTCTCGGACAACAGCTTCACCGACATCGTGACGGAGCAGGTCGACGTGGGCTTCCGCTCGGGCCTGCAGCCGCAGGGCGAGCTGGTCGCGCGCCGCCTCTTCACCGTGAGGCTGGTGGTCTGCGCGGCACCGTCCTACCTGGCGCGGCACGGCAAGCCCGCGTCTCCGGACGAGCTGCGCCACCACCGCTGTACCGCCTTTCGCCACAGCGAATCGGGGCGCCTGCTGCCGTGGGAGTTTGACGAGGCCGGGCAGCTGCGCACGCTTGAAGTCGAGCCCGTCTTCCTCGTCAACGACCCCGAAGTCGAACTGAGCCTCGTGCGCACCGGTGCAGCGATCGGGCAGCTCGACAGCATCACCGCCGGCGCGGACCTGCAGGAAGGGCGGCTCATCCCCTTGTTTGCAGAGCTCGCCAGCAACCGCCTCGGCTTCTACATCTACTACCCGAGCCGCAAGAGGCTCCCGCGCCGCACCCGGGCGCTGATCGATCACGTGACGGACTGGCTGCTGGAACGCGAGGCTCCTCGCACCGCCGCCGCCTCGCGCTCAACAGCAGCTTAGTTCGCCGGCTTCTCGGCAGCTGCCGCAGGTGCAGGAGGCACGACGGGTACGGCGGCCACGGCTGGTGCGACGGGTGCTGCTGGCGTGACTGCGTCGACCGCTGCCTTGCAGCTGGGTGCCGCTGTCTCGACGTTGGACGGCCACTTGAGCGGCAATCCGCGCAGGACCGCCCACGTGACAAGATTGGCATCGAACCCGCTCAGGTTGATGGCGGCAATGGCGTTCTTGGTCTCGCGGCAAAAGTTGTCCGCCGCCTCCAATTGCGTTGCGGCATTGGCCAAGCGCTCGACGAGGGGCGTGTACCAAGTCTGGCGAGAGATGAAGGCTCGGATGGTCCCACCGCCTTCCGCTTCCTGGCTCAGTTGGAAGCCCAGAATCTCGCTGGCATCCTTCTGCGCGCTCGCGGCGTTTCTGGCGTCAGCGGCAGTCGTGTAGCAACGGCCAAGCCTGGGGCTGCCTGCCGAACCGCGTCCGAAATAGTCTGCCCAGGCGCCCAGAGGCGCGCCTCCCGGATTCGGATGCGGCCTTGGGACAAATGCGCCGCACACGTAGGACTCAACGAAGACGGAGGGACGGGGGTAGTCGAACGCAATCTCCCAACTCCCAGCCGAGTCTCGCTTGCCGTCCCAATTGCCTTCCTCCTGAGGCAGCATGAGCTCGACCTTCACGCCGACAGGGCCGTTGCTGTCTGCACGCCACAGCCGAAGGTCGACATCGGTCAAGCGGCGTTCAGCGATCGAAGACCCCAGCAGGGAGGACAGCACTTGGTCGAGGCGTTCCGCCTTGTCCTTGGTGCCCTGCTCAGTCAGCTTGGTGACGACGCTGCTTTGAATCCCCGCAAAGCCGGCGATCGCGGTCAAGGCTCGGATGCTGCGGCCAGCACCTTTGACGGTGTACTCGTTGTCCCCCCGCAAGGTGATTTCGAGCGTGGGGCTGCTCGAGCCGCCTCCGCTCTTGGTCAGGAACAAGGGAAAGTGCGAGCCCGTCATCAGCACCTCACGCGACCATGATTCGCCGTCCGAGGAGCTCTCGTGTGACAACGCGACGATCGGCACCGTTTGCTCGAGGCCGTTGACCTTCAACTTGGCGCTCAGAACCATCGAATGTTGCTTGCCGGACAACAGGCGCTTGATCTTGTTGCGCCCCTTGTATTCGAGTGAGGTTTCGCTGATGACGGTCTGAGAAGACACTTTCACCGCGCGCATCAACAGGCGCGTGTACATGCCCGAAAAGTCTGCGCCTTGGGCGCTCGAAAAGGACAGTGGGTCAGCATAGTTGGACAGCGGCAAGACGTCGACGTAGCGCTCGTCTTGCGTTCCGGTCAGCTTGCCCTGGTCCTTTTGCTGATTGCCGGACGGTGTGTTGCCTGTTGCCGCCGGCACGTCGATACCCGCCCGCTCATTCGCGAGCTGTTGCGTGGAACACCCCGCCAGCAGCATGACAAGCCCGCCGAGAACGAACAGCTCTGCGAGCCGTTGATGGCTCATGGTCATCTGCCACTCCTGGTCGCTGTTAGCCGCTTCGTACGATAGGGGCGCAGCAGGCCGTACCGCATCATCCGTATGAAGGAAGCACGTTCGGCCGTCGATCCATGCCGGTCTCGCCTGACCCGGTTCACCAAGCGTCAAAGCAGTCGTAGGTGACGTGACGTACCACCCGACCGCCGTCGAGTTCGATGAACTGGGCAAACCGTGCGGTCATCAGGCTGCCCGCCTTCAAGCCAAGCGGCGGAGCGTCCACGCTGAGTCGCCCGGACCATCTTGCCTCTACCGCCACATGGCTCTCCTGAACCACTGCTTGCTCGATCGCCAGCTTCTGCTCGGCCATGAGTGCACGGCCCCTGGCAGCAGCCTGCAGGATCTCCGACTTGTTGCGGGTTGCGCCGCCTGGCAAGAGCCGATTCGGGTGCTCGACCTGAACCGCGTGCGCCGCATACAACTCATCCAGGCGTGCGAGGTCAGAGTTCTCTATGGCGACAAAGAGTTCGCGGACGATTTCCAACGCTTTCATCATGGCCTTCCATAAACACAACCAAGGTTGTGTATAGTGCCATACGCAGGCCATTCGTCAAAGCATGACCGTCGACATTCGAAATCTGGACATCGGAACGCTCTGGTATCTGGTAGGGCAGGGATTCAACAAGGAAGTGCTCGAGCGCTTGAACTCCGAAGGATTCGCCGACGTGAAGGTTTCCTTCGGCTATGTCGTCCAGCATCTCCTGGATGGCGACAAGACCGCGACCGAGCTCGCAGTTCGCATGGGGATCACCCAGCAGGCTGCGTCGAAACGCATCCGCGAGATGCTCGATGCGGGTGTTCTCGAGCTGGCCGCCGGCAAAGACCGGCGTGAGTTGCGTGTGGCGCTCAGCCCGCTTGGCCGCACCGTCGTCGCTCGCACCAGAGCCATCCGAGAAGAGGTGGCGCAGGAGCTCTTGGCCGATGCTTCCGCGGCGGACGTTCGCGCTGCCAGAGGGTTGCTGTTCGCGGCGATTGAGCGACTGGGGATGAACCCAACGGTTGAACAGCGGCTCGTTCAAGAGCAAGGCTGAATCAGACCTTCTACTGCGGAGCTCTAGATGACCAATCTATCGGTGCGCGACTGTGCGCTCGCCTGGGTGCAGGCCTACAACTCGCGCAACCTGGATGCCCTGATGCTGTGCTACGACGAGCATGCCGTCAACGTTCAACACCCATGGGGCAAGGCCGTGCACGGCATCGCTGCGATCCGCAGCACTTACGAGCGCACCTTCAGCTGCTTTCCCGATATTTCTCTGAGCGTCGATGCTTGCATCACCGATGATGCGAAGGCCGCAATCCAATGGGAATTCAGCGGAACGATGCAGGGCGAGTTCGCCGGCCATCCACCGACGGGGCGCAAGTTCCAACTGCGAGGTTGCGAGATCCTGCGATTCTTTGCGGGCAGGGTCGTCGAGCAAACGGGCTATTGGGATCGGGCCACGATGTTCCGTCAGCTCGGTCTGCCGGGTGGATAACCGAGACGAACCCAGCGCGACGACAGAGCCTCCAGCGATCCAGCCAACGAGCAGCGAATCGATCGTGATCCCGCGCGGTGAAGTGGCTCAGCGGGTCGGTGGGCTGGCGCCAGCCTGCGAAGACGCGTTCCCGCCGTTCATGTACTGGCTCGTCGTCAGCCCCATCGAGACGTAGATGCTGGTCAGCGCCTCCATGCCGATGTCGGCACGGCTCACCCACTCCTCGGGCACGTAGAGGAGCCCTCCGCCGATTGGCACTGGTGCCGTGGGCACGAGCACGCCCAGGTAGCGGCGCCCACCGTCCATGACCACCGGCTCGGGTGTGCACAGCAGGGCGAGCACGGCGACCTTCTGCCCGTCGGCGCCCTGCGCATCATCTGCGGGGCGGCCGCCGAAATGCAGCCACACCGGGCTCATGGAGCTGAGCCCTTCGGTGCTCTTGCGCGAGAAGAGCTCGACCATGCGCGTGATCACGTCGTAGACGCTGCGCACGAGCGGGATGCGGGACATCAGCCGGTCGATCAGGCGCCGCACGCCGAGCTGGAGGCCGGCCTCGACCAGGAGGCCCAGCAGCCAGATCGCCGCGCACAGGAGCACCAGGCCCAGCACGTAGCCCACCGACTCCGAGCCCGAGACCGAGAGGCCGATGGCGACGAGCACCGAGCCGAACACGCTCGAGGGCCCAAGCCAGGTCGACAGCAGCTGCCAGGCCCAGGCGAGCAGCCCGATGGTGGCCGCAAGCGGCAGGATGGCGATGAGGCCGGTGAGAAAGGTACGGCCCTGGCGGTAGAGCTTGTCCTGGAGTCGAGGCAGCATGGGGTGGGGTGCAGAGCGCAGGTCCGAGGATCATAGAGACCACCCCTTGCGCTCACCCGCCTGCGCTCGGTCTCACGCGTGCGCGGGCTCCTGCGGCCGCCGGCGCGCGAGCTGCCACCGGCGCAGCCCCAGCAGGCCGAGGCCCAGCCCTGCCATCACGAGCGGCGGTACCTCGGGAACGGCAGGCACCGGGCCGAGTGTGAAGCTGAAGTTGTCGATCAGCGGCCCGAAGCTCGGGAAGCTGGAGCCGCCGAGCGCCACGAAGCTGAAGCCGGCGTCGTCATGCAGTCGGATCGGCGTGTTGGGGTCGTAGAACGGCGGCAGCGGCGGGTCGCCCGCGGGGTAACGGGCCACGCCCCATGGGATGCGGGCGGTGGTCATGGCCGTCACGTTGAGGAAGTGATCGGGCTCGACCCGCACGTTGAAGTCGAGGTCTTGCGGCGCGAAGCCCACGAAGGTGATCTGCGTCGACGACGTGCCCAGCAGCGACTGGTTGCCGGTGCGCGGGTCGCGCCACAGGTAAGCCCCGCTGATGTAGACGCCGTAGCCCAGGTATTCGCTACCGGTGAGCGGCACGCTGAACGGCCCCGAGCCGGCCGGCGGGCGGGTCAGGTCGTCGAAGGTGATGGTGTGCAGCGTCTGGGCCTGTGCGATGGCGGCACACGCCATCAGCGAGGCGAGGGCGATCTGGCGCGAAAGGAAGATGGGCATGGCGAGCTCCTGTGCGCTGCAGATCGCGGGAGCCCGATCGCTTGGCCGCGAGGGCCGGGCAGCGCGTGCCGGTGGCTCAGGGCGGCAAGGCGTGTGCCGGCAGCGGCTCGGCGAGGATTCCTCTTGTCGCCCCGCCCTTGGCTTCGGGAAACCGCTTCTCCCCGCGGAATTGGGGCCGCACGAATAATCCGGCCATGCACAACTGCCCCGCACGTGGACGCTGATGGACGAGAGCCGCTATCGGCTGCTGGTCGATTCGGTCACCGACTACGCCATCTACATGCTGGATGCCGACGGCATCGTGTCGAGCTGGAACAGCGGCGCCCACCGCTTCAAGGGCTACACCGAGGCCGAGATCGTCGGCCAGCATTTCTCCCGCTTCTACGTCGACGAGGACCGTGAGGTCGGCCTGCCGCAGAAGGCGCTGGCCACCGCGGTGCGCGAAGGGCGCTTCGAAGGCGAGGGCTGGCGCCTGCGCAAGGACGGCACGCGCTTCTGGGCGCATGTGGTCATCGACCCGATCCGCTCGCCGGGCACGGACGACCTGCTGGGCTTTGCCAAGATCACGCGCGACCTGAGCGAGCGCAAGGCGGCGGCCGAGCTGCTCAAGCGCAGCGAAGACCAGTTCAACCTCCTGGTGCAGAGCGTCACCGACTACGCGATCTACATGCTCGACGCGCAGGGCCGCGTGTCGAGCTGGAACCTGGGCGCGCAGCGCATCAAGGGCTACGCACCGGAAGAGATCATCGGCGTGCACTTCTCGCGCTTCTACACGGCGGAAGACCGAGCGCGCGACCGGCCGGCCATCACGCTGCAGACGGCCGCGCGCGAAGGGCGCTTCGAGGGCGAAGGCTGGCGCGTGCGCAAGGACGGCACCCGCTTCTGGGCCAACGTGGTGGTCGACCGCATCAACGGCCCCGAGGGCCAGCTGCTCGGTTTTGCCAAGGTCACGCGCGACGTGACCGAGAAGCGCGAGGCCCAGCACCAGCTCGAGATCGCGCGCGAGGCCTTCTTCCAGTCGCAGAAGATGGATGCGATCGGCCAGCTCACTGGGGGCGTGGCGCACGACTTCAACAACCTGCTGATGGCGGTGCTGGCCAGCCTCGCGCTCATCCGCAAGCGCATTCCCGAAGACCCGAAGACGCAGGCGCTGCTCGACAACGCGGTGCGCGGCGCGAAGCGCGGTGCCGAGCTGACGCAGCGCATGCTGGCCTTCGCACGCCGCCAGCAGCTGAAGCCCGCGGCGGTGAACGTGCCGGAGCTGGTGGAGGGCATGGCCGGCCTGCTGCAGAGCTCGCTCGGGCCGGGGGTGGGCATCGAGACGCGGTTCGCCGAAGGGCTCTCGCCGGTGCTGGTCGACGCCAACCAGCTCGAGCTGGCGCTGCTCAACCTGGCCGTGAACTCGCGCGATGCCATGCCGCACGGCGGCGTGATCACGATCGCCGCGCGCGAAGACGTGGCCCCGCCCGGCAAGGCCAGGCCATCAGCCCAGCGCTATGTGCGCCTGTCGCTGCAGGACCAGGGCGAGGGCATGGACGAAGAGACGCTCGCCCGGGCGACCGAGCCCTTCTACACCACCAAGGGCGTGGGCAAGGGCACGGGGCTGGGCCTCTCGATGGTGGAGGGCCTGGCCGCGCAGTCGGGCGGCTGGCTCGAACTCAAGAGCGCCAAGGGGCAGGGCACGACCGCCGAGCTGTGGCTGCCGGTGGCGCCTGCAGCGTCGGAGGTCCCCCCGCCGGCGCAGGCTGCGCCTCCGAGCCTGCCCGCCGCTTCCACCGGGCCGCTCACGGTGCTGGCAGTCGACGACGATGCGCTGGTGCTGATGAACACGGTCGCCATGCTGCAGGAGCTCGGCCACACGGTGCGGGAGGCGCCTTCGGCCAAGGAGGCGCTGGCCATGCTGGCCCGAGACGGCTCGATCGACCTGCTGGTCACTGACCAGGCGATGCCGCAGATGACGGGTGCGCAGCTCATCGAGGCGGCGCGGCTGGTGAAGCCGGGCTTGCCGGCCATCCTGGCGACGGGTTACGCGGACCTGTCGACCTCACTGCCACCGGACGTGCCGCGCCTGGCCAAGCCCTTCGACCTGGACGCGCTGTCGCACACGATCGTCAGCGCTGCAGGAGGCGGCTGACGCCCCAGCTCCCGAGCCAGTTGCCCACGCGGTCGGCCATGCCGGTGCGGGCGGGCGCGGCTTCGGCCGCAGGCGGCTGCGGCAGGGCCGGCTTGGCGGGCTGGAGCCGTGGCGCCGGCGGTCGCGGGGCGACGGCTTGTTGCGCCGCGGGCAGCGTCGACTGGGCGGGCCTCAGGCTGTCGGCGCGGGCGCTGGCGTTGGCGTTGGTGCTGGTGGACGAGGCGGCGGCCACGTCGATCGGCCGGCTCACCGGCGCCGGCACGGGCTTCGGGTGCAGCACCGGGTGCAGCCACTGGAGGATGGGCTGCCACTGGGCCAGGTCGGATTCCACCTTGGACGGGGGCAGGTCGAAAAGGGTCAGGCCCTGCTCGACGCAGCGCACGTAGCCCTGGGTCTCGCGCAGCACGCCGATGAAGGGGATCTCGTGCTTGCCGGCCCATTCGCGCAGGGTCTCGTCGGCCTTGGTGCGAGCGTCCAGCCGCATGCCGACGGCGGCCACCTTGCACTTGCCGGTGGCCACGCGGGGGAGCGTCATCAGCTCGGCGAAGCAGTCGGCGGCCGATTCGCGGTCGAAGACCGAGTTGCACACCGGCATCACGATCGCGTCGGCAAACATCACCACGCGGGCGAGGTCGAAGCCGCGCAGGCCGCCGGGGGTGTCGAGGATCACGTGCGTCACGCCGGGCGGGGAGCGCAGCACGCTGCGGGCATCGACCGTCCAGCCGACGATGGGCACCTTGTTCGTGACGGGCTGCTTGCTGCGCAGCCGCAACCAGGCCTGGGTGGACTGCTGCTTGTCCACGTCGCCCAGCATGACCGGGACGCCCGCGTGCGCCAGGTGAGCGGCCAGATGGGTGGCCAGCGTGCTCTTGCCGCTTCCACCTTTCCGATTGACGACTGCAACGACGGGCATGAAGACCTGTGTCTCTAGGGCTTGAAGGGCCCTGGGCTGTGGCGCGCGGGCAAAGGCCAGCGGGCCGCTCCATTACATCACCAAACCAGTGCAGCTCCCATAGGCGGCTGCCCTCGTAGATGCGAAGTGTTGCCGGCTTCGATACTCCACTTCAGTTCTTATATCGGCATGACAGCAGCAGTTCCTGATTCGAGATACGCCTGGATACGCTTGATGGCGTCCCTGGCGCTGATGACCATCGGCAGCGGCGGCATGTACCTGGTGGCGGTGGTGCTGCCCTCGGTGCAGGCGGAATTCGGCGTGGCGCGGGCCGATGCCTCGCTGCCGTACACGGCGCTGCTCATCGGCTTCGGCGTCGGCGGCATGCTGATGGGCCGGCTGGCCGACCGCTACGGGGTGATGGTGCCGGTGCTGATCGGCAGCGCGGGCCTCGGCCTCGGCTACCTCGCGGCCGGCCTCGCGCCCAATGTGTGGGTCTTCGCGCTGGCGCACGGGGTGCTGCTGGGCCTGCTCGGCAGTTCGGCCACCTTTTCACCGCTGGTGGCCGATGCCTCGCTCTGGTTCGTGAAGCGGCGCGGCACGGCGGTGGCCATCTGCGCCAGCGGCAACTACCTGGCGGGCGCCATCTGGCCGCCGGTGGTGCAGCACTTCAACGAACTGGTGGGCTGGCGCCACACCTATTTCGGCATCGGCGCCTTCTGCGTGCTGACCATGCCCTTCATCGCGCTGATGCTGCGCCCGCGGCCGCCCATGGCGCAGGTGTCGGCCGTGCCGGGCGGGGCGGTGGTGGCGAGCGAGCGGCCCTTCGGCCTCTCGATGAACAAGGCCCAGCTGCTGCTGTGCGTGGCCGGCGTGTCGTGCTGCGTGGCGATGTCGATGCCGCAGGTGCACATCGTGGCCTACTGCGGCGACCTCGGCTACGGCGCGGCGCGGGGTGCGCAGATGCTGTCGCTGATGCTGGGCCTGGGCATCGTGAGCCGGCTGGTGTCGGGCTGGATCTGCGACCACATCGGGGGCTTGCGCACGCTGCTGCTGGGCTCCACGCTGCAGGGCGTGGCCTTGCTGCTCTTCCTGCCCTTCGACGGCCTTGTGCCGCTCTTCGTGATCTCGGGGCTCTTCGGGCTCTTCCAGGGCGGCATCGTGCCGTCTTACGCGATCATCGTGCGCGAGCATTTCCCGCCCAAGGAAGCCGGCTCGCGGGTGGGTGCGGTGCTGATGTGCACGCTGCTGGGCATGGCGCTCGGCGGCTGGATGTCGGGCAAGGTGTACGACCTCACCGGCTCGTACCACGCCGCTTTCCTCAACGGCATCGCGTGGAACCTGCTCAACCTCGGCATCGCGTGGTGGCTGTTCCTGCGGGTGCGCAAGGCTCAGGGCGTGACGAACTGATCCAGGCCCTTGGGCAGCTTGGCCCACAGCGCCGAGCGCTGCTCGGTGGCCAGCTCCAGTTGGAAGTGCTGCTCCAGCGCAGCGTCGAACTCCGGTTGTGAGTTCAGGCGCGTGGTCACCGGCGGCACGTCCGGGCGGCGCTGCACCAGCCGGTCGTTGAAGAGGCCCACGCGCAGCTCGGGCGTCACCCGCTCCATCAGCAGGTTGTGGCAGAAGATCGAGCTGGGGTGCGTGGCCGTGAACCAGTTCAGCGGCTCGTAGTCGGCCGCGGCATGCGGCTCGAGCGTGAAGCGGTACATCGGCGTCCAGCCGGCGGGCAGGCGCGTCTCGGCGGTGTAGAGCTCGCCATCGAGCGTGAAGCGCAGCGTCGCATGCGGCGTGCGCTGGGGCTCGTCGGCGACGAGGGGCAGCGGCGTGTCCATCAGGTTGCCGCCGAAGCCGGCATCGGCGATGTAGGTGTCGGTGCCTTGGCCTTGCGGCACCGCCACCTTCAGCAGCATGTGGCTGCGCGGGCGCAAGGGCGCATCGGCCGGGCGCATCCACACCACGCGCGCGGCCAGCGCCTCCACCTCGAAGCCCAAGGCTTCCAGCGCCAGCTTGAGCAGGAGGTTCTGCTCGAAGCAATAGCCTCCGCGCCGGGCGTGCAGGAGCTTCTCCGTCACCGCCGCGGGCTCGAGCGACGGCGGCGTGCCCAGCAGCGGGTCGATGTTTTCGTAGGGGATGTGGGCCGGCTGGCTCGCGCAGAGTGTGCGCAGCAACGCGACACCCGGCTCACGCGGGCCGCGGTAGTCCAGGCGCCGCAGGTAGGCGTCGAGGTCGATCATGGGCAATCGTGTGATCAGGATGCGGCATTCTGCCGTTGCACCCGGTTGACGCCTGGGCCGTGCAGGTTCACGCTCCGCGCAGGGGAAGGAACGTCCAGGTGAACACAAGCCTTGGTGGAATACGCTGGCGGCTGGCGATGCTGCTCGCCTTGCTGCTGGCGCTCATGGCGATCGCGGCGGGGTATGCGCTGGTCCAGCTGAGAGGCGTGAGCCTGTCGGTGCAGAGCGTCTACGACGACCGCGTGCTGCCGCTGTTCCAGCTGCGCAAGGTGTTCGACACCTATGTGGTCGACCTGCCCCGCGTGGCGCGCGACCTGCGCGACGGCAGCCTCGGCAGCGACCAGGCGCTCGGCATGCTCCACACCGCGCGCCGCGAGGCGCGTGAAGAGTGGCTGCGCTACAAGGCCACCTACCTCGTGCCGCGGGAGAAGCTGCTGATCGCGCGGGCCGAACCGCTGCTTGACGCGTCGGAGAAGCTGCTCGATCGCTTTGCCCTGGCCGTGGCGCACGGCACCGAGCGGCCGAGCGCCGCCGAGCTGCAGGCCACCATCCAGCCCATGGGCAATGTGCTCGGCGAACTGATGGCCCTGCAGGCGGACGAAGCCCAGGCCGCGGCCAAGGCCGGCCGCGGAGCCTATGACGCCGCGTTGTGGGCCTTCGTCGCACTGCTGGGCCTCGCCACCGTGGCAGGCATCAGCATCGCCTCGCTGGTGGCCGTGGGCTACGCCCGCGAGCGGCGCCAGGGTGAACTCGAAGCCGAGCGCCTGTCGCTGTGCTACTCGGCCCTGTCGCGCACCAACCAGATGATCGTGCGCGTGCGCGACGAGGCGCAGATGTTCAGCGAGATCTGCCGCATCTGCGTGGAGAGCCGGCTCGCACGCGTGGCGATGCTGATGCTGCCCGACGGCGCCGACCGCTTCCGCATCACCGCGTCGGCGGGGCCTGCCGAGACCATGATGGCCGGCCTGGAGCTCAAGCTCGATCCCCCGGGGCGCGACGGGCCGGTGGCGATCGCGCTGCGTCATGGGCGGGTCGACGTCTGCAACGACTTCGCGCGCGACGTGCGGCTGGCGCGCTTCCGCTCGCGGGCCCACGAGCACGGCGTGCGCGCCATGGCCGCCTTCCCGGTGCGCCGCGGCGGCACCGTCGTGGCCGCCCTGGGCCTGTACGTCGGCGAAGTGGGCTTCTTCGACGCGGCCCGCCTCGCGCTGCTCGAAGAGATGACGCGGGACCTGTCGTTCGCGCTCGACAACATCGACCGCGACGCCGCGCACGCCGCCGCCGAGCGCGAGATCGAGGCGGGCTACGAGCGGGTGCAGCAGATCTTCAACGTGATGCCGGTGTCGATCACGCTTGCGTCGCGCCGCACCGGGCGGCTGGTGCTGGCCAACACCGCGGCAGGCGAACGCTACGGCATGGCGCCCGAGATGATGGTGGGCCGCACCACGGCGGAGCTGAAGATCGGGTTCAACCCGGCCGAGCGCGAGAAGTTCTTCGCGCGGCTCGACGCCCACCGTTCGGTGCGCAACTTCGAGGCGCAGGTGCGCAACGCCCACGGCGAGGTGCTGGACCTCCTCACCAATGCCGCGCTCATCGACTACCGGGGCGAGCCCTGTGCGCTGGCGGTGAGCCTCGACATCACCGAGCGCAAGCGCCGCGAACGTGCCGAGCAGGCGCAGCGCGACGCCGAGACCCACAGCCGCGCCAAGACCGATTTCCTCTCGCGCATGAGCCACGAGCTGCGCACGCCGCTCAACGCGGTGCTGGGCTTCTCGCAGCTCCTGCAGTCCAACGCGGCCGAGCCGCTCACGCCGCGCCAGCGCGAGCAGGTCGAGGCCATCCGGCAGGCCGGCTGGCACCTGCTGGCGCTGGTGAACGACGTGCTCGACGTGTCGCGCATCGAGTCGGGCCACCTGCGGGTGGAGTCGCGCGGGGTCGACCTGCTGGCGCTGCTCGACGAGGTGAGCGAGCTCGTGCGTCCGCAGGCCGAGCGCGCCGGCATCCAGCTGAGCCACCACCACGGCGAGGGGCCGGCGTTCGTGATGGCCGACCCGGTGCGGCTGCGCCAGGTGCTGGTCAACCTGATGAGCAACGCCATCAAGTACAACCGGGCGGGCGGTGTGGTGAGCGTGGAGGTCGAGCGCACGGGGCTGCGTGTGGGCGTGTCGGTGGCCGACACCGGCATCGGCATGACGCAGGAGCAGCTCGACAGCCTGTTCGAGCCCTTCAACCGCCTCGGCCGCGAATACAGCGAGATCGAAGGCACCGGCATCGGCCTCGTGCTCACGCGCCAGCTGCTCACGCTGATGGACGGCGAGCTCGAGGTGGAAAGCGAAGAGGGCCACGGCACCACGGTGCACGTGACGCTCAGGCGAGCCGACTCGGCCCAGCCCATGGGCCCGCGGGTGCCGGCGGGCTCGACGCCGGGCGATGCCGACGAGGACGCGCCCGAAGGCACGGTGCTCTACATCGAAGACAACCCGATCAACCTCTTGCTGGTGGAGCAGCTGCTGCTGCGCTGGCCGGGCATCCGACTCTTGCAGGCCGAGACGGGCGAGAAGGGCATCGAGCTGGCGCAGGCGCTGCAGCCCGACCTCGTGCTGCTCGACATGCGCCTGCCCGACATGAGCGGGCCGGAGGTGCTGGAAGAGCTGCGCGCGCATCCTCTGACGAGCGGCCTGCGCGTCGTGGCGCTGTCGGCCAGCGCCATGCCGGACGAGGTGGCGCTGGCCCGAGACGGCGGCGCCTTCGACTACTGGACCAAGCCGCTCGACTTCGACCGCTTCACGGCCGACCTCAAGCGGCTGCTGGCGAAGTCGACGGTCAGCTGAGCTTGAAGACGGCGACCGTCTGAGCGAGCGTCGCGGCCTGGTGCTTCAGGCTTTCGGCGGCAGCGGCGCTTTCTTCCACCAGCGCGGCGTTCTGCTGCGTCACCTGGTCGAGCTGCTGCACCGCGTCGCCGATCTGGCCGATGCCGGCACTCTGCTCCAGGCTTGCGCTGCTGATCTCGCCGATGAGGTCGGTGACGCGCTTCACCTGGGTCACGATGTCGTCCATCGTCTGGCCGGCCTCGGTGACGAGGCGCGCGCCGTTCTCCACCTTCTCGACGCTCTCGCCGATCAGGCTCTTGATCTCCTTGGCGGCCTGCGCGCTGCGCTGGGCCAGCGTGCGCACCTCGCCGGCCACCACCGCGAAGCCGCGGCCCTGCTCGCCGGCGCGGGCGGCTTCCACGGCCGCGTTCAGCGCGAGGATGTTGGTCTGGAAGGCTATGCCGTCGATCACGCTGATGATGTCGGCGATCTTGCGCGAGCTGGCGGTGATGGCGTCCATCGTGGTGATGACCTGGCCGACCACCACGCCGCCCTGCGCGGCCACGGCCGAGGCGCTGCTCGCGAGCTGGGTCGCCTGGCGCGCGGTGTCGGCGCTCTGCTGCACGGTGGAGGTGATCTCTTCCATCGACGCGGCCGTCTGCTGCAGGTTGCTCGCCTGTTCTTCGGTGCGCTGGCTGAGGTCGGCATTGCCCACCGCGATCTGCGCCGAGCCGGTGGCAATGGAATCGGCGCTGTTACGCACCTGGGTCACCACGCCGACCAGGCTCTCGTTCATGTGTTTGAGCGCGGCCAGCAGCTGGCCGGTCTCGTCCTGTGTCTTCACCTCGATGCGCGAGCCGAGGTCGCCGGAGGCAACCGTCTGCGCCACGCGCACCGCTTCGCCGATGCCTTGCGAGATGCGGCGGATCAGCGCCCAGGCGAAGCCGCCGGCCAGCAGCACGGCCAGGACGCTCACCATGATGTTGCGCCAGAACACGCCTTCATACTCGGCCTGGGCCTTCTTGTATTCCTGCTCCGCCACCGTGAGCTGCACCGCGATCAGCTTGTTGAGGTCGTCGCCGACCGGGTCGACCGCGGGGTACATCTCCTTGGCGGTGAACGCGCGCAGGCCTTCGATGTCGTTCTTGGTGAGGAACTCCTCGACCCGCTTGGCGGCGGCGTCGGCCACCTTCATCGCGGGCTCGGTGACGGCGATGAGCTTCTTCTCTTCGTCGACGAGCTCGGTGTCGATGTAGGCCTTCCAGTTCCGGTCGATGCTGATGCGGGCGTCGGCCAGGGCCTTCAGGCCGTCGGCGGGCTTCATCAGGCCGTCGCGCGTCTTGTGGGCGGTGTCGACCATGCCGATGAAGTAGCCGTCGGCCACCTCCTTGAGCTGCTTGAGCGGCACCACACGGTCGTTGTAGACGCTGCCCAGCTGCTTGTTGCTTTCGCTTAGGCGGTAGATGGTGGAGCCGGCCGAGATGAGCAACAGGACCAGCAGCACGCTGACCAGTGCGATCAGCCGCGCCTTGATGCTGAGTTTGTTCATGGTGTTCTCCGTGCAATTGACCCGTCAGCCGGCACTATCGGCGTGCGGCCGCTGCGGTAAAGAGCGATATCGGACGGAGAAGACAGCTATTTCATTTCGTTCAATTCTTCGGCACCGGAAGCGTGCATTTCAGGCCGCCTTGGCGGCCGGTTTGGGCAGCTTCAGCACGCCGGTCACCAAACTGGTGCCGAGCAGGATCACGGCGCAGCCGAGCGCCATGGCCAGGTCGATCTTCTCGCCGAGGAAGATGCCGCCCCAGACGACCGCGAACACCGGGATCAGGAAGGTGACCGAGATCGCGTTGGCCGGGCCCACGTTGGCGATGAGACGGAAGAAGAGCAGGTAGGCGAGCGCGGTGCAGGCCACGGCGAGCACCAGCGCGTAACCCCACGCCGCGGCGCCCGGCATCTGCGCCGGCCACCAGATGAGCGCCGGCACGGCGAGGAAGAGCGCCGCGCCCGCCTGGCTGCCGGCAGCCACCGCCATCGGCGGCACGCCGGTCAGGTAGCGCTTGGTGAAGCTGGCGGAGAAGCCGTAGAGCACGGTGGCGGCCAGGCAGGCCAGCACGGCGAGGGCCACGCCGGTGCTGTCGCCTGCGGCGGGCCTGAGGCCTGCGCGGTCCCACACGAGCCAGAGCACGCCGCCGAAGCCGATCAGCAGGCCCGCGATGCGCGATGCGTCGAGCCGATCCTTCAGCCACAGCCACGCGAAGACGGCGCCGAAGAGCGGCGTGGTCGCGTTGAACACCGCCGACAGGCCGGCGTTGATGGTGAGCGCGGCGTAGTTGAAGCACAGGAAGGGCAGGGCCGAGTTGGTGAGGCCCACGATCAGGATCGTGCGCCAGTGCTGGCGCAGCGCCGGCATCTGCGCGCGGTAGGCCAGCAGCGGCAGCAGCAGCGCGCTGGCCGCGGCCACGCGCACGAAGGCCAGGGCGGCCGGGCCGAAGTCGGCCGCGCCCAGGCGCATGAAGAGGAACGAGGCGCCCCAGAGCGCGGCGAGGGAGATCAGGTCCAGCAGGTCGGTCTTCTTCATCAGGTGCCTTGTGGGGGAGCGTGTCGTGTGTTTTCCAGGGCGAGCAATGCGCGCTTGCGCTCGAGCCCGCCAGCGTAGCCGGTCAGCTCGCCGCTGCTGCCCAGCACGCGGTGGCAGGGCACGATCACGCTGATCGGGTTGCGGCCGATGGCGGCACCCACGGCGCGCACGGCCAGGGGCGAGCCGATGCCGCGCGCGATGTCGGCATAGCTCTTCGTGGCGCCGCACTCGATGTCACGCAGCGCCTGCCACACGCTGCGCTGGAAGGGGCTGCCGTGCAGGTCGAGCGGCAGCTCGAACCGGGTGCGCCGGCCGGCGAAGTAGTCGGTGATCTGTGTCGCCGCTTCGCGCAGCAGCGGGTCGTCTGGGCGCTCGGGGGCGCTGAATGGCTCGGGGTGCCATTTCTGCGATTCGAACCAGAGGCCGGCGAGGCCCGCCTCGGTGCGGGCGATGAGCACCTTGCCGAGCGGGGTGTCGTACACCGCGTGGGCGGTGATGTTTCGAGGCATGGGCATGGGGGTGTCCTTTGAGGCGAGCGAGTTCAGGCCAATGAATTCCACAGGCGCAGCACGGCGTAGGAGCGCCAGGGCCGCCAGCGTTCTGCAATGGCGTCGGCGTCGCGTTGGGCGGTGGTGCCGAAGAGGGGCTTCATTGCGTTGAGCACGGCCACGTCGTTGGGAGGGAAGGCATCGGGCCACGAGAGGGCGCGCATGGCGATGTAGTGCGCCGTCCAGGGGCCGATGCCGGGCAACTGCTTCAGCATCTCGATCAGCGCGGCGGGCTCGCGCTTCTCATGCAGGTGGCGCGCAGCCTCGGGCCAGGCCTGCGCCAGCGCGAGGATGGCGCCGGCCCGCGCGCGGATGATGCCGAGCTCGGCGATCTGCTCCACCTGGGCCGACGCGATGGTCTCGGGCGAAGGGAAGGTGTGCGTGACCTCGGGCCACGGCGTGGCGATGGGCTCGCCGAACCGGTCGGCGAAGCGACGGGCGAGCGTGCGCGCCGCGGCCACCGTCACCTGCTGGCCGAGCACGGCGCGCACCACCATCTCGAAGCTGTCGACGCAGCCCGGCAAGCGCAGGCCCGGGCCGCCGGGGAGGTCGGCGAGCGCTTCGTCGATGGTGGCGGGCGAGGCATCGAGGTCGAGCCAGCGGCGTACGCCCGCCACCACGCGGGCGCTGTGCGGTGCAAGCGACGGGGCGAACTGCAGGCGCACGTGGGGCGCGCGGGTGTCGGTCTCGAGCACGAACTCGGCCTGCAGCCAGCCGCCGCTGGGCGCGAGCGCACCGGCACGCAGGCTGCGCCGCACGCACAGGCCGTCGACATGCTCGACGTTGGGAATGGCGCGCAGCGACAGGAAGCGCAGCATCGCGGCCGTGTCGTAGGGCGAGCGGTGGCCGAGGCTCACGCTCAGGGCCTGGTCGGCCGGCAGGGCCTCCTGCTCGTCGGCGTCGTGCCGCAGGCGGCTCGGGCTCATGCGGTAGCTGTCGGCAAAGGCGGCATTGAAGCGGCGCAGGCTGCGAAAGCCGCTCGCGAGCGCGACCTGCGCGACCGGCAGGCGGGTGTCGGTCAGGAGCTGCTTGGCGAGCAACAGGCGGCGCGTCTGCAGGTATTGCAGCGGCGTCACGCCATGCTCGGCGGCGAAGATGCGGCGCAGGTGGCGGTCGCTCACGCCGAGGTGGTCGGCCAGGGCCGACATCGACAGGGCGTCTTCTTCGCCAAGTCGCGCGTCGAGCCACTGCGCGGCCTGGCGGGCGAGGGTGCGCGACGCGTCCATCACCGTCCAGGCGAGGCCCGGGCCGGGCGCCATCTCGGGGCGGCACTTCATGCAGGGGCGGAAGGCTTCGGCCTCCGCCTGCGCCGGGGTCGAGAAGAAGCGGCAGTTCTCCTTGCGTGGCGTGCGCACGCGGCACACCGGGCGGCAGTAGATCCCGGTCGACGTCACGCCGACGAAGAGCCGGCCGTCGAAGCGGGCATCGCGGGCCTTGAAGACCTGGTAGGAAGCGTCGTGGTCGAGCGTCATGCGGGCCATTATGGGAGGCTGGCCCCTGCGGACTGGCCGTTTTCGGACACATCCACGCCGGCGCCGGGCGCGCAACCTGCATGGGGAACCCTTATGACCGACACACGCATCCATTCTTCCGGCGCTCCGACGCCTGCACAGGTCCTGCGCCACCTGCGCCGTGCCAACGAGGTGGCGCAACGCGCGCTGCAACTGGGCCACCACCCCTTCGGTGCCCTGCTGGTCGGGCCCGACCACGACACCGTGCTCATCGAGCAAGGCAACATCGACACGGTGAACCACGCCGAGTCGACGCTCGCGCGCATCGCCGCCACCAACTTCACGCCCGAGTACCTGTGGGGCTGCACGCTCTACACCTCGGTCGAGCCGTGCTGCATGTGTGCCGGCACGGCCTACTGGGCCAACATCGGGCGTATCGTCTTCGGCATCACAGAAGAAGCGCTGCTCGGCGCCACCGGCAACCACGGCGAGAACCCGACGATGAACCTGCCGTGCCGGCAGGTGCTGGCCGCGGGGCAGAAAGACATCGAGGTGATCGGGCCGGTCGCGGAGATCGCCGACGAAACGCTGGCCGTGCACCGGGCGTTCTGGGCGAGCCGCTGAGCGGCCGGCGCGCCGGGGCGCGTCGGCATGAAGTTCCGCCTGCCTTGCGAATGTGCAGGTAGAAACCACCACGCGCGAGGCCGCGACATGCGGGCCCGCATGGCTGAGCAGCGGAACGCCGCGTGCTTCTACCGCGATACCCGTCTATAGAATCCCCTTCTTTTCCAGGAGAGCCAGCGCAATGCAAGTCACCGCGTCGAACTTCAAGGCCTATGACATCCGCGGCATCGTCGGCAAGACGATCGACGAAAGTTTTGCGGAGCACCTCGGCAAGGCCTTCGGCAGCGCGGCGGTGGCAGCAGGCGAGAAGGCCGTGGCAGTTGGGCGCGATGGCCGCCTCTCGGGCCCGGGCCTCGTGGCCGCATTGATCCGCGGCCTCACCTCCACCGGCCTCGACGTCGTGGACCTCGGCGCGGTGACGACCCCGATGCTCTATTACGTGGCGGCCACACGCGGCCAGCACGGCTGCAACTCCGGCATCCAGGTGACCGGCAGCCACAACCCGAAGGACTACAACGGCTTCAAGATGGTGCTGGCCGGTCGTGCGATCTACGGTGACGAGATCCAGGCCCTGCGCACGCGCATCGAGAAGGAAGACTATGTGGAGGGCCAGGGCCGATCGGCCAGGATGGACATCGTCCCCGAGTACCAGCACCGCATCACGAGCGACTGCAAGCTCAAGCGCAAGATGAAGATCGTGGTCGACAGCGGCAACGGCATCCCCGGGGCGTCTGCCCCCGGCATCCTGCGCGCGCTGGGCTGCGAGGTGACCGAACTCTACTCCGAGGTCGATGGCGACTTCCCCAACCACCACCCCGACCCGAGCAAGCCGGAGAACCTGGCCGACCTGATCCACGCCGTGAAGACGAGCGATGCCGAGATCGGCCTCGCGTTCGACGGCGACGGCGACCGCCTGGGCGTCGTCACGAAGGACGGCAACATCATCTACCCCGATCGCCAGTTGATGCTGTTTGCGATCGACGTGCTCGAGCGCAACCCCGGCGCCACCATCATCTACGACGTGAAGTGCACGCAGCGGCTCGCGCCGGTGATCCGCGAGCACGGCGGCAAGCCGCTGATGTGGAAGACCGGCCACTCGCTGGTGAAGGCCAAGCTCAAGGAGACCAAGGCGCCGCTCGCCGGCGAGATGAGCGGGCACATCTTCTTCTCGGAGCGCTGGTACGGCTTCGACGACGCCACCTACACCGCGGCGCGCCTGCTGGAGATCCTGTCCAAGAGCAAGAACCCGAGCGACGTGCTCAATGGCCTGCCGACGAGCTTCAACACGCCCGAGCTCAACGTGCCCTGCGCCGAAGGCGAGCCCAGGCAGGTGGTGGAGAAGCTGCTGAAGAACGCTGACTTCCCCGGCGCCGAGGTGGTGACCATCGACGGCCTGCGCGTCGACTACGACGATGGCTTCGGCCTCATCCGCTCGTCCAACACCACCCCGGTGCTGGTGCTGCGCTTCGAAGGCCACACCCAGGAGGCGCTGCATCGCATCGAAGACAAGATGATGGCGGCGCTCAAGGCCGCCAAGCCCGACGCCCAGGTCGCGGCCGCGGCCCACTAATCGGTTGTACCGGTCCCCTTGCGTGTCCTGATCGTCAAGCTGTCGTCGCTGGGGGACGTGGTGCACGCCATGCCGGTGGTGCACGACATCCGCGGCGTCTACAGCGGGGCGCGCATCGATTGGGTGGTCGAGCCGGCCTTCGCGCCGCTCGTGCGCCGCGTGCAGGGCATCGGCGACGTGATCGAGTGCGCCCAGCGCCGCTGGCGCAAACGCTGGTGGACGGGCACCGTGCGCGCCGAGTGGCGCGAGTTCAAGCGCAAGCTCACCGCCGAGCGGTATGACGCGGTGATCGACCTGCAAGGCCTCACCAAGTCGGCCATCGTTGCCCGCATGGCGCCGGGCCCGAGCTTCGGCCTGGCCAACAAGACCGAAGGCTCGGGCTACGAGTGGCCGGTGCGCTGGCTGATCGACCAGGCCATCGAGATCACGCCGCGCATCCATGCGCTCGACCGCTCGCGCGAGCTGGCGGCGCGCGCACTCAACTACCAGGTGAGCGGCTCGCCGTACTTCGGCCTGCTCGCGCAAGGCGCGGCGCTGCCCATGCCGACGGTGGTCTTCGTGCACGGCACCTCGCGCGACGACAAGCTCTGGCCCGAGGCCTCGTGGATCGAGCTCGGCCAGCGCATGGCGGCTTCCGGCTTCTCGGTGGCCCTGCCGCATGCGGGCGAGGTCGAGCGCGCGCGTGCCGAGCGCATCGCCCAGGCGATCGGCGTGCACGCGAGCGTGTGGCCGCAGATGTCGCTCGATGCGCTGGTCGACCGGCTCGGCGCCGCGCAAGGCGTGATCGGCGTGGACAGCGGCCTGAGCCACATCGCCGTGGCGCTCAACCTGCCGCATGTGCAGCTCTACAACTTCCCGACCGCATGGCGCACCGGGCCGCTCGCGGCCCACGGCCATCACCACCAGGTGGCGCTCGAGCGCGACCCGACGCCTGAAGTTGACCTCGTCTGGGCGACCTGGCAGGTGGTGCGCCGGGCCAAGCACGGGTGAGCGCCGGCATGTTCGCGCGGCACCTCTACTCCAACCTGCTGCGCCTGCTCAAGCCGGCCTATGTGTTGCGCCTGTGGTGGCGCGGCCGCGCCGAGCCGCTGTATCGCCACGCGATCGGCGAGCGGCTGGGTGACTACCAGGGTGCTGCGCAAGCCGGTGCGTTGTGGGTGCATGCGGTGTCGCTCGGCGAGACACGCGCGGCGGCGGCCCTGGTCGATGCGCTGCGCGCGCGCCACCCGCAGCTTCGGCTCCTGCTCACCCACAGCACCGCCACGGGCCGCGAGGCCGGCAAGGCGCTGCTGCGCGAAGGCGACGTGCAGGCCTGGCTGCCGTACGACACGCCGGGCGTCGTGCAGCGCTTCTTCCGGCAGTTCAAGCCTGTCGCGGGCGTGCTGATGGAAACCGAGATCTGGCCCAACCTGCTGCATGCCGCACAGGCCGCCGGCGTGCCGATGGTGCTGGCCAACGCGCGCCTGAGCGCCAAGAGCCACCGCCAGGGCCAGCGCCTCTCGTCGGTGATGTACCCGGCCGCTGCCACGCTGCGCATCGCGCTTGCGCAGACCGAAGACGACGCCGTGCGCCTGCGCGAGTCGGGCGTGCGCGAGGTGGTGGTGTGCGGCAACCTCAAGTTCGACATGACACCCGACCCGTCGCTCGTCGCACGCGGGCGGGCCTGGGCCGGGCGGCTCGGCCGGCCGGTGGTGATGGCGGCGGCCTCGCGCGAGGGCGAAGAGGCGATGCTCCTCGCGGCATGGACCACGTTGCCCGCGGTGCGGCGGCCCTTGCTGCTGATCGTGCCGCGCCACCCGCAGCGTTTCGACGAGGTGGCCGGGCTCGTCACCGCGCAGGGGCTGTCGCTCGCGCGGCGCAGCAGTTGGCAGGAAGAACCCGGCGACTCGGCGTGGCAGGCCGACGTGTGGCTCGGCGACAGCATGGGCGAGATGCCGCTCTACTACGGGATGAGCAACGTGGCCCTGCTCGGCGGCAGCTTCGCGCAGCTCGGGGGGCAGAACCTGATCGAGGCCGCAGCATGCGGCTGCCCGGTGGTGATGGGCCCGCACACCTTCAATTTCGCCGAGGCAGCAGCGCTGTCGATTGCGGCGGGCGCCGCGCTGCGCGTGGCCGACATGCCCGAAGGCGTGGCGCGCGCGGTGGCGCTGTCGGGCGCCGAAGAGCGTGCGCAGTACGCCGAGCGTGCGGTGGCCTTCGCCGGCCAGCACCGTGGGGCGGCCGGGCGCATGGCCGACCGCATCTCGCCGCTGCTCGCGCTCCGCTGAGGCATTCCCGCGGGAGCGGGAATGACGGGTTTACTTCGCGAGCAGGCTGTTGACGGCGGCCACGTCAGCCGGGCTCAGCTGGCCCGCTGCCTGGCGCAGGCGGAGGCTGTTGACGAGGACGTCGTAGCGGGCCTTGGCCAGGTCACGCCGGGTCGAGAAGAGTTGCGTCTGCGCATTCAGCACGTCGAGGTTCACTCGAACGCCGACCCGGTATCCGAGTTGCGTTGCTTCGAGCGCCACCTGGCTGGAGGATTCGGCAGCTTCAAGGGCCTTGGCTTGCGCGGTCAGCGACTGCACGCCGAAGAAGGATTGCCGTGTGGCCTGGGCGACGCTGCGTCGCGAGGCTTCGAGGCCGTTGCGTGCCTGTTCTTCGAGCAGCAGCGTTTCCCTGACGCGGTTTTGCACGGAGAAGCCCGCGAAGAGAGGCACCGTCACCTTCAGGGCGACGTTGGAGCCGGAGGTCGGGCCCGAACGATCGAAGTTGATGCCGCCCTGATTGCCGTTGCTGTCGGTGCGGCCCTTGCTGTAGCCGCCTTCCAGGGCCACGGTGGGCAGGTGGCCGGCTCGGGCCTTGCTCGTCTCGAGTTGCGACTGCTCGTAGGCAATGCGTTGCTTGCGCACTTGGGGCGCATCTTCCGCTTTTGTGACCCACTCGTTCACATCGGCAGGCACCACCGGAGGCAAGGCGACCGGGGCGGCCAGCGGCTTCGGCTGGACGCCGGTGCGACCAACCAACTGGTCGAGCGCGATGCGCTTGGTGAGCAGGTCGTTCTCAGCGGCGATCTCCTGCGCGGTCGAGAGGTCGAAGCGTGCCTGGGCTTCACGCGTGTCGGTGATCGTGGCGGTCCCGACCTCGAAGTTGCGTTTCGCCGAGGCCAGCTGCTCCGAGATGGCCTTCTTGCTGGCCTGCGCGGTGGTCAGCGCGTCCTGGGCCGTCAGTACATCGAAGTAGGCCTGTGCCAGACGCACGATCAGGTCCTGCTCCGCAAGCTGCAAGTCCGCCTTTGCCGACGTCACGCTCAGGTCGGCTTGCTCAATGGTCGCGTCGTTGGCGCGATTGAAGAGGCTCTGCGTCGCCCGCAGCGCCGTGTTCGGGCCCCGCGAGTTGTTGACGCCCTGCGGCGAGTCGCTTGTCGTGCGTGCGTACGACAGCTCCGCACCTACGTTGGGCCGGCGCAGCGCGTGCGCCTGGTCGGCCTTGTACTGGGCCGAATCCGCGAGCGCCCGTGCCGCGAGATAGGTCGCGTCGTACCCGCGCGCGGTGTCGTAGAGCTCCTGCAGCGACTGGGCATGGGCGGCAGGCAGGGCGCCGAGGGCAAGCGCTGCCGCAAGGGCGAGGCGCGTGAAAGCAGGGGACATGAACAGGTCCTTGGGTTGTACTGCGTTCGGGAAGGGTTTCAGAAGTGGAAGCGCGACGGCTCGTCGAAGCCCGACAGGCGCTGCGCCACGGTGTCGAAGAGGTTGACGCTCTTGAAATCGTTCTCGCCCACACGGGTGACGAGCACGGCGTTCATCACCGGCTCCTGGCCCACGATGGCGGCGAGCCGGCCGCCGACCTTCAGCTCGTTGAGCAGGGCCTGCGGGATGGAAGCGACCGAGCCCGAGAGCAGGATCGCGTCGAACGGGCCGGCGGTGGGCAGGCGCTTGGAGCCGTCGCCCTCGACCACGCTGACGTTCGTCACCGAGGCGTTCTTGAGGTTCTCGGAGGCGAGCCTCGCGAGCACCGGGTCGATCTCGAGCGTGACGACCTGGCGCGCCTTGTGGGCGAGCAGCGCGGCCATGTGGCCAGAGCCGGCGCCGATCTCGAGCACGCGCTCGTGCTTGCGCACCTCCAGTTCCTGCAGCAGCCGCGCCTCGATCTTCGGGGCCAGCATCACCTGGCCGTTCGGCAACGGCACCTCGGTGTCGAAGAAGGCCATGCTGCGGTAGGCGGCGGGCACGAAGTCTTCGCGCTTGACCACGGCCAGCAGGGACAGGACGCTCGGGTCCAGCACTTCCCAGGGGCGGATCTGCTGTTCGATCATGTTGAAGCGGGCTTGCTCGGTGTTCATGGCGTTGTTCTCAGGTGAAGCGTTGGGGTGAGCCAAAAATTCTATTTGCCGCCCGCGGGTTGCGGAGCGATGTCAGCAGTGGCATGCCGGCCGCTGCCGAACCTGCGCCGGGCCCAGGCGGCCAGGTCGTCGAGGTAGCAGTAGATGACGGGCACGACGACGAGCGTGAGCAGCGACGAGGTGATCACGCCGCCGATCACCGCCTGGCCCATCGGCGCGCGCTGCTCCGAGCCTTCGGAGAGCGCGAACGCGAGCGGCACCATGCCGAAGACCATCGCAAGCGTCGTCATCAGGATCGGGCGCAGCCGCACCTCGGCGGCGTGCAGCAGTGCCTCTTCGCGGCCCATCGGCGCCGAGCCGTTCTCGCCGGCCCGGCTGCGGATGGCGAAGTCGACCAGCAGGATCGCGTTCTTCGTCACCAGGCCCATCAGCATCACGATGCCGATGATGCTGAACATGTTGAGCGTGGAGCCGAAGACGAGCAGGGTGAGCACCACGCCGATCAGCGTGAGCGGCAGCGACGCCATCAGCGCGATCGGCTGCAGGAAGCTCTTGAACTGGCTCGCGAGGATCATGTAGATGAAGACGATGGCGAGCGCCAGCGCGCCGATGGCGTACTGGAACGACTCGGTCATGTTCTTGGTCGAGCCGCCGAAGCTGTAGCGGTAGCCTGGCGGCCAGGCCACGGTGTCGAGCACGCGGCGGATGTCGGCCGAGACTTCGCCGGCGCTGCGGCCGTAGGCGTTGGCGTCGACGTTGATCTCGCGGTTGAGGTCGCGGCGGTTGATCTGGTTGAGGCCGGTCGAGGGCGTCACCTCGGCCACCTGCGACAGGCGCACGATGCGCGGCGAGCCATCGGGCGCGGCGGCCACGTTGATGGGCACGCGCAGCAGGTCGTCCACCGCCACGCGGGCCTCGGGCGTCACCCGCACGTTGACGTCGTAGTTCTCGCCGTCGGGCGCGCGCCAGTTGCCGGCGGTCGTGCCGGCCACGAGCGTGCGCAGCGTGCCGGCGAGCGCGTTGACGTTGAGGCCTAGGTCGGCCGCGGCTTCGCGCTTGACGTCGATCGAGACGGTCGGCTTGTTGGCCTTGAGCGTGGTGTCGAGGTCGACGAGGCCGGGGATCTCTCGCAGCTTGGGCATCACGAGGTTCGACAGCCGCTCCAGCTCGGCCAGGTCAGGCCCCTGGATGGAGAACTGCAGGCTCTTGCCGCCGCCCAGGTCGGTCACGCCGATGTTGGTGACGGTGATGCCGGGGATGCGCGCGAGCCGCTCGCGCAGCGGGCCGGTGAGCTGGTCGACGCTGCGCTGGCGGTCCTTGCGGTCGACCAGGCGCACGTAGACGGCGCCGTAGATCTTGCCCGGCGAGCCGGCGCCGTTGATGGTGGTTACGGTGTGGCGCACTTCGGGCAGCTCGCGCAGCGCGGCGTCGATCTGCTTGGCGCGCGCTTCGGTGGTCTCGAGCGACGAGCCGACCGGCGTGTAGAAATTGATCTGCGTCTCGGAGAAGTCGGCCTTGGGAATGAACTCCGCGCCGAGGATGGGGATCAGGAAGAAGCTGCCGACGAAGGTGGCGAGCGCCACCAGCAGCGTCTTGAGCTTGTGCTTGAGCGACCAGCCGAGGATCTGCTGGTAGGCGTCGGACAGCCACCCGGTCAGCCGGTCGAACCAGCCGGTCACACGGCCGATGGTCTTGTCGTACAGCGTGACCGGCGGGCCCTGGCGGCCGTGCTCATGCGCCTGCGGGTCGTGCCACACGCTCGAGAGCATGGGGTCGAGCGTGAAGCTCACGAACATCGAGATCAGCACCGCGGCCACGATGGTGATGCCGAACTGGTGGAAGAACTTGCCGACGATGCCGCCCATGAAGCCGATGGGCAGGAACACCGCCACGATCGACAGCGTGGTGGCCAGCACCGCGAGGCCGATCTCGGCGGTGCCGTCGAGCGAGGCCTGCATCGGGCTCTTGCCCATCTGCACATGGCGCACGATGTTCTCGCGCACCACGATCGCGTCGTCGATCAGGAGGCCCACGCACAGGCTCAGCGCCATCATCGTGATGCCGTTGATCGTGAACCCGAAGAGGTACATGAAGAGGAAGGTGCCGATCAGCGCGATCGGAAGCGTGAGCCCGGTGATGACGGTCGAGCGCCACGAGTTCAGGAACAGGAAGACGATCAACACCGTGAGCACCGCGCCCTCGATCAGCGTCTGCGTCACGTTGGCCACCGACACGCGGATTGAGCGCGAGTTGTCGCGGTTGACCTCGACCTTCACGCCTTGCGGCACGAGCGGGGCCACGTCCTTGAGGGCGGCCAGCAGGCCGTCGACCACGGCGATCGTGTTTTCGCCCTGCGACTTCTGCACCGAGAGCAGCACCGTGCGCTGGCCGTTGTAGAGCGCGAGGCTCTCGATCTCCTGCGGGCCGTCGACCACGTCGGCCACCTGCCAGAGCTTGATCGCGTTGCCACCGCGGCGGGCGACCACGATGTCGCGGAACTCCTCGGGGCGCTTGAGGCGGGCGTTGATCTGCACCACGCGCTCCTGTTCGCGCGATTGCAGGGCGCCCATGGGCAGCTCCTGGTTCTCGCTGCGCACGGCGGCGAGCACCTGGTCGACGCTCACGCCCATGGCTTCCAGCGCGGCGGGGCGCAGGTAGAGGTTGACCTGGCGCTTCACGCCGCCCACCACCGTGACGGAGCCCACGCCGCGCACGTTTTCCAGGCGCTTCTGGAGCACCTGGGTCGCCCAGGTGGTCAGCTCCTGCGAGGACTTCTTGCCTTCAGGGGACAGCACCGCCACGTTGAAGATCGGCGCGCTCTGCGGGTCGAAGCGGAAGATGCGCGGCTCCTTGACCTCATCGCGCAAATTGGGGCGGATGAGGGCGATCTTCTCGCGCACGTCATCCGCCGCCTTGCGGCCATCGACGTCGAGGTTGAACTCGACGATCACGACCGACGAGCCTTCGTACGAGCGCGAGGAGAGGGCGTTGATGCCGGCGATGGTGTTGACCGCTTCCTCGACCTTCCGGGTGATCTCGGCCTCGACGATCTCGGGCGAGGCGCCGGGGTAGTCCATCTGGACCACGACGGTCGGGAAGTCGACGTTGGGGAACTGGTCGACCGCGAGCCGCTTCACGCTGAAGAGGCCCAGCACGACGAAGGCCAGCATGACCATCGTGGCCATGACCGGGTTGCTGATGGAAACGCGGGTGAACCACATGGCGGCTGGGCCTCAGCGGGCAGCGGCTGCCGAGGCTGGCGCGGGTGTGGCCGACGGTGGCGTGGCGAGCGTCACGGCGGTGCCGTCGCGCAGCAGGCCCACCGTGCCGCGCAGCACCTGCGTGCCGGCGGTGAGGCCTTCGGTGATCTCGACCACGCTTTCGCGCGCACCGTTGAGCCTCGCTTCGCCGCGCGCGCCAGTGGTCACCGGCTTGTGTGCGATGCGGCCATCGACGATGGCCATCACGTAGGGCCGGGCCTGGTCGACACGCACCACGCCGGTCGGCACGACGAGCGCGTTGCGGCGCTGCAGCTCGATGCTGCCCTTGGCAAACAGGCCCTGGCGCAGGCCGGGGTGGGGCTTCACGCTCAGGTAGACCATCACCGCACGGGTGCCGGCCTGGGTGCTCGGGTTGATGCGGGCGACGGTGGCTTCCACGGGCTCGCTGTAGCCGTCGATCTCGAGCCGGGCGACCTGGCCCACGCGCACGTCGGCCACGTCCTCGGCCGGCACGGCGGCCTCGAGCTCGATGCGCGAGAGGTCGACCACCTCGATCAGGCGCGTGTCGATGGAGACGCGCTCGCCCACCTGCACCAGGCGCTGCGAGACGGTGCCGGAGATCGGCGCCACCAGGCGCGCATCGGCGAGCGACTTGCGCGCGAGGTCGACAGCGGCCTGGGCCGCGCCGTAGTTGGCGCGGGCCGCGGCTTCGTTGGAGACCGAGGTCTCGAGCCCGGTGGGCGAGATGAAGCCCTGGGCGACGAGCGCGCGGTTGTTCTCGAGCGCACGCCTGGCGATGTCGAGCTGCGCGCGTGACGACGCCGCGGTCTGCTCGGCCTGGCCGACGCGCAGCACGAGCTCGGAGGTGTCGAGCTGGCCCAGTTCTTGGCCGGCCTTGACCGGGTCGCCTTCGCGCACGGTGAGCGACTTCACTTCGGCCGCCACCTTGGCCTTGATGAAGGCGCTGTTGACCGCCTTCAGACCGCCCGACACCGACAGCGTGCGCACGAGCTCCTGCTGGCCTGCGACGACCACGTCGGTCGGGGCGAGGTCATAACTCTGCGTGACCTTCGCCGGCTGCGCGGCTGCGGCACGGGCCTGGCGCTTGGCGACCAGCGTGCGCGCGACGAGCGCGCACACGAGCAGCAGCACGATCCCTCCGATCAGCCACTTGAGTCGGGTCTTGGTCATGAAACGTGGTTCTCCCTCAGCCTGTTTTTGTCGTCGTGTCTGGCTTGGCCAGCAGCCCGTGGAGCATCAGCTCGATGTGGACATCGATCACCCGGTCAGGGTCGAAGTCCATGCCTTCGGCCGGGCAGGCACCGAAGGAGTTCTTGTGCAGCGACATGAAGATCAGCGGCGCGATGAGCGCATGCACGGTTTCTTCATACGGCAGCGGGCGGAATTCGCCGCGCTCCACGCCACGGCGCAGTGTACGGATCAGCAGGTCGGCGGCCGGCTGGATCACCTCGTCGCGGTAGAACTGCGCGATCTCGGGGAAGTTGCGCACCTCCGACATCATGATCTTGTGGATGCCGCCAGCCGGCGAGTTGCCCACCCGCACCCACCACATGCGCATCAGCATGGCCAGGAGCTCGGCGCTCTGGCCTTCAAACTGATCGACGATGCCGGCGCCTTCGGCGATCACGCCGCTCAGGTTTTGCTGGATCACCGCCTTGAGCAGCTCTTCCTTGCTCGGGTAATAGAGATAGAGCGTGCCCTTGGAGACGCCGGCACGCACCGCCACCTCGTCGGAGCGGGTGGCGGCGAAGCCTTTTTCGACGAAGAGCTCCAGCGCTGCGTCGAGCAGCTCCTGGGGGCGCGCTTCCTTGCGGCGTTGCCGCGTGGGGGCGGCGGCGGGGGAGGTTTTGGACATGGAGGAGGGGGTTGAGATACTGACCAACCGGTCAGTAATGTAGCCGCCCCGAGCCGACGGGGTCAAGGAACGGCCCTTGCTCCAACTCCGGGGTTTGCGTCATAGCCCGTCGCTATCATGCGGCGTCTTTTTATCTGGGGGCGTTCTTTTGGACTTCGTACTGCTGCTCAAGGCAGCCATCATGGGCATCGTCGAGGGCTTGACGGAGTTCCTTCCCATCTCGAGCACCGGCCACCTCATCCTGACCGGCTCGCTGCTCGGTTTTACCGGTGACACGGTCAAGGTGTTCGAGATCGCCATCCAGACGGGCGCCATGCTGTCGGTGATCTGGGAGTACCGGCTGAAGCTCGGCCGCACGGTGACCGGCCTCACGCACGACCCGGTGGCGCAGCGTTTCGCGCGCAACGTGATCGTGGCCTTCATTCCCGCCGTGGTGTTGGGCCTGGCCTTCGGCGGCATCATCAAACAGCATCTCTTCAAGCCGGTGCCGGTCGCCATCGCCTTCATCGTGGGCGGCTTCATCATCCTGTGGGTGGAACGGCGCCACAAGCGGCTCTACGGTGCCAGCGACACCGAAGGCACGCGCCAGGCACGCGTGGAAACGGTCGACGACATGAGCGCGCTCGATGCGCTGAAGGTCGGCTTGCTGCAGTGCTTCGCGCTCATCCCCGGCACCAGCCGCTCGGGCGCGACGATCATCGGCTCCATCGTGCTCGGCTTCTCGCGCAAGGCGGCCACCGAGTTCAGCTTCTACCTGGGCATCCCCACGCTGATGGGCGCCGGCGCCTACTCGGTGTGGAAGCAGCGCGACCTGCTGCAGTGGAGCGACCTGCCGATGTTCCTGGTGGGAACGGTGTTCGCCTTCGTCAGCGCGCTGATCTGCATCCGCTGGCTGATCCGCTACGTGTCGACGCACGACTTCACGATCTTCGCGTGGTACCGGATCGTGTTCGGCCTGATCGTGCTCGGCACGGCCTACACGGGCTTGGTCACGTGGGCCGCGTGAACACCAGATCCCAGACCCCGTGGCCGAGCTTGAGGCCACGGTTCTCGAACTTGGTGAGCGGTCGGTACTCCGGCTTGGGCGCGTAGCCCTCGGCCGTGTTGCGCAGGCCGGGCTCGGCCGACAGCACTTCCAGCATCTGCTCGGCATACGGCTGCCAGTCGGTGGCGCAATGCAAGTAGCCGCCGGGCGCGAGGCGCGTCACGAGCTTGGCCACGAAGGGCGCCTGGACCAGCCGCCGCTTGTTGTGCTTCTTCTTGTGCCACGGATCGGGAAAGAAGATGTGCACGCCGGCGAGCGAGCCAGGGGCGAGCATGTGCTCCAGCACGTCGACTGCGTCGTGCTGCACGATGCGCAGGTTGCTCAGTTGCTGTTCGTCGATGAGCTTGAGCAGCGCCCCCACGCCCGGGGTGTGCACCTCGACCCCGAGGAAATTGGTGCCGGGCAGGGTGCCGGCGATCTGGGCCGTGGCCTGGCCCATGCCGAAGCCGATCTCCAGCACGAGCGGGGCCTCGCGGCCGAAGACGGCGGAGGGGTCGAGCAGCTTCGCCTCATAGGGCAGCACGAAGCGCGGCCCGAGCGTCTCGAGCGCGCGGATCTGGCCGGTGCCCATGCGGCCGGCGCGGACGACGAAGCTCTTGATGCCGCGTCGCTGGGGTGGGGAAGAGGTGTCGTCGCTCATGGAGGGGCCGCATTGTGCCCGCAGGCCGGGTTCGGCCTCTTCGTTCCACGCGCTTCGGTCGATGTCCCCGGCCGGCTCGCGCCGGCCGGGGTGTCACTCGGGTTGGATGCGAGTGATCAGCGCCCGCCTTCCCACAGCTTCAGGTCGGGGGCGTAGTTGCCTGCGCCGTAGGCCGAGCAGAAGGCAGCGTTGTTGCCGCGGTAGGTCGGGTCGAGCGCCACCACGGCTGGGCGGATTGCCTGCCAGAAGCGGCCGGGCTCCTCGCCCGACTGCCCACCGGAGTCCTTCACCACGATCACCATGTCGAGGCCACGGTGCACGATGATGTACTGGCCGCCAAGGCCGGCCGCGAAGAACACGCCCACGTCGTGCTGCTGCGCCGGGCAGCCCGTCGTGCGGCCGCAGTTCGGTGCGCCCGAGACCGGGCCGTGCGGGTAGCTGCGGTACTGCGGCTTGGGTGCACAGGAGTCGGCCTCGTTGAGCCAGGTCAGGTAGCCGTAGCGGGTGTTGGCGTCCTCGAACGAGGTGTGCGCCAGGTTGTACAGGTAGTTCACGTCGACCAGGCGCTGGCCACCCCACACGCCGCCGTTGTTCATCAGCAGGCCCAGGCGCGCCATGTCGCGGATGGTGGTCTGCCAGCTGGTCGCGAAGTTCTTGCTCGACGACGAGCTGCCCCAGGTCGAGTTCTCGAAGCCCAGCGGCTGCGCCAGGTAGCGCGTCCAGAAGGCGCCGATGTTGCTGCCCAGGCGGGTGGTGTCCTGCGCGACGACGGTGTTGACGACGTCGCTCAGGCGGTTGATCGCATCGCTGCCGACGGTGTCGTAGACGAACTCGCGGTTCGGGTAGCTGAGGCTCGACGACGCGTCGCTCACCATGCCCAGCACGTGGGCGGTCGTCGAGTCGCGGTGGAAGGTGAAGCTGTCGAGCCAGTGGTCGATGCGCTGGAACTCGCCCAGCGGGCCGCGCTTGCGCGTGGTCGTGGCGGGGATGTTCCGGGTCTGGTGGATCAGCGCGCCGATCGTCAGGGCGCCCATGGTCTTCGTCGTCGAATAGACTTGGCTCGCCGTGTCGCGCCCGCTCGGGTAGTACTCGTGGCAGAGCTTGCCGTAGCGCACGATCGCGTACGACAGGCCGAGGGTGCGGTTGGCCTGCTGCAAGGCGCTCGGGTCGAGCTTGCATTCGTTGGCCACGTTGGAGGGCGAGACCAGCGTCCACGGGCCGGTGCCCGGGTCGGTGAGGCCACCCGTCGGCGGGTTGCCGGTGCGCGTGCCTTCGATGCGGGCGTTGGTGACGGTGTACGACTCGGTGCTGCTGTTGGCGTTGACGCGGAAGCGGATGTAGAGCGTGGCCTGGCCGGCGGCGGTGGTCGGCAACGCGAAGGTGGCGGCGCCCGACGCGCTGTTGCTGGACTCGAGCACGGTGTAGGTGCTGCCGTTGGTGGAGAACTCGACGATGCCGGCCTCACCGGTGTCGAGACCGGTGGAGCTGCGGCTGAACTGCAGCGTGAGGTTGCTGAAGCCGACGGTGCTGATGGGCGCCGAACGGATGGCGCCGTCGGTGCTGAACGCCGACGCGGTCATGCGTGCGCCGTAGCTGCCGGTGCTGACACTGCCGCTCGACGTGAAGCCGCCGAGGCCGGCGCTGAAGCTCTGGTCGAGCAGCACGTCGGCCTGGGCGGCCGCAGCGACGACGGTCAGGCCGAGGCCGCAGAGCATCCGGGTCGCGTGCCCGAGGCGGCTGAGGGGGAAAGTCATGCGATGTCTCCTTGGAACTTCTTTGTTGGGGCCGCAAATATGGATTACCGTGCAAAAACAGCGAATATCGATTTCCCGAGGCCGCGTTCTCTGGTGGGAAACAGGCGCTCGACGCTGCAAGCCCGGTTTGGAGTGCGGCCTTGTATCGAGCAGGCGTGCGAGTAGATCCCCGGGTTTTCACTCAGCTATTGGTGCAACCACAGAATCCGCGGCCATGGTCCTCAGACACTGGGTGCTCCTGGCCTTCGTCGCGTCGGCGCTGTACGCCCACCTACGCGGCCGCGAGCGCTTCGAGCTCAAGCGGGCGCTCGACTTCACCATCCTGCTGGCGCCGGTCAACGCGCTGATGTATCTCTTCTCGCGCGTGCGTGCGTCGGCTTACCTCGACACCCGCGACTTTCCCGAGCTCGCGCCCCTCGCCGCGCATTGGCAGACGATCCGCGACGAAGCCCTGCAGCTGCAGGACAGCGGGCAGATCCGGGCGGCAACGGGCTACAACGACATCGGATTCAACTCGTTCTTCCGCACCGGCTGGAAGCGCTTTCACCTGATGTGGTACGGCAAGGAGTTGCCGTCAGCTCAGCTGCAGTGCCCGCAGACCGTGGCGTTGCTCAAGAGCATTCCGAGCATCAAGGCGGCGATGTTCGCGTCGTTGCCACCAGGCGCCCGTCTCACACGGCACCGCGACCCTTATGCGGGCTCTCTGCGCTATCACCTCGGTCTCGCCACGCCCAACGACCCGGGCTGCTTCATCGAGGTCGACGGCCAGCGCTACCACTGGCGCGACGGCGAGGCCGTGATGTTCGACGAGACCTATATCCACTACGCCGAAAACACCACCGAGCAGCAGCGGGTGGTGCTGTTCTGCGACGTCGAGCGGCCCCTGCACACGAAGGCCATGCGCTGGTTCAACCGGTTCTTCGCCACCCACGTGATGGCCGCAGCGTCGAGCCAGAACGTCGAAACCGAGCACGATTCGGTGGGGGGCATCAACCGCTTCTTCCGCCACCTCTACGCGGCGCGGCTGAAGGCCAAGGCCTTGAAGGCAGCCAACCGTCGGCTGTACTACGTGGGCAAGTGGGCCTTGATCATTGCGCTGCTGTGGCTCCTGTTCTGGTGACGCGCGAGGGCGCTTTGGCCGCCACGCTAGAATCCGCGCCACATTGCGGGTGTAGTTCAATGGTAGAACGGCAGCTTCCCAAGCTTCATACGAGGGTTCGATTCCCTTCACCCGCTCCACATTCCCATACCGCAGGGCCGCTTTTGCGGCCCTTGTCGTTGATGAGCCACGTCGTGGGGAGAGCCGGGCATGACTGACAAGCTGCTTCGTGTCGTGTGGGTGGACCGGCCTGAGTCGCCGGCCTTCGACCTGCCCGACGCTGGGGCATGGGGCCCCTTCACGGCGAACGCGGTGCAAGACCTGAGCGTGCAGGCCTCCCGCGACGCGATTGCCAATGCCGAGGCCGCGCTCGTGTGCCTGCCGTCCGGCGCCAAGGCAGCGCCCATCCCGTGGGCGGCGCTGTCAGCGGTGTGCGCCGATGCCGCGGTGCTGGTGCTGGCCGACGCGATCGATGCCGCCACCCAGCAGCGGCTGCTCAACACCGGCGTGCAGGACGTGGTGCTGCACGCCGATGCCGGGTCGCTCGCCCAGCGCGTGCGGCTGGCGGTCCAGCGCAAGCAGGTCGAGGTGGAGGCGCGCAAGGCCTACGCCACCGATTTGGGCACCGGCCTTCCCAACCGACAGCAGCTGATCGAGCACATGAGCCAGCTGCTCGCCTTGCGCGAGCGCGAGCCCAAGCCGGTGAGCGTGCTGGCGTTCCGCATCGAAGGGCTGCAGGGCGTGGAGAGCGGCCACGGCGTGGAGTCGGCCAACGTTGTGCGCCGCAAGATCGCGGTGCGCCTGCGTGCCGGCGTGCGCGCGAGCGACGTGGTCGCGTCGCTGGGCGGGGATGTGTTCGCGGTGCTGCTGCCGTCGACCGAATCGGCGACCGATGCGGAATACGTGGTGCAGAAGCTGCTGCGCTCGCTGCGCGACCCGTTCAAGATCGCCGGGACCGAAGTGCCGATCACGGCGCATGTGGGTGTGGCGCAGTATCCCGATGACGGCAAGCAGCCCGAGCCGCTGCTGCGGCATGCATCCACCGGCGCCTTGCTCGGCGCCTATGGCATGCAGGACTCGGCGAACGACTGAACTACCTGTTGATGTCGCCCAAGCAGAGGTACTTGATCTCGACGTAGTCGTCGATGCCGTGGTGAGAACCTTCGCGGCCCAGGCCTGATTGCTTCACGCCGCCAAACGGCACTTCCGCGGTCGAGATCAGGCCGGTGTTGATGCCCACCATGCCGTACTCCAGCGCTTCGCCCACGCGGAAGATGCGGCCCACGTCGCGGCTGTAGAAGTAGCTGGCCAGCCCGAACTCGGTGTTGTTGGCCGCGGCAATCGCCTCCGCCTCGGTCTTGAAGCGGAACACCGGCGCCACCGGGCCGAAGGTTTCTTCGCGGGCGCAGAGCATGTCGCTCGTCGCGTTGGCGATCACCGTCGGCTCGTAGAAGCGGTCGCCGATCTTCTTGCCGCCGGTGAGCACCTTGCCGCCCTTGGCCATGGCGTCGGCCACGTGTTTCTCGACTTTGGCGATGGCCGCGTCGTCGATCAGCGGGCCTTGCGTCACGCCGGATTCGAAGCCGTTGCCGACCTTGATCGACTTCGCCTTCTCGGTGAGCTTGGCCACGAAGGCGTCGTACACGCTGTCCTGCACGTAGAGCCGGTTGGCGCAGACGCAGGTCTGGCCGGCGTTGCGGTACTTGCTGGCGAGTGCGCCTTCGGCGGCGCTGTCGAGGTCGGCATCGTCGAACACGATGAAGGGCGCGTTGCCGCCCAGCTCCAGCGAGAGCTTCTTGATCGTCGGCGCGCATTGCGCCGCGAGGATCCGCCCCACCTCGGTGGAGCCGGTGAAGGAGAGATGGCGCACGATGTCGCTCGCGCACAGCACCTTGCCCACCTCGATCGAGTTGGCGCCGTCGGCCGTGATGATGTTGAGCACGCCGGCGGGCATGCCGGCACGTTGAGCCAGTTCGGCAACGGCCAGGGCCGACAGCGGCGTCTGCTCGGCTGGCTTGATCACCACCGGGCAGCCGGCTGCGAGCGCCGGTGCCACCTTGCGCGTGATCATCGCGATCGGGAAGTTCCACGGCGTGATGGCCGCCGCCACGCCCATCGCCTGTTTGATGACGAGGTAGCGCTTGTTGTTGTCGGTGGTGGGCACGGTCTCGCCGTAGACGCGCCGCGCTTCTTCGGCAAACCACTCGATGAAGCTCGCGCCGTAGATCACCTCGCCCTTGGCCTCGGCGAGCGGCTTGCCCTGCTCGGCCGTCATGATGCGCGCCAGGTCGTCGGCGTGCTGATGCAGCAGGTGGAACCACTTCATCATCACCGTGGCGCGCTCCTTGGCGGTCTTGCTGCGCCAGAGCGGCCAGGCGGCATTGGCGGCGTCCAGCGCCTGGCGGGTCTCGGCGGCGCCGAGGTTGGCCACGTCGACCAGCTTCTGCCCGGTGGCCGGGTCGACCACGTCGAAACGGGCGCTGCCGCCGATCCATTCGCCGTTGACGAGGGCGTTGTTCCTGAGCAGGCCCTGGTCGGCCAACAGGGCGAGGGGGGATGTTTTCATGTCCATGGTTTTGTCTCCGGCTGGGGCTCGGACCATGATAAGTCGCACGTCCTGGCATCTCCCCGCACGCGGCTTCGCCAGAGGGGCGCCACCTATAATCGCGACCCCCGGTAAATCAAGCACTTACCGCGGGTTCCTCCCCCGAGAAAGCGATTGGCATGAAAGCCTCTGAAATCCGTTCGCAGTTCCTGAAGTTCTTCGAGTCCAAGGGCCACACCATCGTGGGCTCGAGCCCGGTGGTGCCGGGCGACGACCCGACGCTCCTGTTCACCAACGCCGGGATGAACCAGTTCAAGGACGTCTTCCTCGGCTTCGACAAGCGCCCCTACACCCGCGCTGCCACCTCGCAGAAGTGCATCCGCGCCGGCGGCAAGCACAACGACCTCGACAACGTGGGCTACACCGCACGCCACCACACGTTCTTCGAGATGCTGGGCAACTTCAGCTTCGGCGACTACTTCAAGCACGATGCCATCCAGTACGCCTGGGAGCTGCTGACCAAGGTCTACAAGCTGCCGGCCGAGAAGCTGTGGGTCACCGTCTACGCCGAAGACGACGAGGCCTACGACATCTGGAACAAGGTGGTGGGCGTGCCGGCCGAGCGCATCGTGCGCATCGGCGACAACAAGGGCGCGCGCTACGCCTCCGACAACTTCTGGATGATGGGCGACACCGGCCCCTGCGGCCCGTGCACCGAGATCTTCTACGACCACGGCCCCGAGGTCGCGGGCGGCCCCCCCGGGTCGCCGGATGAAGACGGTGACCGCTACATCGAGATCTGGAACAACGTCTTCATGCAGTTCAACCGCACCGAAGACGGCGTGATGCACAAGCTGCCCAAGCCGAGCGTCGACACCGGCATGGGCCTGGAGCGCATCACCGCGGTGCTGCAGCATGTGCACAGCAACTACGAGATCGACCTTTTCGTCGCGCTGCTGGCCGCGGCCCGCAAGGCCGTGGAAGGCGCGGGCGGCAAGGACGTCGACCCGGATTCGCCCAGCCTGAAGGTGATCGCCGACCACATCCGCGCCTGCACCTTCACCGTGGTCGACGGCGTGATCCCGGGCAACGCCGGCCGCGGCTACGTGCTGCGCCGCATCGCCCGCCGTGCCATCCGCCACGGCTACAAGCTGGGCGCGCGCAAGCCCTTCTTCTATTCGCTGGTGCCGGCGCTGGTCGAGCAGATGGGCGAGGCCTATCCCGAGCTGCGCACCGGTGCCGCCCGCGCGACCGAAGTGCTCAAGCAGGAAGAAGAGCGCTTCTTCCAGACCATCGAGCGCGGCATGGAGATCCTCGAGACCGCGCTGGCCGCAAAGCCCGCGGTGCTCGACGGCGACACCGCCTTCAAGCTGCACGACACCTACGGCTTCCCGGTCGACCTGACCGGCGATGTGTGCCGCGAGCGCGGCCTGAAAGTCGACGAAGCGCGCTTCAACGTGCTGCTGGAAGAGCAGAAGCAGCGCGCCCGCGAAGCCGGCAAGTTCAAGATGGCCCAGGGCCTGGAGTACAAGGGCGCGCCGACCACCTTCCACGGCTACAACGAGCTGGCCCGTGAGGGCGCGCAGGTCACCGCGATCTACGTGGACGGCAGCGCCGTCGACGTGGCCCGCGCCGGCGACGACGTGGTGGTGGTGCTCGACCACACACCGTTCTACGCCGAGAGCGGCGGTCAGGTAGGCGACGCGGGCGAGTTGCGCAACGCCACCACGCGCGTGGTGATCGACGACACGCTCAAGATCCAGGCCGACGTGTACGGCCACCACGGCCGCATCGCCGAAGGCGAGGTCAAAGTCGGCGACGTGTTCACCGCGAAGGTCGACATGGAGCGCCGCGCCCGGACCGTGCGCAACCACAGCGCGACCCACCTGATGCACAAGGCGCTGCGCGAAGTGCTGGGCGGCCACGTGCAGCAGAAGGGCTCGCTGGTCAACGCCGACCGCACCCGTTTCGACTTTGCCCACACCGGCCCTTTGACCGAGGAGCAGATCGCGAAAGTCGAAGCCATCGTCAACGCCGAGATCCTGGCCAATGCCGGCGCCACCGCCGAAGTGATGGCGCTGGACGATGCGCAGAAGAGCGGCGCGATGATGCTCTTCGGCGAGAAGTACGGCGACACCGTGCGTGTGCTCAGCATCGGCAGCAGCAAGGAGCTCTGCGGCGGCACGCACGTGGGCCGCACCGGCGACATCGGACTCTTCAAGATCGTGGGCGAGGGCGGCGTGGCCGCCGGCATCCGCCGTGTCGAGGCGGTGACGGGGGACAACGCGCTCGCGTACCTGCGCAACCTCGAGCACACGGTGAATGGCCTGGCCGGTTCGCTGAAGGTCTCGCCGCAGGACGTGCCGTCGCGCGTGGCCAGCGTGCTCGACCAGGTGCGCGCGCTCGAGAAGGAAGTCGCGGCGCTCAAGGGCAAGCTGGCGTCATCGCAAGGCGATGAACTGCTCGCCAAGGCTGTCGACGTGAAGGGCATCAAGGTGCTGGCGGCCACGCTCGAAGGCGCCGACGCCAAGGCCCTGCGCGAGACGATGGACAAGTTGAAGGACAAGCTCAAGAGCGCGGCCATCGTGCTGGCAGCAGTCGAGGGCGGCAAGGTCCAGATCGCGGCGGGGGTCACGGCAGACAGCACCGGCAAGGTCAAGGCTGGCGAACTCGTCAACTTCGTGGCCCAGCAGGTCGGCGGCAAGGGCGGCGGCAAGCCCGACATGGCGATGGCCGGCGGCACCGACCCGAAGAACCTGGGCGCGGCTTTGGCGTCTGTGCAGGGCTGGGTGGCCGAGCGGGTGTGACACCACCACCTTTGACACCACCGCTTGCAAGCTGATGGAAACGCCCGCTCCATGAGCGGGCGTTTTCGTTTCATCATCACGGCCGAAGGAGACTTGGCATGAGGCGTGTCCTGGGTGTGTTGTTGAGTACCTGCGCGGGGCTGGTGTCGGCGCAGCAGAACCCGCCGCCGCTGTCGGCCTGGGCCACGCCCCAGGGCGCGGCGCGCATCTTTGTTCAGGCCTGCGTGCAGACTAGCGCGGAAGAGGGCGCTGCGGTCGACTGGGCGCTGTCGCAAGGTTTCGAGCCGGTGGACCCGATGCGCGGCAGCATGGACGGCCTGCTCGCCGGGCAGCCGGGGAGCGTGCTGGCGGCGCCTGGCACGCGAGGCCAGGTGCTTCTGGCCGCCGCCACCGGGCGCCAGTGCACGGTGTGGGCCGAGCACATGCCCGGCCCCCCGGTGCGCACCGCGATGCAGGAGGCACTCGGCGTGTTGTCGAGCCGCGGGGCGAAGGTCCAGCTTGGGGTCGACCGCAACTTCGAGCGTGCGGGCGCCTGGCGCAACCAGCTGCAGTGGCGCTACCGCGCCGTCGGCGCGACGGGCGATCTTGGCATCGGCGCCATCACCACGCTGGGCGATGCACCCGGGACGCAAGGCCTCAACGTGGCCCCGCTGCCGGCGACGCCGGCGTTCGCGCCGGACGGAATGCCCACGCGATGAGCCGTTTGCGCCGGCTTGGCGGCTTCGTCGCGGCATTGGTATGTGCCGCGGCGGCGCGTGCGGAGAGCGAAGTGTCCTTCCCGAGCCTGGATGCGCCGCGTGGACAGGCCGTCGTGCTCAAGGCCTACTGGCATCCGGTGGCTGCGCCGAAGGCGCCGGCGATCGTGCTGCTGCACGGTTGCGGCGGCATGCACGGCCGCAACGGCCGCCCGAGCGAGCGCATGCGCGACTACGCGCAATGGCTCAATGGCGAGGGCTGGCACGTGCTGGTGGTGGACTCGCTCACGCCGCGCGGCGAACGCGAGCTGTGCACCCAGCGCAATGGGGAGCGCGCCATCACGCAGACGAACCGGCGCCTCGATGCCCAAGCGGCCTTGCAATGGCTGGCCAGCCGGCCCGAGGTCGACGCGAAGCGCCTGGGCCTGCTCGGCTGGTCCAACGGCGGCAGCACCGTGCTGGCGGCGACGAACAGGAAGCACCGCGCGGTGGCCGCGGCGGCGGTGCAGCCCAGTCTTGCCGTGGCCTTCTACCCGGGCTGCGAAAGCGAACTCAGGCGCGGCTACGAGCCGGTGGCGCCGCTGCTGATGCTGGTGGGCGAAGCCGACGACTGGACGCCCGCCGCACCCTGCCATCGCCTCGCAGCGGGTGCTTCGCAGATCGAGATCGAGGGCTATGCGGGCGCCTACCATGGCTTCGACTCCGGCGCGCCACTGCGCCTGCGTCGCGAGGTGCCCAACGGCGTCAACCCCGGGCAGGGTGTTCACGTGGGCGGCGACGCCCAGGCCTGGGCCGCGTCACGCGCGCGGCTGCAGAAGTTCCTGAAGGCTCACTGAACGGGCCGCCCGCCATAATCTCGCCCACATGAGCACACCCCTCGACTTGCAAGGCCGCCACATCGTTCTGGGCCTGAGCGGCGGCATCGCCTGCTACAAGAGCGCCGAGCTGGCGCGCGGCCTCATCAAGGCCGGCGCGACCGTGCAGGTCGTGATGAGCGAATCTGCCGAGCAGTTCATCACCGCCGTCACCATGCAGGCGCTGACGAACCGCCACGTCTATACCAGCCAGTGGGACACGCGCGAGCCCAACGCGATGGCGCACATCAACCTCACACGCAACGCCGATGCGGTGCTGATCGCCCCGGCGAGTGCCGACTTGATGGCCAAGCTCGTGCAAGGGCGAGCCGACGAGCTGCTGAGCCTGATGTGCCTGGCCCGCCCGATCGAGCGCTGCCCGCTGCTGCTGGCCCCGGCGATGAACCGCGAGATGTGGGCGCATCCGGCGACGCAGCGCAACGTGGCGCAGCTGAAGGCTGACGGCACCACCATCCTCGGCCCCGGCAACGGCGACCAGGCCTGCGGCGAGATCGGCGATGGGCGCATGCTCGAAGCCGACGAGCTGGTGGCCGAATTGACGGCGTTCTTCGTTCCCAAGAACTTGCGCGGCCAACGCGTGCTCATCACCGCGGGCCCGACCTTCGAGCCGATCGACCCGGTGCGCGGCATCACGAATCTTTCCAGCGGCAAGATGGGTTTTGCGATCGCCCGTGCCGCACAGGAAGCCGGCGCCGAAGTCACGCTGGTGGCCGGCCCGGTGCACCTGCCCACGCCGCGCGGCGTGCAGCGCATCGACGTGCAGACCGCGCAGCAGATGTACGACGCGGTGGTGCCGCAGGCGCCGCAGCATTCAGTGTTCATCGCCACCGCGGCGGTGGCCGACTGGCGACCGGCGACCCTGTCGAATCAGAAGATCAAGAAGAACGGCAACAAGGTCGCCCCGACCTTCGAGCTGACCGAGAACCCCGACATCCTCGCGGCCGTGGCGAAGCTGCCGAAGCGGCCGTACTGCGTGGGCTTTGCGGCCGAGAGCCACGACCTCCTGAAGCACGCGCGCGAGAAGCTCGAGCGCAAGAACGTGCCGCTGGTCGTCGGCAACCTCGGCCCGGCCACCTTCGGCCGAGACGACAACCAGCTGATCCTCGTTGACGCACAAGGCCACCGCGAGTTGCCGCGCGCCGACAAACTTTCCCTCGCCCGCGCGCTGGTCAACGAGATCGCCCAGCGCCTTCACGCCAAGTCCTCATGACCACCATTGACCTGAAAGTGCTCGACGCCCGCATGGCCGAGCAACTGCCTGCCTATGCCACCGCCGGGAGCGCCGGTCTCGATTTGCGTGCCTGCCTCGACGCGCCACTGGTGCTGGAGCCGGGCCAGACGCAGTTGATCCCGACAGGCCTTGCGATCCACGTGGCGGACCCGGGCCTTGCGGCCATCATCCTTCCGCGCTCCGGCCTCGGTCACAAGCACGGCATCGTGCTCGGCAACCTGGTCGGCCTGATCGACTCCGACTACCAGGGCCAGCTGATGGTGAGCTGCTGGAACCGTGGCCACGCCACGTTCACCATCCAGCCGATGGAGCGCATCGCGCAGCTCGTGATCGTGCCGGTGGTGCAGGCGAAGTTCAACGTCGTCGACGAGTTTGGCGCGTCGGACCGCGGGGCCGGTGGCTTCGGGTCCACCGGCAAGCACTGAAGAATCAGTGCAGGTCTGAGCCGCCCGGCGCGGAGTGCAGGATGCTGATGCCGGGCTCGCTGACGCTGCCGGCTTCGATCTCGTCTTCGGTGGCTTCGCGCACGTCGCGCACCGTCACGTCGAGCCGCAGCGCGATGCCGGCGAGCGGGTGGTTGCCGTCGAGCACCACGTGCTCGGGGTACACCTCGGTCACGGTGTAGATGGCATCGGCCGGCAGGCCCTCGGTGGTGGCGCCTTCGGGCGGGCCTTCGAACTGCATGCCGGGCTGGAGCTTGTCGTCGAACACGGAGGCCGGTTCGAAGAACACGAGCTCGGGGTTGTAGTCGCCGAAGGCATGCTCAGGCTCGAGGTGCAGCTGGGTCTGGAAGCCGGCTTCCTGTCCGTCGAGTGCTTCCTCGACCTTGGCGAGCAGGTCGTCGCCCCCGAAAAAGAACTCGACCGGCGCGGTGAGTTCGTCGATCAACTGGCCTTGGGCATCTTCGAGTCGCCACACGAGGCTGACGACGCAGGGGGCGGAAATGAGCATCGGGCAATGATCGCACAATGACCCCATGACGATGACCGATCCGATGACGCTGCTGGGAGGGTTGTCTCCCGCGAAGTTCATGCGCCGCCACTGGCAAAAGCGGCCCTTGCTGATCCGCCAGGCGATGCCGGGGCTGACGTCCTTCGTGAGCCGCGCCGAGCTGTTCGCTCTGGCGGGGCAGGAGGGCGTGGAGTCGCGTGTGATCGCGCACCAGGGCAAGGGCTGGACCTTGAAGCACGGCCCGTTCGCTCGACGTTCCCTGCCACCCGTGTCGCAACCTGCGTGGACCTTGCTCGTGCAGGGGCTGGACACTCACCTCGACGCGGCGCATGAAGTGCTCTCGCGCTTCCGCTTCGTGCCCGACGCGCGCCTCGACGACCTGATGGTGTCGTGGGCCAGCGACGGCGGTGGCGTCGGCCCGCATGTCGACTCCTACGATGTGTTCCTGCTGCAGATCCACGGGCAGCGTCGCTGGCGCATTGCTCCGCCCGGCGACGCGACGCTGGTCGATGGCGTGCCGCTCAAGATCCTCAAGCACTTCGAGCCGCAGGACGACTGGGTGCTCGACCCCGGCGACATGCTCTACCTGCCGCCGGGCTGGGGCCATGACGGCGTCGCCGTGGGCGAATGCATGACGGCCTCGATCGGCTTTCGCGCCGCCGGCCGCGCCGAGCTGCGAGACGAGGTACTGCAGCGCATGCTCGACAGCAGCGAACGGCCCGACCTCGACCCGCTGTACCGCGACCCGAATCAGCCCGCGACCGACCAACCGGCGCTCATCCCCGCAGCGCTGCGCGAGTTCGCCGCGCGTGAGGTGGCACGCTGGCTGGCCGAGCCGCAGGCGCTGGCCTGTGCGCTGGGCGAGGTGCTGAGCGACCCCAAGCCCTCGGTGTGGTTCGACTCCGGCGAGCCACTGTCAACAGGGCAGGGGGTGCGCCTGGATCGCCGCACCCGGATGCTGTATGACGAGCGTCATGTCTTTATCAATGGCGAAGCGTTCCGGGCCGCGGGCCGTGATGCGACGTTGATGCGCCGCCTTGCCGACGAGCGCACCCTGCCAGCCGCCCGGCTTGCAGCGCTGAGCGACGACGCCCGAGAATTGCTCGACCAGTGGGCGCAGGCCGGCTGGCTGCACCCGCTTCCCGATTGAAAGGCCCGCCATGGACGACCTGCCGACCTCTCGCATCATCACCTCACGTTCGGAGTTCCACGATGCCCTGAAAGAGGCCTTCGCCTTCGTGGCCGACAAGGGCTGCCGTGAGGTCTTCATCGCCGATCCAACCTTCGCCGACTGGCCGCTGAGCGATCGTGCGGTGATCGAGAACCTCTCCCGCTGGGCGTTCACGCATCGCAAGCTGACGGTGTTGGCGGAGAGCTTCGACGAGTTTCCGCGGCGTCACCCGCGCTGGGTGGAGTGGCGGAGGCAGTGGTCGCACGTTGTGGAGTGCCGGGCCGTCGATGAAGCCGACATCGGCCAGATGAGCGGCCTCTTCCTCGCGCCGGGGCTCATCACCTTGCGTGTCCTCGACGCCGAGCACTACCGTGCGAGCCTCTCCTTTGACCCTGCCGATACCACGCGGATCCGCGACGCCCTTGATGCGCTTTTGCAACGGTCCGAAGAGGCCTTCCCAGTCACCACTTTGGGGCTCTAGGGAGTTCCCTAACAGCGGATATACTCATGGGCTGGCGCGGAAATGCTCGAGCGTTTCTCGCCTGATATGTTGGGGATCTGCCAGGACGGAGGGTTCCCACAATTACCGGTAATTGTTTGAACCTTTCACTGAGGAAAAGTATGAAAAAGTCGCTTCTGATGGCTTCTCTGGTTGCTGCTGTTGCTCTGGCCGCTTGCGGCAAGAAGGAAGAGCCCGCTGCTGCTCCGGCCGCTCCCGCCGCTGCCCCGGCCGCTCCGGCCCCGGCTGCTTCTGACGCTGCTTCGGCTCCCGCTGCTGCTCCGGCCGCTTCGGATGCCGCTTCTGCTGCCGCCCCCGCTGCCAGCAAGTAATCGGTTCTCCGATTCTGAGAAAGCCGCCCTCGGGCGGCTTTTTTCATGGTCTCGCGAGATTAAATCGCCAGCCAGTCGAATCCCTGCAGGGGGTCGGCCACGACGATTTCCTCCGGCTGACCGCCAAACACCGCCGCGAGCGCGGCTTGGGCCAACTCCGGCCGGTTGTTTCGCTCGCTGAGGTGGGCTGCGACCAGGTGCTTCAAGGCAGGGTGGAGGCAACTGGCCAGGATCTCGGCCGAAGTGTCGTTGGCCAGATGGCCCAGGCGACCGCCGATGCGCGCCTTCAGCGAGGCAGGGTAGGCCGAATGGGCCAGCAGCGTGCGGTCGTGGTTGCATTCCAGCAGCAACGCGTCACAACGCTGCAGCTGGGCCAGCAGGTGGGCTGTGGCGCAGCCCGCGTCGGTGAGGACACCGAGTCGCACCGCACCGTCACTGGCGCACAGTTGCAGGGGCTCGTGGGCGTCGTGCGGCACGGTGTAGGGCCTGATCTCCAGGTCGCCCAGCTGGATGGGCGTGAGGTCGCGGGCGAAGTGCAGCAAGCCTTCCGGCAACTCGGGCTGGCCGATGGCGCGCCAGGTGCCGCGGCTGGTCCAGACCGGCACATGGTGCTTGCGGGCGAGGTGAAAGGCGCAGCCCACGTGGTCGCCGTGCTCGTGCGTGACGAACACGGCGTCGATGTCGGCAGCGGAAAGGCCGCGCGTGGCGAGGCGGCGCTCGAGCTCGCGCAACGAGAAGCCGCAGTCGACGAGCACCCGCGTCGTCGTGATGCCCGCGCTGGCCTCGATCAGCGTCGCATTGCCGGAGCTCCCGCTGCCGAGGCTGCAGAAACGCATCATCCCGGCGTGACCTTCAGGCGTCCTGGCTTATTTCAGGTCGTCGACCAGCAACTTGACGATGCGCTGGCCGGCGTCGCCGTTTTCGGGCTGGCCCTTGGCGTCGTACACCGACACCGTGCTCAAGTCGCCCTCGGCCTTGACGTTGACGCGGTAGCGGGTCGGCCCACTCAGCTTGGCATCGGTGAAGAGCCGGGCGAAGAAGCCGGGCTCTTCCTTGCCGGCCTGTGCGGGGTCGACGTAGCGCACGAAATAGAGCCCTTGTGCGCGGTCGCGGTCTTCCACCGTGAAGCCGCTGCGGTCGAGGGCGAGGCCGACGCGGCGCCAGGCGCGGTCGAAACTCTCGTCGAGCTGCAGCGTCGCCGCAGGACGGCCGCTGAGGGTGCGGGCGCGCGGAGCGGTATTGGACGGGTTGGCGGCGGTGGTCTGTGCCAGCGCGGCCTTGGCGGCTTCACCCTTGGCACCGAGCTTCACCATCAGGCGCGACAGCATCTCGCCTTCGAGCGTCGGGTCGCTCGGGCGGGGTTTCCAGGTGGTCTGGTCCTTGCGCTCGCTGGCGTAGACCTCTTCCATCCCGCGGTGCGTGATGTAGATGTCGGTGCCACGCTCGCTGCGCTCGACGCGGGTGCGGTACTTGTCGCGCTCGCCGGTGTCGAACAGGGAGTCGAACACCTTGCCGATGGTGCGGCGGATGATGTCGTCCGACAGCTTGGCGCGGTTCTCGGACCACACCGTCTCCATCACGCCGACCTCGGGCTGGTCGACGGTCAGTGCCAAGCCGCGGTCCCGCCAGAACTCCTGGAGCTGCGGCCACAATTGATCGGGCGGGATGTTGGTGCTGAGGAAGCGCAGGTTGCCCTGGCGTTCCAGGCGCACGTCGCCGAGGGCGGTGGGCGCCACGGCGTTCGTGACCGGCGCGGAGGCCGCCACACCCGGTGCCTGCAACTGGGCGGCGCTGATGACGCCGGCCGTGGGTGCGTAGCGGGGGTCGACGGCGAGTTGCGTCAGGTCGGGCGGCACCTCGAGCGGCGTCGCCTTGGTCTTGGCCGTGCGGTAGTCGATCTTGTCACCAGAGGCGATGCTGTCGATGGAAGAGCAGGCGGTCAGGGTGCACAGCAGGGCCGTGGCGGCTGCCAGCGAACTGAGGGGAACACGAATCACGTTGAACATCTCCGTAGGGAGCGGGCCGGGCCGGATGGGCCGTGGAGCCGTGGGTGACAAGGGAATGAATGCCGCGCCTGGGTCGCAGGCTGCGGCCTCGGCTCACAACAGACCCGCTTCGCGCAGTGCTTGTTCCACGGCGGATTGGCCGGCCGGGCTCAAGGGCAGGATGGGAAGGCGCACCGTCGGGCCGCAGCGGCCCAGGCGCGACAGGGCCCACTTGGTGGGCGTCGGGCTCGATTCGACGAACAGGTTCTTGTGCAGGCCCAGCAGCTTCAGGTGGATGGCGGTGGCCTCGCGTGCCTGGCCGGCGAGTGCGGCCTTGCACAGCTCGTGCATCGCGCGCGGCGCGACGTTGGCCGTGACGCTCACGTTGCCATGGCCACCGAGCAGCATCAGCGCGATGGCCGTCGGGTCGTCGCCGGAATAGATCGAGAAGCCCTTGGGAGCATGCTTGATCAGCTGGCAGGCACGCTCGATGTTGCCGGTCGCTTCCTTGATGCCGATGACGCCGGGCACTTGCGCCAGCTTCAGCGTGGTCTCGGGCAGCATGTCGGCCACGGTGCGGCCGGGCACGTTGTACAGCACCATCGGCACGTCGACGGCTTCGGCGATGGCCTTGAAGTGCGCGTAGATGCCGTCCTGCGAAGGCTTGTTGTAGTAGGGCACGACCGACAGCGTGCAATCGGCGCCCACCTCTTTGGCAAAGCGTGACAGTTCGATCGCCTCGCGGGTGGAGTTGCCGCCGGTGCCGGCCATGATGGGCACGCGACCCTTGGCATGCTGGACGGCCACGCGAATGATCTCGCAGTGCTCTTCGACCGACACCGTCGGTGACTCGCCAGTGGTGCCGACCACGCCGATGCAATCGGTGCCTTCGGCGATGTGCCAGTCGATCAGGCTGCGCAGGCCGTCATAGTCGACGCTGCCGTCTTCCTGCATGGGCGTGACGAGCGCCACGATGCTGCCAACGATGGGTTTCATGGGGGTTCCTCGGAATCCAGGGATTTTAGCTGCCCGACGTCCTCGGCCCGGGCGTCAGCAGGTGACGTGGGTGAGGAGGGCTCCCGCTCGCCGGACGTACCGCCGTGATGCGCTGCACGAATCGGTCGGGTGAATCGAGAAAGCCGTCTTCATAGGCAATCACATGCAGGCCTTGGGCCGCCTGCAACAGCTCGCCCGGCTGGAGCAGGAAGTCGGGCCGCGAAGGCTTGCCGATGGTCTGGTTGCCGTCGGCAAAGGTCTCGTACAACAGTACGCCGCCCTCGGCCACGCTGTCGATGATCGTCGGCAGCAATGCTCGCCAGAGGTAGTTGGTGACGACGACCGCATCGAACCGCCTGCCCAAGAGGAGCCAGGGCTGGCCTTCGATGTCGGCCACGACCACCTCCGCGACGGCGCGCAGCGGCTCGACTGCGGCAGCATTCCGGTCGACACCGGTGACACGGCAACCGCGCTCGGCGAACCACCGCACGTGCCGCCCCGAGCCGCAGGCCACGTCGAGCACCGTGGCGCCCGCCGGCACCAGGTGCGACCAGCGTTGCAGCCAGGGAGAAATTTCCAGCGTCATTGGGGGCGGGCGTGCTGGTTCAGAGCCTTGAGCGCGAGCGCATCGACCAGGCTCGGCACCAGAAGTTTCATCCACCGGCCGAGCTTGCCCTTGGCCGTCATCACGACCTCGCGGCTGCGCGACTCGGCGCCATCGATGATGAGCCGGGCGCAGGTCTCGACGCTCATCGCCCCCCGCTCGTCGAGCCCGCTCTGCCCAGCAGCCTCTCCGGCGGCATTGAAGCCGCGGTAGCGGATGTCTGTCGCCACCACGCCCGGGTAGGCGAGCGTGACGCTCACGCCAGCGGCGGCGAGTTCGGTGCGCAGCGCTTCGAAGAAGCCGGTCATCGCGAACTTGGTCGAGCAATACGCCGTGCGGCCGGGCACCCCGACGAGCCCAGCCAGGCTGGAGACGGCCACGATCCGCCCCTTGGCCGACTTGAGGTGCGGCAACGCGGCATGCGTGCACCACACGCTGCCCCAGTGGTTGATGCGCATCAGCGTCTCGTACCAGGCGAGATCGTTCACTTCGCCGAAGAGCGCCTGCGCCGACATGCCGGCGTTGTTGACCAGGGTGTCGAGCCGGCCGAAGGTCTTGACCGTTGCGGAAACAAGCGCTTCGCAATCGGCCTGCACACCCACGTCGCAGCGTTGCACCAGCACCTGCGCGCCGTGCTGCCGGCATTGCGCTGCCACCTCGTTGAGCTTGTCGATGTTGCGCGCCGCGAGCACCAGCGCCTGCTGCGCGCCGCCACGTCGTGCCCACTGGCGAGACATCTCAGCGCCGATGCCCTCGGAGGCACCGGTGATCACGATCACGTTCATGGTGTGTTTAGAAGCAGTTCCAGAGCTGGTTCGCGAGTGTGAACGCGAGATCCGGCCGGAGGTAGGCGGCAAACACCGACAGCAGCACCAGCGTGACGATGCTCCAGAGTGCGAGGCGGCGTCCGCGGGTCATGGCGTTCAGGCCGTGGCCGGTGCCCGGCGCACGATCGCCGACTCACGCACTGGCAGGTTGACGATGGCCGCGAAGATGCCGAGTGCCACCGAGATCCACCACACCACGTCGTAGCTGCCCGTCGTGTCGTAGAGCTTGCCGCCCAGCCAGACACCGAGGAACGATCCGACCTGGTGGCTCAGGAAGACGAAGCCGCCCAGCATCGACATGTACTGCACGCCGAAGATCTGCGCGATCACCGCGTTGGTGGGCGGCACGGTCGAGAGCCACAGGAAGCCCATCACCGACGCGAAGATGTAGACGCTCCACGGCGTGAGCGGCACGCTGAGAAAGACGACGATGGCCACCGAGCGCAGGGCATAGATCGACGACAGGATGTACTTCTTCTGCATGCGCTGGCCCAGCGAGCCGGCAGCGTAGGTGCCGAAGACGTTGAAGAGGCCGATCAGCGCCAGTGCCGTGGTCGCGACGTTGGGTGTGAGCCCGTTGTCCTTCAGGTAGCTCGGCATGTGCACGCCGATGAACACCACCTGGAAGCCGCAGACGAAATAACCCGCCATCAGCAGCTGGAAGCTCGGGTAGCTGAACGCCTCGCGCAGCGCATGGCCGATGCTCTGCTGGTGTGCGCCGGCCAGCGGCGTGGCCTTGGGCTCCTTCATGCCGAACGCGAGCGGCACGATCGCCAGCGCCAGGCAGCCAAGCAGGAAGAGCGCGTTCTGCCAGCCCAGGCCGGCGATCAGCCAGTTCTCCACCGGCACCATCAGGAACTGGCCGAACGAGCCGGCGGCAGCGGCCACGCCCATCGCCCAGCTTCGCTTTTCGGGTGCCACGTTGCGGCCGATCACGCCGTAGACCACGGCATAGGTGGTGCCCGACTGCGCCATGCCAAGGATGAGGCCGGCGCTGCCGGTGAAGGCCAGGCCCGAGGTCGACACCGCCATCAGCACGAGCCCGGCCGCGTAGAGCAAGCTCCCGACGATGAGCACGCGAAACGCGCCGAAGCGGTCGGCCAGCATGCCGGCGAACGGCCCGGCCAGGCCCCAGGCGAGGTTTTGCACCGCCAGTGCAAACGCGAAGGTTTCGCGCGACCAGCCCCGGTCCGTCGTGATCGGCTGCAACCACAGGCCGAAGCCGTGGCGGATGCCCATCGAGAGCGTGACGATCAGCGCGCCGCAGAGCAGCACCTGTTTCATGGACAACGGGGCGGGCGGCGTGGCGGCAACGGCGGTCATCCGGGCACTGTAGCCATTTCAATGGGCGCTTGCTGGGACGCTCCTAGAATCCGCCGCCTATGGCCACCAAACCCAGCGACAACTACGGCGAAGCGTCGATCCGCGTGCTCAAGGGCCTCGAGCCCGTGAAGCAGCGGCCGGGCATGTACACCCGCACCGACAACCCGCTGCACATCATTCAAGAGGTCATCGACAACGCAGCCGACGAAGCCCTGGCCGGCTACGGCAAGCGCATCGACGTCACGTTGCACATCGACACCTCGGTCAGCGTGCAGGACGACGGCCGCGGCATCCCCTTCGGCAAGCACCCGGAAGAGAAGGTGCCGGTCGTCGAGATCGTGTTCACCCGGCTGCATGCCGGCGGCAAGTTCGACAAGGGCTCGGGCGGCGCCTACAGCTTCTCGGGCGGCCTGCACGGGGTGGGTGTGAGCGTGACCAACGCGCTTGCCAAGCGGCTGGAAGTGCACGTCTGGCGCGAAGGCCAGGTGGCGAGCATCACCTTCTCGGGCGGCGACGTGATCGAGCCGCTCAAGGTGCGCAAGGCCACCAACGCCGATCGCAAGTCGGGCACCACGGTGCGTGCCTGGCCCGATGCGAAGTATTTCGAAAGCCCCGATTTCCCCAAGCCGGAGCTGATCCACCTGTTGCGCAGCAAGGCGGTGCTGATGCCCGGCGTGACGGTCACGCTCACCATCGAGAAGACCGGCGAGGTGCTCACCTGGACGTACAAGGGCGGCCTGCGCGACTACCTGATGCAGACGCTGCCGGCCGACCCGGTGATCCCGCTCTTCGAAGGCGAGCACTACGCCGACAAGGGCGAGACGGAGAACTTCGCCGAAGGCGAGGGCGCGGCCTGGTGCGTGGCCTTCACCGAAGACGGCACGCCGATGCGCGAGAGCTACGTCAACCTCATCCCCACGGTGAATGGCGGCACGCACGAGTCGGGCCTGAAGGACGGCCTCTTCGGCGCGGTGAAGGGCTTCATCGAGCTGCACTCGCTCCTGCCCAAGGGCGTGAAGCTGATGCCCGAGGATGTGTTCTCGCGGGCGAGCTTCGTGCTGAGCGCCAAGGTGCTCGACCCCCAGTTCCAGGGCCAGATCAAGGAGCGGCTCAACAGCCGCGATGCACTGCGGCTCGTGTCGACCTACGTGAAGCCGGCGCTGGAGCTGTGGCTCAACCAGCATGTGGACCTGGGCAAGAAGCTCGCCGAACTCGTCATCAAGCAGGCGCAGACGCGACAGCGCGCGAGCCAGAAGGTCGAGAAGCGCAAGGGCTCCGGCGTGGCCGTGCTGCCGGGCAAGCTGACCGATTGCGAGAACCGCGACCTCACGCTCAACGAACTCTTCCTCGTCGAGGGCGACTCGGCCGGCGGCAGCGCCAAGATGGGCCGCAACAAGGAAACCCAGGCCGTGCTGCCGCTGCGCGGCAAGGTGCTCAACGCGTGGGAGGTGGAGCGCGACCGCCTCTTTGCCAACAACGAGATCCACGACATCTCGGTGGCCATCGGCGTCGACCCGCACGGGCCGAACGACGAGGTCGACCTGTCGGGCCTGCGCTACGGCAAGGTCTGCATCCTGTCGGACGCCGACGTCGACGGCTCGCACATCCAGGTTCTGCTGTTGACGCTCTTCTTCCGCCACTTCCCCAAGCTCATCGAAAAAGGCCATGTGTACGTGGCCAAGCCGCCGCTCTTCCGCGTCGACGCACCGGCGCGCGGCAAGAAGCCGGCGGCCAAGATCTACGCCCTCGACGAAGGCGAGCTCACCGCCACGCTCGACAAGCTGCGCAAGGAAGGGGCGAAGGAAAACAGCTGGAGCATCGGCCGCTTCAAGGGCCTGGGCGAGATGAACGCCGAGCAGCTGTGGGACACGACGCTCAACCCCGACACCCGCCGCCTGCTGCAGGTGAACTACGGTGCGCTCGATTTCGGCGCCACCACCGACTCGCTCACCAAGCTCATGGGCAAGGGAGAAGCCGCCGCACGCCGCGAGCTGATGGAGCTGCATGGCGACGACGTCGAGGTCGATGTCTGAGCCTGGCCGACAAGATTCCACACAACGAGCGGAGGGAGGACCTGTCATGACCCTGGATGCGATCAAGCCGCTGCTGGGCAACGGCTTGCAATACGTGGCCGAAGTGCTGAAGTGCGGGGCTGCGGGGCTGTTCCTCAGCGGAGCGGTGTTGCTGGCGCTGCTGATGGCGCTGCCGGCGAGCACCGGCCTCAAGATGGTCGCGATGCTGGGCTGCCTGGTGGCGCTGGTGCTCTATGTGCTGGCCGGGCATCAGCGGGGGGTGATGCGGGTGCTGAGCAGCCTGACCCACTCGCACGGCGGCCTGCTCTTCGACCAGACGCTCGGCCGTTTCATCCAGGCCACCGAGGCCAAGCGCCCCGGTACCGTGGCCGGGTTGCTCGGCGTGCCCGGTCGGCTGGCCGATGCCTTTCGCCAGTTCCTCGGCAACGAAGGTTCGCTCATCCCGCGCCCGCTGCGCCGGCTGGGCGCGCGCTATGTCGACAAGCTGGACGAGAGCCTCGCTGAAGCCGGCCCCACCGATGCGGTGGTCGGCGGCCAGCTGCGCGAAGAGGCCCTGCGGTCCTGGGCCGTGCAGCGCATGGGCGAACAGATGGCGCCCGGCTGGGATTTCTTCGTCTTCGTGGCGGCGGCGCAGTCGGTCTTTGCTGTCGCGCTGTGGTGGTGGGGCACCCGGGGGTGAGCCGATGAACCGGAGCCTGTGCCTTGCCGCGTTGGTCAGCCTGCCGCTGGCCTGCCAGGCCGAGCTCTGGGGCTATGTCGACGGCAACGGCGTGGCGCATGTCGCGCCGACGCAGGTCGATTCGCGCTACCACCTGGTGCTCGGCAACACGAGTGGCGACGCGCGTGTGCCGGGCAAGACCGACGGCGCAGGCGGCCTGCTCACCTGGCTCGACTTCGCGCCCGAGGTGAAGTCGCTGCAGGCGGTGCTGCGCAACGCCTCGAAAGCGCACGGTGTCGACATCGAGCTGCTCAAGGCCATCATCGCCGTGGAGTCGGGATTCAAGCCGAACGCGGTCTCGCCGCGCGGTGCTGTCGGGCTGATGCAGATCATGCCGGTGGGCACCACGCCGCAGGCACGTGCTGAAGAAGCGCAGCGCCTGCTCGACCCTCGCCACAACATCGACACCGGCGCACGCCTGCTGTCCAGGCTGATGCACCGCTTCGGCCGCATCGACGTGGCGCTGGCCGCATGGAACGCCGGCGTCGGCACGGTGATGAAACACGGTGGCGGCATGCCGCCGATCGCAGAGACCCAGGCGCATGTGCACCTGGTGCTCGAACTCTATTGGGCGCTGCTGCAGAACAAGATGCCGCGCGGCGCCCGCGAATTGCAGATGCACGGGCCAGCGTCGGCCCCCACTCAATAAGACGACATGAGCCTCGAAGACACGAACGACAACCCCGACGCGATCACGCTCGCTCATTACGCCGAGCGCGCGTACCTCGAATACGCCTTGAGCGTGGTGAAGGGCCGCGCACTTCCCGATGTGTGCGACGGCCAGAAGCCGGTGCAGCGCCGCATCCTCTATGCGATGGAGCGCATGGGCCTGAGCTTCACCGGCACCGCCGGTGCTCGGCCCGTGAAGAGCGCCCGTGTGGTGGGCGACGTGCTCGGCAAGTACCACCCCCACGGCGACCAGGCCGCGTACGACGCGATGGTGCGCATGGCACAGGACTTCTCGCAGCGCTACCCGCTGGTCGACGGCCAGGGCAACTTCGGCTCACGCGACGGCGACGGCGCGGCGGCCATGCGCTACACCGAAGCCCGGCTCGCCCCCATCTCGCGCCTGCTGCTCGACGAGCTGGACGAAGGCACGGTCGACTTCGCGCCCAACTACGACGGCTCGGAGCAGGAGCCGAAGCAACTGCCGGCGCGCCTGCCCTTCGTGCTGCTCAACGGCGCAAGCGGTATCGCGGTGGGCCTCGCGACCGAGGTGCCGTCGCACAACCTGCGCGAGGTGGCGGCGGCCGCCGTCGCGATGATCCGCAACGACAAGCTCAACGACGAGGAGCTGGCGGCCCTGATTCCCGGCCCCGACTACGCCGGTGGCGGCCAGATCATCAGCGACGCAGCCGACATCCGCGCCGCCTACGCCACTGGCCGCGGCAGCCTCAAGGTGCGGGCGCGCTGGAAGATCGAAGACCTGGCGCGGGGCCAGTGGCAGCTCGTCGTCACCGAGCTGCCGCCGGGCACAAGTTCGCAGAAGGTGCTCGAAGAGATCGAAGAGCTGACCAACCCGAAGGTCAAGGCCGGCAAGAAGGCGTTGGCGGCCGAGCAGGTGCAGCTCAAGACCACGGTGCTGTCGGTGCTCGACGCGGTGCGCGACGAAGCCAGCAAGGACGCCCCGGTGCGCCTCGTCTTCGAACCCAAGACCTCGCGCATCAGCCAGGAAGAACTGATCCAGACGCTGCTCGCGCACACGAGCCTCGAAACGTCCGCGCCCATCAACCTCACGATGATCGGCGCCGACGGCCGGCCCACGCAGAAGAGCCTGCGCCAGATGCTGGCCGAGTGGGTGGCCTTCCGTGCCGAGACGGTGCAGCGCCGCTCGCAGTTCCGACTCGACAAGGTGCTGGCGCGCATCCACATCCTCGAAGGCCGGCAGCTGGTGCTGCTCAACATCGACGAGGTGATCAGGATCATCCGCCACTCGGATGAACCCAAGCCGGCGCTGATCGAGCGCTTCAAGCTGACCGAGATCCAGGCCGAAGACATCCTGGAAATCCGCCTGCGCCAGCTCGCGCGGCTGGAGGCCATCAAGATCGAGCAGCAGCTGAAGGAGCTGCGCGAAGAGCAGGGCAAGCTGGAAGACATCCTCAACTCGCCGGCCACGCTCAAGCGCACGCTGATCAAGGAGATCGAGACCGACGCCAAGCAATACGGTGACGAGCGCCGCACGCTGATCCAGGCGGAGAAGAAGGCGGTCGCCGAGATCAAGGTGATCGACGAGCCGGTGACGGTGGTGGTGAGCCTCAAGGGCTGGGTGCGTGCGCTCAAGGGCCACGAGGTTGATGCCGCGGCGCTGGCCTTCAAGGCGGGTGATGGCTTGTACGGCGTGTTCCCGTGCCGCACGGTCGATTCGCTGCTGGTCTTCGGCAGCAATGGCCGTGTGTATTCCACGGCGGTGTCGCAACTGCCGGGCGGGCGTGGTGACGGCCAGCCCATCACGACGCTGATCGACCTCGAATCGGGCACGCAGCCGCTGCACTACTTTGCAGCCGCACCCGACGTGACGCTGCTGCTTTCGAACACCGGCGGCTTCGGCTTGCTGGCGCAAGTCGGCGACATGCTGAGCCGCCAGCGCGGTGGCAAGAGCTTCCTCACGCTCGAAGCCGACGACAAGGTGCTGCCGCCGGTGCCGCTGGTGACGGGCCATTCGCAGGTGGTGTGCCTCTCGATGAGCGGCCGGCTGCTGGCCTTCCCGCTGCAGGAACTGAAGCTGCAACCCAAGGGCGGCCGCGGCCTCACGCTGATGGACGTGGACGCGAAAGACCCGCTGGTGTCGGTGGCGGCCTGCGCCAACGGCGTGAAGGTGCTCGGCACCGGCCGCGGCGGCAAGGCCAAGGAAGAGGAGCTCAAGGGCGCCTCGCTCGCGGTGTATGCCGGCAAGCGTGCCCGCAAGGGCAAGACGCTCGACGCGGGGATGAAGCCGCATCGGGTATTGAGCCTGGGGTAAAAACGAGCCGATGCAGACAGCGGCCCAGCCTTCGCCCGAATCCCCCTGGGCCCCGCTGAGCCAGCCCGTGTTCCGCATGCTGTGGAGCGTGTGGCTCACGGCGAACGTCTGCATGTGGATGAACGACGTGGCGGCGGCGTGGATGATGACCTCGCTGACCACCTCGCCCATCATGGTGGCGCTGGTGCAGTCGGCGTCCACGCTGCCGGTGTTCTTTCTGGGCGTGCCGAGCGGGGCGCTGGCCGACATCCTCGACCGGCGCAAGTACTTCATCTTCACGCAGTTCTGGGTCGCGATCGTCGGGGTGCTGCTGTGCCTTGCGACGCTGAGCGGCCACATGGGCGCGCCGCTCTTGCTGCTGCTCACGTTTGCCAACGGCATCGGCTTCGCGATGCGCTGGCCGGTGTTCTCGGCGGTGATCCCGGAGCTGATCCCCCGGCACCAGCTGCCGTCGGCACTGGCGCTCAACGGGTTGGCGATGAATGCATCGCGCATCTTCGGGCCCATCCTCGCCGGGGCGCTGATCGCGAGCCTCGGCAGTGCCTGGGTGTTCGCCTTGAACGCGGTGCTGTCGGTGGCCTGCGGCTTCGTCATCATGCGCTGGAAGACGGCGCCCAAGGCGAGCGCCTTGCCGGCCGAGCGCTTCTTCGGTGCCATCCGCGTGGGGCTCACCTACGTACGGCAGTCGCAGGCCATGCATGCGGTGCTGTTCCGGGTGTCGGCGTTCTTCCTGCAGGCCATCGCGGTGACCTCGCTGCTGCCGCTGGTGGCCCGGCAGATGCCGGGTGGCGACGCGGGCACCTTCACCTTGCTGCTGGCCGCCATGGGCACGGGTGCGGTGATCGCCGCACTCAACATGCCACGCATCCGCGCGGTCATGGACGGCGACCTGCTGGTGCGCAACGGCACGCTGCTCCAGGCGGTGGCCATGCTGGTGGTGGCTTTCGCGCCCAACATCTACGTCGCGGCCCCGGCGATGATGGTCAACGGCATGACCGTCATTTCGGTGGCCAACTCGCTGGCCGTCTCGGCGCAGCTCACGCTGCCCAACTGGGTGCGCGCGCGTGGCATGTCGGTCTACCAGATGGCGCTGATGGGCGGTGGCGGCATCGGCGCGGCCATCTGGGGCCAGGTCGCCACCTTCAGCAGCGTGCGCGCGAGCATCGTCATCGCAGCGATCGTCGGGGTGGTGCTGATGCTCGCGGTCATCCGCTACAAGCCGCGCGGTGCCACCGACTCCGAGGACCTCACGCCGTCCAGCGCGTGGAAGGCCCCCGAGATGCCGCCGGGCGTGCAAGGGCACGATGGGCCGGTGATGACCACCATCGAGTACCTGATCGACCCGGCCCGCGCCGACGACTTCATGGCCGTGATGCGCGAGACACGCAGCAGCCGCTTGCGGCAGGGCGCGCTGTCATGCGAAGTCTTCCGCGATGCAACCGTGCCGGGCCGTTACGTGGAGCACATGCTCGACGAGTCATGGATCGAGCACCTGCGCCGCTTCGACCGCGTGACCGCCTACGACGTGGCGCTGCGCGAGCGGCGCCTCTCGTTCCACATCGGCAGCGAGCCGCCGCGCCTCACGCGCAGCCTGGCGGAGGCGATGGACTGATCAGCTGGACCGATCAGCGCTTCCGCGCTGGAGCACGCTTGCGGGCGGCGGGCTTCGCCGGCGCTTCCTCGGCGGGCTTGGCCAAGGCCAACGGTTCGGCGCCCGCTGTCGCAGCCTTCGTGTCGGCCGTGCCGCCGGTCCACGCCGGCAGCGGCCAGCTGTTGGCCACGGGCCAGGCCGACAGCATCATCGTCCACCACGAGTGCGTGGTGCTGAGCAGCGCTTCCCAGCTGCGCGCCTGCAGCGCGATCACCTGCTCGGGCGACCAGGGTGCGCGCCACAGCGAAGGGTCGTCGATGGCGGGTGGGTCTCCGGGCGCGGGCGCCCACAGGGAATTCCAGTGCCACATCATGGTGCGTACTCCTCGAGGCAATGAATGAGGGCAGCTTACTTGGCGCTCGTGACAAGCGCCAGCATGACCTTGCGCGGCGCTATCGCTTCCGGATGACGGCGACGCTGGCCACGCCGAGCACGACGAACAAGGCCAGGCTCCAGAACTCATACGGCACGCCCGCAAGCTTCACGGCGGCATCGGCACAGCTGGCGCGTGCCAGGAAGACATCGGGCCAGAGGCTGTCGAGCTTCATCGCGATCACGATCTGGTCGGCCACCGTCAGGGCGCATGAGGTCGACGATGCGGCCTTGAAGTGCTGCCACAGCGCGGCGGCGATGCCGCACAGCGAGAACGCCAGCGCCAGCACGCCGGCGATGCGCGTCGACACGAAGCCGACGACGCACAGCAGCGCGATGGCCAGGAAGATCACCCGCTGCAGGATGCACCACGGGCACGGCTCCATGCCGTAGACGTGCTGCGACACCAGCGCCGCGCCCACCGCGGCGACGCTCAGTGCGGCCATGCCGGCCAGCAGCCACCCCGGGCGTCGCAGCGCACTCATTCGACTTCGGCGATCAGCTCGATCTCGACGCAGGCGCCCAGCGGGATCTGCGCCACGCCGAAGGCGGCGCGCGCATGCACGCCGTTGGCGCCGAACACCTCGCCCAGCAGCTCGCTGCAGCCATTGGTGACGAGGTGGTGCTCGGTGTAGTCGGGCGTGCTGTTCACCAGGCTCACCACCTTGACGATGCGCTTGACCTTGTCGAGGTCGCCCACCGCCGCATGCAGCGTGCCCATCAGGTCGATCGCCACGGCACGGGCGGCCTGCTTACCGGTGGCGGTGTCGATGTCGCGGCCGAGCTGGCCGACCCAGGGCTTGCCGTCGCGCTTGGCAATGTGGCCCGAGAGAAACACGAGCGAGCCGGTGCGCACGAAAGGCACGTAGGCCGCCACGGGCACGCCGACGGCGGGCAGCTCGATTCCGAGGGACTTCAGACGGTCGTAGACAGACATCGCAGTGCAGCCAGTCGTGAGGGGTCGCAAATCCTACACTGCACCCATGGGAGGAAAACAAAGGGCCGGGCATGCCATCGGCATGGGCTTGGCATGGCTCGTCGGCGTGGCCGTGCAGCTGCACGAGCGCGCGCTGATGCCGCTCGGGCTCTATCAGGCGATGGTGCTGGGCGCCGTGCTGGCGCTCGCCGTCGGCTGGCGCTGGCAGCGGGTGCGGTGGCTGTGGGTCGCGGCGGCGCTGGCGGCCGGGCTGGGAGCGAGCGGCTGGCGTGCGACGGTGCGGCTGGCCGACACCTTGCCGGCGTCGGTCGAAGGGCAGGACGTGCAACTCGTCGGCGTGGTCGCCAGCCTGCCGCAGCGTTCGGCCGCGGGCCTGCGCTTTCGCTTCGACGTGGAGTCGGCGGCGCATCAGGGGCAGGCGGTGCAGATGCCGGCGAAGGTGTCGCTCGGCTGGTACGTCGGCTGGCACGAAGACGGCGGCCTGAGCGAGCCGCAGCTGTCGCTGCGCGCGGGCCAGCGCTGGCGCTTCACGGTGCGGCTGCGGCAGCCGCACGGCAACCTCAACCCGCACGGGTTCGACTACGAGCTCTATCTCTTCGAGCAAGGCATCCGCGCGACGGGCTATGTGCGGGCAGGCGATCGTGCGGCGCCGGAGCTGCTCGACGCGAGTGCCGGCCGCTGGGTCGACCGCCTGCGGCAGCGGGTGCGCGACGGGATCGACGCGAACGTGAGCGAGCCGCGCGCAGCCGGCGTGCTGGCGGCGCTGGCGGTGGGCGACCAGTCGGCCATCGAACGGGAGGACTGGCAGCTCTTCCGCAACACCGGCGTCGCACACCTGATGTCGATCAGCGGGCTGCACGTGACGATGTTCGCGTGGCTCGCCGGCTTGGCGGTAGCCGCGGTGTGGCGGCGCAGTTCGCGCGCCGTGCACCTGTGGCCAGCGCCATGGGCTGGGCGTGTCGGTGGCTTGCTGGCGGCGACGGCCTATGCGGTGTTCGCCGGCTGGGGCGTGCCGGCGCAACGCACGGTGTGGATGCTGGCGGTGGTGACGCTGTTGCAGCTCAGCGGGCGGCGCTGGCCGTGGGCGATGGTGCTGCTGTCGGCGGCCGTGGTGGTGAGTGCGCTCGACCCGTGGGCCTTGCTGCAACCGGGCTTCTGGCTGTCGTTCGTCGCGGTGGGTTTGCTGATGGCGTCCGAGCCGGCGCAGCGGGCGAGGGATGACGCACCGGCGCAGCGATGGTGGCAGCGCCTCTGGTCGGCAACACGCGGTGGCGTGCGCACGCAGCTCGTCGCCACGCTCGGGCTCACGCCGCTCAGCCTGGTGTTCTTCCAGCAGGTGTCGCTGGTGGGCCTGCTGGCCAACCTGGTCGCGATTCCGCTGGTCACGCTGGTGATCACGCCGCTGGCGCTGCTGGGTGTGGTGCTGGCCCCGCTGTGGCGGCTCGGAGCGTTCGTGCAGGAGACCTTGAGCCACGGCCTGGCGTGGCTGGGTGCCGTGCCTGGGGCAGTGTGGCTCGTGCCGGCTGCGCCACTGTGGGCGCAGGCGGCGGGCCTGGCCGGCGCGGCGCTCATCGTGCTGCCGCTGCCGTGGCGCATGCGGCTCCTGGCACTGCCCATGGTGATGCCGCTGCTGCTGCCGGTGCCAGCGCGGCCCGAGGCCGGCCGCTACGAGGTGCTGGCGGTCGACGTGGGGCAGGGCACTGCCGTGCTGGTGCGCACCGAGAACCACCTCCTGGTGTACGACGCCGGCCCGCAGTATTCACGCGAGAGCGATGCCGGCCAGCGGGTGCTCCTGCCGCTGCTGCACGCACGCGGCGAAACGCGCATCGACCGCCTGGTGCTGAGCCACCGCGACCTCGACCACGTGGGCGGCGCCAAGCCCTTGCTGCAGAACCTTCCGGTGGGTGAACTGCTCAGCTCGCTCGAAGACGACCACCCGATCCGCGCGCTGGCGAAGCAGCCCGTGCGCTGCGTCGCCGGCCAGCGCTGGGCCTGGGACGGCGTGCAGTTCGACGTGCTGCACCCGCGCGCCGAGGACTACGAGCGCGCCCTCAAATCCAACGCCATGTCGTGCGTCCTCAAGGTGAGCGGCCCGCAGGGCACGCTGCTGCTGACCGGCGACATCGAGCGCCAGCAGGAGGCCGAGCTGCTGGCCACCTCGGCCAAGGCGCTGCGCAGCGACGTGCTGCTGGTCCCGCACCACGGCAGCCGCACCTCGTCGACGGCGGCTTTTCTCGATGCCGTGTCGCCCAGGATCGCGATCGTGCAGGCCGGCTATCGCAACCGCTTTGGCCACCCGGTGGCCGAGGTCGTCGATCGATTGAAGGCGCGAAACACCCGCATCGAGACCAGCCCTGCCTGCGGCGCGTGGCAGTGGCGCGGGGGCGACGCCGCCGTGTGCGAACGGGATCAGGCGCGCCGCTACTGGCATCACCACGCCAGACGCGAGTAACCTCGGGGCGATCATCGGGCCGCTGTGCGCTGGGATGGGTGCAATTGGCCTGCTTTTTGCTACCTTGCCTGCGAGGAGACCAGGACCCATGCGACCCAGCTTCGACGAGATGCAGGCCACCAGCACCAGCGTGCGAGACCACTACCGGGTCTACGACCGCTGGCTGGCGCAGCAGCCCCGCGATGTGATGCGCTCGCGGCGTGAAGAGGCGGAGATGATCTTCCGCCGCGTGGGCATCACCTTCGCGGTCTACGGGGCGAAAGACGAAGACGGCTCGGGCACCGAGCGCCTGATCCCGTTCGACCTGATCCCGCGCGTGATCCCGGCCAGCGAATGGAGCGAGATGGAGAAGGGCCTCACGCAGCGCGTGACCGCGCTCAACCGCTTCATCCACGACGTCTACCACGAGCAGGAGATCATCCGCGCCGGCATCGTGCCCGCCGACCAGATCTTCAAGAACGCGCAGTTCCGCCCCGAGATGATGGGCGTCGACGTGCCGGGCGGCGTCTACTCGCACATCAGCGGCATCGACATCGTGCGCGCGGCCAACGCCGACGGCAGCGGCAGCTACTACGTGCTCGAAGACAACCTGCGCGTGCCCAGCGGCGTGAGCTACATGCTCGAGAACCGCAAGATGATGATGCGCCTCTTCCCCGAGCTCTTCAGCCAGCACCGCGTGGCGCCGGTCGCTCATTACCCCGACCTGCTGCTCGAGACGCTGCGCGGCGTGGCGCCGGCCTCCGTCAACGACCCGACGGTCGTGGTGCTCACCCCGGGCATGTACAACAGCGCGTACTTCGAGCACGCCTTCCTTGCGCAGCAGATGGGCGTGGAGCTGGTCGAAGGGCAGGACCTCTTCGTCAAGGACAACTTCGTCTACATGCGCACCACGCAGGGCCCGAAGCGGGTCGACGTGATCTACCGCCGTGTCGACGACGACTTCCTGGACCCGCTGGCCTTCCGCCCCGATTCCACGCTTGGCTGCGCGGGCCTCCTGAGCGTGTACCGCGCCGGCAACGTGACGCTGTCCAACGCCATCGGCACGGGTGTCGCCGACGACAAGTCGATCTACCCCTACGTGCCCAAGATGATCGAGTTCTACCTGGGCGAAAAGCCGATCCTCAACAACGTGCCCACGCACCTGTGCCGCGAGGAAGACGACCTCAAGTACGTGCTCGACCACCTGCCCGAGCTCGTGGTGAAGGAAGTGCATGGCGCCGGCGGCTACGGCATGCTCGTCGGCCCGGCCGCCACCAAGGCCGAGATCGCCGACTTCCGCAAGGCGCTCGAAGCCAATCCCGCCGGCTACATCGCGCAGCCGACGCTGAGCCTGTCCACCTGCCCGACCTTCGTGGAAAGCGGCATCGCCCCGCGCCACATCGACCTGCGGCCCTTCGTGCTCTCGGGCAAGGAGGTGCAGATGGTGCCGGGCGGCCTGACGCGCGTGGCCCTGAAAGAAGGCTCCCTCGTCGTCAATTCGTCGCAGGGTGGTGGTACCAAGGACACCTGGGTCCTGGAAGCTTGAACGACGAGGAGGCCTGAAATGCTGTCAAGAACTGCCGATCACCTCTTCTGGATGGCCCGCTACATGGAGCGAGCCGAGAACACCGCGCGCATGCTCGACGTCAACTACCAGACCTCGCTGCTGCCGCAATCGGCCGATGCCGCCGTGAACGGGTGGCGCGGCCTGCTCAGCATCTCGGAGCTGAGCCACGACTACAACACGCGCTACGGCGAGGTCGACCCGCGCAAGGTCATGGCCTACATGGTCGGCGACGAGAAGAACCCGTCGAGCATCTACAACTGCCTGCTCGCTGCCCGCGAGAACGCGCGCGCCGTGCGCGGCGCCCTCACCACCGAGGTGTGGGAGACGCAGAACCAGACCTGGATCGAGTTCCAGCGCATGCTGCGCAGCAAGGCCTTCGAGCGCGACCCGGGCGAGGCCTTCGAGTGGGTGAAGTTCCGCTCGCACCTCTCGCGCGGCGTGACGGTGGGCACCATGCTGCAGGACGAGGCCTTCCACTTCCTGCGCATCGGCAGCTTCCTCGAGCGGGCCGACAACACCGCGCGCATGCTCGACGTGAAGTTCCACGCGGTCGAAAGCGAGTTCTACGGCGCGGGCAACGGCAGTGGTGCCACGCGCGACCAGGAGTACGACTTCTATCACTGGTCGGCGATCCTGCGTTCGGTCTCGGGTTTCGAGGTCTACCGCAAGGCGTACCGCAACGTGATCCGGCCCGAGAAGGTGGCCGAGCTTCTGATCCTGCGCACCGACATGCCGCGCTCGCTCGCCTGCTGCATGGACGAGGTCGTGGCCAACCTCAAGCGTGTGGCCAACGACCAGTCGCACGAGACGCTGCGCCGCGCCGGCCGCCTGCAGGCCGACCTGCGCTTCGGTCGCATCGACGAGATCCTCGCGACCGGGCTGCATGCGTTCCTCAGCCAGTTCCTCGAGCGTGTGGGTACGCTGGGTGTGGGCATCAGCCGTGACTTCCTTGTTCCGGTCGCCGCCTGAAGTGAGACGTGCTGGATGAAACTCACCATCCAACACGTCACCCACTACGACTACAGCGCGCCGCTGCAGTACGCCCTGCAGTCGCTGTGCCTCACGCCGCAGGCCAGCGCCCACCAGACGGTGCACGAGTGGACCGTCACCGCGCCCGCGCCTTTGCATGCGCAGCGCGACGGCTACGGCAACCTCGCCCACACCTGGAGCCTGGCGCGCCGCTCCTATGGCAGCGCGGTGCGCGCAGGCGGCACGGTCGAGACGCATGCCTCGCCGTGGCTCGTGGACAAGGGCACGCCCATCCAGCTCTATCTGCGAAGCACACGGCTCACCGTGGCCGATGAACAGCTGAAGGCCCTTGGCCGTGTGCACCTCGCCGATGGCGTGACCGAAGATTCGGCCATGGCGCTCGCGCAGGCCGTGCTCCAGCGCGTGCGCTACAAGCCTGGCGCCACCCACGTGCAGACCACGGCGCTGGAAGCGTGGGAGCAGGGCGGCGGGGTGTGCCAGGACCACGCCCACGTCTACCTCGCCGCCTGCCGCGCCAACGGCGTGCCGGCGCGCTACGTCAGCGGCTATTTCTACGCGCCCGATGCGCCGCACCTCGCGAGCCACGCCTGGGTCGACGTGTGCGTCGAGCCCGAGCACCACCGCTGGCTCAGCGTCGACATCACCCACGGCTGCCTGATGGACGAGCGCCATGTGCGCCTGGCCGTCGGGCTCGACTACGCCGCCTGCTCGCCCATCCGTGGCGTGCGCGAAGGCGGTGGCGACGAGACCATGCGCGTGCGCATCGACATCCGCCAGGCCGGCGAACCCGCCGTGCCCACCTTTTCCCAGCAGCAGACCCAAGCCCCGGAGCCCTGAATGTCCATCCACGTCGCGCTCAACCATGTGACCCACTACCGGTACGACCGGCCGGTCAACCTGGGTCCGCAGGTGGTGCGTCTGCGGCCCGCGCCGCATTCGCGCACCCGCATCCTCAGCTACTCGATGCGGGTGGAGCCGGCCACGCACTTCATCAACTGGCAGCAGGACCCGCAGAACAACTACCTCGCGCGGCTCGTCTTTCCCGACAAGACCACCAGCTTTCGCATCGAGATCGACCTCGTCGCCGAGATGTCGGTGCTCAATCCGTTCGACTTCTTCCTGGAGCCTTCGGCCGAGCACTTCCCGTTCACGTACGACGAGTCGCTTGCGCACGAGCTGGCGCCGTACCGCCTGAAGGGCGAGCTCACGCCACTGCTGTCGCACTACCTCGAGACCATCCCGCGCGAGAAGAAGCAGACCACCAACTTCCTCGTCGAGCTCAACCAGCGGCTGCAGGGCGACATCGGCTACCTCATCCGCATGGAGCCCGGCGTGCAGACGCCGGAAGAAACGCTCGCGAAGAAAAGCGGCTCCTGCCGCGACTCGGGCTGGCTGCTGGTGCAGATCCTGCGGCACCTGGGCTTTGCGGCGCGCTTCGTCTCGGGCTACCTGATCCAGCTCAAGAGCGACGTCAAATCGCTCGACGGCCCGAGCGGCACCGAGGTCGACTTCACTGACCTGCACGCCTGGTGCGAGGTCTACCTGCCCGGCGCCGGCTGGATCGGCCTCGATCCCACCTCCGGCCTGCTCGCGGGCGAAGGCCACATCCCGCTCGCGTGCTCGCCCGACCCGTCGTCGGCCGCGCCCGTCACCGGCGCGCTCGACGAATGCGAGACCGAGTTCGAGCACCACATGAAGGTCACGCGGGTGTGGGAGGCACCGCGCGTCACGCTGCCCTACACCGACGAGCAGTGGGCCGACATCGAGGCCCTCGGGCACGAGGTCGATGCCGACTTGCGCCAGAACGACGTGCGCCTCACGCAGGGAGGCGAGCCGACCTTCGTCTCGGTCGACGACCGCGACGGTGCCGAGTGGAACACCGAGGCCCTGGGCCCGACCAAGCGCATCCTCGCCGCCGACCTGATGGACAAGCTGCGCGCCAAGTACGGCGACGGCGGCCTGCTGCACTACGGCCAGGGCAAGTGGTACCCGGGCGAGCAGCTGCCGCGCTGGTCGCTCAACCTCTTCTGGCGCAAGGACCGCGAGCCCATCTGGGCCAATCCCGAGCTTTTCGCAAGCGAGCACCACGACTACGGCATCACCGACGTGAAGGCGCATCAGTTCCTCGCCGGCGTGGCCAGGCGGCTGGGGCTCGATCCGAAATATGTGTTCCCGGCCTACGAGGACGTCTGGTACTACCTGTGGCGCGAGCGCAAGCTGCCGACCAACGTCGACCCCTTCGATGCGCGTCTCTCCGATGAAATGGAGCGCGACCGCATCCGCAAGGTCTTCTCGCAAGGGCTCGACAAGGTCGTCGGCCATGTGTTCCCGGTGCTGCGCAACCCGACCGGCGCCACGCGCTGGCAGACCGGCCCGTGGTTCCTGCGCAGCGAGCGCTGCTACCTCGTGCCGGGCGATTCGCCGCTGGGCTACCGCCTGCCGCTCGACTCGCAACCCTGGGCCTCCTCGGCCGACTACCCCTGGACGCACCAGCCCGACCAGACGCAACCCTTCGCGCCGCTGCCGCCGTATCGCCGCCTGCGCTATGCGATGGGCGAGCAGGAGCCCGGCGCCCCCACGAATGGCCAGCAGGAGCCGCTCGCCACCTCGGCCACCACCTTCGGCGAGCGCTCGCGGGCGGCGCAAAACGGCAAGCACGCCAGCACCAGCGTGCCGACGCAGGATCCGCCGCGTGCGCCGTCGCGCTTCGAGTCCGCCGGCTGGATCACCCGCACCGCGATGTGCGCCGAGCCGCGCCATGGCCGGCTCTATGTCTTCATGCCGCCGACCTCGGCGCTGGAAGACTACTTAGAGCTTGTCGCCGCCGTCGAAGACACTGCCGCCGAGATGAAGCTGCCGGTGATCCTCGAAGGCTACGAGCCGCCGAAGGACCCGCGCCTGTCCACGCTGCGCGTGACGCCCGACCCCGGCGTCATCGAAGTCAACATCCACCCGGCGCACAGCTGGGGCGAACTCGTCGACCAGACCACGCACCTCTACCAGGCCGCACACGAGACGCGCCTGTCGACCGAGAAATTCATGGTCGATGGCCGACACACCGGCACGGGCGGTGGCAACCACTTCGTGCTCGGCGGCGCGACGGTGGCCGACTCGCCGTTCCTGCGCCGGCCCGACCTGCTGGCGAGCATGGTGGCGTACTGGCACAACCACCCGGCGCTCTCGTACCTCTTCTCCGGCCTCTTCATCGGCCCCACGAGCCAGGCGCCGCGCATCGACGAAGCGCGCAACGATTCGGTCTATGAGATCGAGATCGCCTTCGCCGAGCTGCAGCGCAAGACGGCCGAAGGCCCGACCGCCTGCCCGCCGTGGCTGATCGACCGGCTGCTGCGCAACCTGCTCATCGATGTGACCGGCAACACCCACCGCGCCGAGTTCTGCATCGACAAGCTCTACTCGCCCGATGGCCCGACCGGCCGGCTGGGCCTCCTGGAGATGCGCGCGTTCGAGATGCCGCCGCATGCGCGCATGAGCCTCACGCAGCAGCTGCTGATGCGCTCGCTGGTGAGCCGCTTCTGGCAGAAGCCCTACCAGCCGCCGCGCCTGAAGCGCTGGGGCACCGAGCTGCACGACCGCTTCATGCTGCCGCACTTCGTGTGGCAGGACCTGTGCGACGTGATCGAGGAGCTGAACGGCTTCGGCTACGCGATGAAGGCCGAGTGGTTTGCGCCGCATTTCAACTTCCGCTTCCCGCGCCTGGGCGACTTCAATGCGATGGGGGTCGACGTCGAGCTGCGCCTCGCGCTCGAGCCGTGGCATGTGATGGGCGAGGAGGGCGCCGTGGGCGGCACGGTGCGCTTCGTCGACTCGTCGGTCGAGCGCCTGCAGATCAAGGCCACCGGCCTGGTCAGCGACCGCCATGTGCTCACCTGCAACGGCCGCGTGATCCCGATGCAGCCGACCGGCAAGGTGGGTGAGTTCGTGGCCGCCGTGCGCTACCGCGCATGGAACCCGCCGTCGGCATTGCACCCGACCATCGGCGTGCACGTGCCGCTCACCTTCGACCTCGTCGACAGCTGGATGAGCCGCTCGCTCGGCGGATGCCAGTACCACGTGGCGCACCCGGGCGGCCGCAACTACGCGACCGCGCCGGTCAACGCCTACGAGGCCGAGGCGCGGCGGCTTGCGCGCTTCTTCCGCATCGGCCACACGCCGGGCGAGATGACGGTGCCAAAGGACGAGCGCAACCCGAACTTCCCGTTCACGCTCGACCTGCGCCGCGCGACCGTCGGCTAGCGTCGGTACTGCCCTGGCGCACCGCCGGGGTTGCCTCGCGATACCTGGGCCCGCCCCCAAAAGGCGGGCCTTTTTCATCGTGTGTCGCCCTCCATAATCGGCCGCCAACAAGACAGAGGGAGACTCGATGAAGTTCATCTTCGGCGTGGTCGGCGCCATCCTGGGTTTGCTAATGGGCGAACTGATCGGCGGTCTGATCGGCCTCGGGGTGGGCATCGGGCTCGCCTCGATGATGCAGAAGAGCGACAAGGCGAATGCATCGAAGACCGCGGCTGCCGCGCCGGCACAGCCCACGGCGGCCAAGCCTTCCACCCCGCCGCCACTGCCGATGGAAACGCGTGTGGCGCGCCTGGAGCAGGAAGTGGCGATGCTGCGGGCTGAGGTGAAGCGCCTGTCGCAAGCGCCGGTGGCGACCGCGGCCCCGGCGTCGGTGTCGGTGTCGGAGCCTTTGGCGTTCGACCTGCCCGACCTCGCGCCTGCGCCGATGGCCGCCCCGATCCCCGAGGCCGCGCCGGCGAGCTTCTCGCTGCCTGCGCTGGAGCCTGCACCGGCGCCGACGCCTGTCAATGAACAGCCCGACACGCAGCCATTGCCGCTCGACGTGCCCACGCCGGCACAGGCCGCCACGCCAGCCGCAGCGCCCACGCCTGCGCGTCCACCGGCCCCACGGCCTGCGCCCGTGCCTCAGCCCACGCTGCAGGAGCGCCTGCCGCCGTTCCTGAGCAAGCTCATCTTCGGTGGCAACACCATCGTCAAGGTCGGCGTGCTCATCCTCTTCCTGGGACTGGCCTTCCTGCTGCGCTATGCGGCCGAGCGCGTGACGGTGCCGGTGGAGCTGCGCTATGCCGGCGTCGCGCTGCTCGGCGCGGTGCTGCTGGTGCTCGGCTGGCGCCTGCGCGAGCGCAAGGATGGCTACGGCCTGATCCTGCAAGGCGCGGGCATCGGCGTCTTCTACCTCACCACGCTTGCGGCGCTCAAGATCAGCCACCTGCTGCCAGCCGAGCTCGCCTTCGGCTTCCTCTTGGCCGTCACGCTCCTGAGCGCCGTGCTCGCGATGGCGCAGAACGCGCCGTGGCTCGCCTACGTGGCCGCAGCCGAGGGCTTTGCCGCGCCGGTGCTGGTGTCCACCGGCAGCGGCAACCACATCGCGCTCTTCAGCTACCTCGCGGTGCTCGACGTGGGCATCTTCCTGATGGCGTGGTTCCGTGCCTGGCGGCCGCTCAACCTGATCGGCGCGGTGGGCACCTTCGCGCTCGCCGGCGCCTGGGCCCACAAGCACTACACCGACGCGCACTACCCGAGCACGCAGGCCTTCCTGCTGTTCTTCTTCGTGCTCTTCACGCTGGTGGGCGTGCTCTTCGCGCGACGTGCGCTCGCGCAGGGCGACGAGCCCGATGCGCGTCGCCCGATCTCGCAGCGCGCGGCGCAGACGCTGGCGCAGGTGGGCCGTGTCGACAGCACGCTGGCCTTTGGCGTGCCGCTCGCAAGCTACGGCCTGCAATACCTGATGGTGCGCGGCTGGGAGTTCGGCCCCGCGTGGGCGGCGGTCGGCTTTGCGCTCTTCTACCTGCTGCTCGGTGGCGTCCTGCTCAGAGGCGGCAATGTGCGCTACGCCTTGCTGGGCGAGGCCTACGTGATCGTCGCCGTGATTTTCGGCACGCTGGCGATCCCGCTCGCGCTCGAAGGCGAATGGACGGGCGCCACCTGGGCGGTGGAAGCGGCCGGCATGTTCTGGCTCGGCGTGCGGCAGCAGCGGCGCTATGCGCGGGCATTCGCGCTGCTGGTGCTGGCGGCGGCCACGCTGCGGCTGGTGAGCGCGCTCGGCTTCGACTTCTCGCCGGGCACGCCGCTCTTCACCGGCTCGGTGCTGGGCGTGCTGATGCTCTCGGCGAGCGCGTTCGCGATGTTCTTCGTGGCCCGCCGCGCGGCAGTCGACCAGCAGGGCGGCTGGGAGGCCGCCGGCGTCATCGGCCAACTGTGGATCGGCCTGGCGGCACTGGCACTTGCGGCCTGGTTGCTGCTGGTGCCGCAGTGGGCGTGTGTGGCGACCTCGCTGCTCGCCTTCGCCTGCGCCTGGGTGCAGGCGCGCAAGCCGCTGCCGGCCCTGCAGTGGGCGAGTGCGGCGCTGCATGCCGTGGCGCTGGCCGGTTTCGCAAGCACGCTGCACGCCTTGCATGGCCAGGCGATGCTCAGCAACGGCTGGCAAGGGCTGGTGGCCGCGACCGTGATCGGCGTGAGCCTGCTGGCGAGCACCTGGCTGCCCTTGAGCGCGGTGCTGCGTGAGGCCGAGGCGAAGCAAGCCGCGCCGCAGTGGTCGGTTGCCAGCAGCATCGGCTTGCTGGCGGGCGTTGGCGCCTTGTCGTCGAGCCTGCTCTTCGTGATGCCGGCCGACATCGCGGCACGCGTCTGGCCCTGGCTCGGCTTGCTCGCGTTGTGGCTGGGCCTGCGCCTGCGCCATCCGGCGCTGGCCGTCGCCTGGGGCGCGCTGCAGCCCGGTTCTGCGCTGGCATTCTTCGTCTATGGCCCTGCGCTGTGGGCCGAGACGAGCACGGGCCTCACTTTGTGGACACCGCTCGTGCTCACGCTCGCCGGCCTGATCTCGGGCGACGCGCTGCAGCGCTCGGCCAAGCTGCCGCGCGCCGTGCCCTGGCAGCGGGCCACGTGGCTGCACTGGGGCGTGGTGCTGTGGGGCCTCGCGTGGTGGTCGCAGGTGCTGCTGCCCGATGCGTGGCGCCACCTGCTGCGCACGCAGAAGTACTGGGTGCTGCTGTGGCCGGCGGTGCTCACCGGCTGGGTGCTCGTCACCTCGGTGGTGGTGACCGGTGTCGCACGCTGGCGCGACTGGCGTGTGCTCGGCCAGACGGCCTGGGCCACCGTGCCGGCCTGGGTGTGCACCCCGGCGCTCGGGATGGTGCTTGTCGGCGCTGCGCCGCACCAGCACCTGGGCTGGCTGGTCTGGCCGCTCGCGCTGGCGTGGCATGTGGTGTTGTTGCGCGCCTTGTCGCGCTGGTGGTCCGACTCGGCGATCGCGCCCTTGCACGTGGGCGGGTTCTGGCTCTTCCTGCTGCTCGCCGCGCGCGAGGCGCAGTGGCTCACCGCCGGCTGGGGCGAAGCCGGCTCGGCCTGGCCGGTGCTGGGCTGGGTGCTGGTGCCGGCGCTCGTGCTCGCAGCGATCACACGGCCGGCCGTGCTGCAGCGCTGGCCGCTCACGACCTTCCGCATGCCTTATCTCGTGGTGGCGTGTGTGCCGGTCGCGCTGTACCTGCTGCTGTGGCTGTGGGTCGGCAACACGCAGGAGGGCGAAACTGCGCCGCTCCCTTACGTGCCCTTGCTGAACCCGCTCGAAGCAGGGCAGGGCCTGGTGCTGCTGTCGCTCTTCCTCTGGCACCGTGCCTTGCCGGCCGGCACTCAGCTGCCGCGCCAGGCGTTGCTGGCCGGCCTGGGTGCCACGGCGTTCGCGCTCTACACCGGCATGGTGCTGCGCACCTGTCACCACTGGGCCGGCGTGCCGTGGGAGAGCGGGGCGCTGATGGACTCGACGCTCACGCAGGCCGCGCTGTCGGTGGCCTGGGCCATCGTCGGCGTGGCGCTGATGATGCTCGGCCACAAGCGCGTCGAGCGCGCGGTGTGGGTGGTCGGTGCGGCGCTGCTGGCCGTCGTGGTGTTGAAGCTCTTCTTCGTGGAGCTGGCCGACAGCGGCGGCCTCTACCGCATCGTGTCGTTCATCGTGGTCGGGCTGTTGCTGCTGCTCGTGGGCTACTTCGCCCCCGTGCCGCCCAGCCGCAAGGAGGCAGCACATGCGGCATAGCGTGGGGTGGGCCTTGCTGGCCTGTGCAATGCCGGCCTGGGCCGGCGAAGCCCCGTTGACGCTGCAGGGCAAGGCGCCGTACCACGGCCTCACGCTGCCGCTCGCGGTGCTGGCGCAGGCGAGCCGTGCCGACCTGGGCGACATCCGCGTGCTCAACGCGCGCGGCGAGCCGGTGCCGCATGCATGGGTCGACGAGCCGCCATCGTCCACCGCCGAGGAGCGGCAGCATGCGGTGCCGTTCTTCCAGGCGCCGGCGGCGGCTTCGGCGGTCACCGCCTCGCAGCAGGGCGGCTGGATCGTCGACCTGCGCAAGGTACCCGGCACCTTGCTCGAGCTGAACCTTGCCGTGAAGCCCGGCACGCACGGCGTCTATAGCTTTGCCATCGAGGCCAGCGACGACCTGCAGCAGTGGCGCCTGCACACGGGCGCGGCGCAGCTGCTGTCGCTGCAGCGGCAGGGCCTGCGGCTCGAGCACACGCGCTTCGACCTGTCGGGCCTGCGGGCGCGCTACCTCCGGCTGCCTCCGCAAACCGGCAGCGCGCTGCCGCCGCTTAGCGCGGCGAAGGTCACGAGCGTCACCCACTACGCGGCCATGCCGCCCGTGCAGTGGAGCGAGCCGCTCGCGCCCACGCAATGCACCGCCGAGCATTGCGACTTCACGCTGCCGCGCCACCTGCCGCTCGATCGCCTGGAATGGCAGCTCGCCGATGCCAACACGCTGGCCTCGGTCGACCTGCTGGTGCAGCGTGACCGCGGCGAGCCAGCGCCGGCGCGCGGCCGCTCGCACCGGCAGCGCCTGCGCGACCACCTGCGCGGCATTCGCCACAAGGACTCGCCCGCCGCGCCGTCGCCCACGCCCGACTGGACGTTCCTGCAACGCACCACCGCCTACTGGCTGCGCCTGCCCGAGGGCGACGTGCGCTCGCAACCGCTGCGGCTCGACGCCGGCGCGGTGACGCAGCTGCGCGTGCAGCCGCAGGGCGGCATGGTGCAGCTCGGCGCCAGGCCGCCGACGATCCGCATCGGCGCGCCGGCCGCGACGCTCGTGTTCCTGGCGCGCGAGCCTGCGCCATTCCGGCTGGCCTGGGGCGGCGAGGCCGCCACGGCGATGTCGCTGGCCCAGCTGATGCCGACCCGCAAGCCCCACGACCCCTTGCCGGTGGACACGGCCTCCGTCGTCATGCCGGTCGTGGCCGCGCCGGTGGCGACGCCCGCGCCCGCGCCCGCCAGCGCCCCGGCGCCGTCCGCGCCGGCACCATCGCGCAAGCTGTGGCTCTGGGGCGTGTTGCTCGCGGCCTTGGGCGTGATGGGGACCATGGCCTGGCGGCTGCTGCGACCGTCGAAGACGAGCTGAGCGCAGGGCACGTGGCAGACTTGCCACATGCCCATTGCAGTACCCCGCGTGCTCTCCGTCATCCCGCCGATGACGCAGCTCAACACGCCATACCCGTCCACCGCCTACCTCACCGGCTTCCTGCGCTCGCGCGGCATCGCCGCGGTGCAGGAAGACCTCGCCCTGGCGCTCGTGCTGAAGCTCCTGTCGTCCGAGGGGCTGCAGCAGGTCCGGGCCGAGATCGAGGCCTTGCCGCGCGCGGCGCGCACACCGCAGGTCCAGGCCTTCGTCGACCAGTTCGACCGCTACCGCACCACCATCGGCCCGACCATCGCCTTCCTGCAAGGCCGTGACCCGACGCTCGGCCACCGCATCGCAAGCCGCGGCTTCCTGCCCGAAGGCGCGCGCTTCGAGTCGCTCGAGGTCTACAGCGACCTCTATGACGATGGAAGCGGCGGCGATCCGCTCGCCTGGGCCTTTGGCGCGCTGGGCATGCAGGACCGCGCACGCCACCTGGCCACGCTGTACCTCAACGACCTGGCCGACGTGCTGCGCGACGCCATCGACCCGCGCTTCGAGTTCGTGCGCTATGCCGAATCGCTCGCGCAGAGCCAGCCGAGCTTCGACCCGCTGGCGGAAGCGCTGGCGGAGCCGCTGAACCTCGTCGACCGCACGCTGGTCGAGCTGACACTCGCGGCGATCGATCGCCACCAGCCGAACGTGGTGCTGGTTTCCGTGCCGTTCCCCGGCTCGGTGTACGCGGCCTTCCGCATCGCACAGGCCGTGAAGGCCCGCCACCCGCACATCACCACCGTGCTCGGCGGCGGCTTCGTCAACACCGAGCTGCGCGAGCTCAGCGAGCCGCGCGTGTTCGACCACTTCGACTACCTCACGCTCGACGCCGGCGAGCGCCCCTTGCTTTCGCTGCTGGAGCACCTGCAGGGCAGGCGATCGCAGCAGCGTCTGGTGCGCACCTTCCTGCGCGACGAGACCGGCGTGGTGCGCTACGTCAACATGATGGAAGCCGACATCGCCTTCTCCGACGTCGGCACGCCGACCTGGGACGGTCTGCCGCTGCACAGCTACCTCTCGCTGCTCGACATGCTCAACCCGATGAACCGGCTGTGGAGCGACGGGCGCTGGAACAAGCTCACGGTGGCGCACGGCTGCTACTGGAAGAAGTGCAGCTTCTGCGACGTGAGCCTCGACTACATCTCGCGCTACGAAGGCGCGTCGGCCGCCACGCTGGTCGACCGCATCGAGGCCATCGTCAAGGAAACCGGCCAGACCGGCTTCCACTTCGTCGACGAAGCCGCACCGCCCAAGGCACTGAAGACACTCTCGGCCGAGCTCATCGCGCGGAATCTCTCCGTCTCGTGGTGGGGCAACATCCGCTTCGAGAAATCGTTCAGCCGCGAGCTCTGCCAGCAGATGGCCGACAGCGGCTGCATCGCGATCTCGGGTGGGCTGGAGGTCGCCTCCGACCGTCTGCTCAACCTGATGAAGAAGGGCGTGTCGGTCGAGCAGGTGGCGCGCGTGACCAAGTCGTTCAGCGACGCTGGGATCCTGGTGCACGCCTACCTGATGTATGGCTTTCCCACGCAGACGGTGCAAGACACGGTCGACGCGCTGGAATACGTGCGCCAGCTCTTCGAGCAGGGCTGCATCCAGTCGGGCTTTTTCCACCGCTTCGCCTGCACTGTGCATTCACCGGTCGGCCAGAACCCCGAGGAATACGGCGTCACCCTGCAGCCGCTGCCGCCGGTCAGCTTCGCGAAGAACGACATCGGCTTCATCGACCCCACCGGCACCGACCACGATGCGCTCGGCGTCGGGCTCAAGAAGGCGCTCTACAACTTCATGCACGGCATCGGGCTGGAGGAAGACGTGCGCATGTGGTTCGACTTCCCCGTGCCCAAGACCAAGGTGCAGCGGCACCACATCGCCAAGGCGCTGGCCAGGGCCTAAGCCTTGCGCCTGGGCGCCGCATCGATGCCGTGCGCGGCGAACGCCATGGCGGCATCGGCGGCATAGCCGGCCGGCATCACGTTCGCGGCGGCGCTCGACAGCTGGAAGGCGCCTTCCATCAGGGCCACCAGCCCTGCGGCAAGTGTGGGGGCCGAGTCGGTGGTACGGCGCTTCTCGGCCAGGCACGCCGACAGCAGCTGCTTGAGCAGTGCCAGTTCCTGCGCGATGGCCTCCTCGTAGAGCACCCGCACTTCAGGCTGGCGGACCGCTTCGGCGCCGATCATCACCCAGGCCGCCACCATGTCGGGTGCGGCACCAGTGCCCAGGCCCAGTCGCGCCTGCACGTAGGCGCGCAGCCGGTCCGCCGGGCTCGCCGATGCGGCCGAGCGGCTCTCGTAACGCGTTCGCGCGAACTCGACGATCGCCGCCACCAGCGACACCAGGATCTCCTGCTTGCTCTTGAAGTGGTAGTGGATGAGCCCCGGCGTCAGGCCCGCCTCTCGTGCGATGGCCTGGATGGTCGCCTTCTCGTAGCCGTGCCGGGCCATGACGGGGAGCATCGCCGCCACGATGGCGGCGCGGCGGCTCTCGGTGTTGGTGACGCTGGGAGTGCGGGGCATGGCGTGAGGTATTTTTGGCTGAATGACCAAATTATCGTTGCACACGTCTGGCAAGGCGACTAAAGTTTCTATAAATTGGGTGCACAACCAAATATTGGCAATGGGAGCCCTGCGTGCAAGTGCGATATGCCTTCGAGAGCAGCGATTCGCTGGCCCAGTTCACGGGCTGGCTGCTGCATGGCCACCTGCTGCTCTTCGCGCTGGTTCCGTTTTCCATCTGGGGCTGGGCGAGCGTGCCGGCCTGGCTGTTGCTGGGGGCGCTCCACATCGCGGGTCTCCGGGCCTCGATCACGGTGACGGATGCCGAGGTGGTGATCATGAAGAAGTGGTTCTTCATTCCATACTCGCGCCACCGCGCACCGGTGATCGCCGACGTCTGGTACGGCGGTGATTGGGGCCTGGAAGAGGGCGCGATATGCCTTGTCGTGAAGCTGGGTGACAAGGAAGTCACCATCGGCACCAGCAAGAACATGAGAGACCTGTACGTCGATCTTCTGCCGTACACAGCGCCAAGGTTCGTGAGGGGAGAGGCCACATGACGATGCTTTCAAGCTGGCAACAGGCCTGGGTGTTGGCCGGCCTGGTCGAACCGCCGAGGACCGTCTTCGAGTCGCTGTGCCGCGCCTACGCCGAGCCTCAGCGCCACTACCACTCGCTGCAGCACCTGCGCGAGTGCCTCGCGCAAGCCGGTGAGATCGAGCGGCTGGCCGAGCGGCCCGGCGAGGTGCTGATCGCGCTGTGGTTCCACGATGCCGTCTACGACACCCATGCGCGGGGCAACGAGGCCGCGAGCGCCGCATGGGCACGCGACATCGTCGCAGCCGCCGGCAGCCGCGAGGCCGCCGACCGGGTGCATGCGCTCGTGATGGCCACCGAGCACCACGCCGTGCCGGCCACGCGCGATGCGCAGGTGCTGGTGGATGTGGACCTGTCGATCCTCGGGGCCGACGCGGCGCGCTTCGATGAATACGAGCAGCAGGTGCGCGACGAATACCGCCACGTGCCGGCGCTGCTCTTTCGCACCAGGCGGCGCGCGGTGCTGCAGGCGTTTCTCGCGCGGCCCCGGATCTACAACACCGAGGCCTACGTCGATCGCCTCGAAGCCCGGGCGCGCGCGAACCTGGGCCGCTCGATCGAGCGGCTCTGACCGCCCGCGGTCAGCTGCAGCTGCGCGCGACCAGTTGGCCCTTGAGGTAGGCGCGCCGCACCGTGCCGGCGGCAATCGCCGCGGCCACGTCCTTCGAGTAGCGCTCGGCACCGCTCAGCTTGCGCACCCACTTGCGATAGGGCACCACGCCTTCGGCCGCACCGCGCAGGCTGCCCATTGCTTCGTTGGTGGCGAGCGTGACGCCACGTTCGATGAGGCTCGGGTTGGTGGCCGTGGCCGGGGTGTCTAGGTCGGCGCCGAGCAGTTCGTCGAGCGCCTTGATCTCGGCGCCGATGGCGGTGCAGCTCGCATCGATCGGCGGCGCGTAGGGCCGTGCGGCCACGGCCACCAGCAGCGGCGGGATGGGCGCCTGCACGAGGTTGAGGTCGTTGAGCGGCGTGATGGCCGCATCGGTCACCGGCTTGGTGTCGAGCTGGGCGCAGCCGCCGAGCAGCAAGGCGATGGTGAGGGCGAGGGTGGGGCGTTGAATGTTCATGCAGGCCAGGGTACCAGCGGCTCGCGTGCACGGCGAGCGTCGAAACCCCAGGATGCCCGGGTCAGACCGGCGTCAGGGCGACCTGGTCGCGGCCGGCCTTCTTGGCACCGTGCAATTGCGCGTCGGCCTGTGCATAGAGCTGCTCGCGGCTCAGCGGCGAGCCGAGGGGCTGACCCCACCACGCCACCCCGAAGCTGGCGGTGACGATCCCGGCCGGGCTGCCCGGGTGCGAGATGTGCAGCTGGCGGATGGCATGGCGCAGCCGCTCCACGAACTGCCGTGCGCCGTCTTTCGACGTGGCAGTGAAGAGCAGGCCGAACTCTTCGCCGCCGAGGCGGAACAGCAGGTCGCCCGAGCGGCGCAGCTCGGCCCGCACCGCACCCGAGACGGCGCGCAGCACCTGGTCGCCCGCGGCCTGGCCGAGCAGATCGTTGAAGGCCTTGAAATGGTCGAGGTCGAAGATGCAGAACGCCAGCGGCTCCTGGCGCGGCTGGTGGTCGAGCAGCTGGGCGCAGAAGTCGTTGAAGTGCCGGCGGTTGAAGGCGCCGGTCAGTTCGTCGGTGATCGACAGTTCGTACAGCCGGCGGTTGGCGGCATCGAGCGCCTGGGCCCGCTCTTTCACCTGGGCTTCGAGCTTGCCGACCAGCGCCTGCTGGGCCAGACGTGCGCGGCGCTCGGCGGCCACCTTGTCGAGGCCCTGGGCGTCGAGCATGTCGGCGAGGCCGAGCGCGAGCACGAGCATCGCGAAGCTCGCGCCGATCTCCACACCCCAGGTGCTGAACCCGTTGACCGGCACCAGCCCCGTGACCTGCGCGATGTAGCTGGCCGCGCCGAGGCACAGCAGTGCGAAGGCGCCCACGTAGAAGCGCGCCGCGCGATGACCGTGCAGCGCGAGCCATGTGGCGAGGGCGAGCGTGAGGATGCCCAGCGGCAGGCCGGTGGCCCAGCCGAGCATCACGGCGATCGCGTGCTGGCCGGTGAGCGCCAGCAGGGCGTCGCCCACGTTGAGCGCGACCAGCACCTGCGCCGCCATGAGCCACGGTCGGCGCAGGTGCTCGCGCAGGCGCAGGTACGAGAGCGCGAAAAGACCCATCGCGGCGAACCCCGCGCCGGTGGTGAGGATCAGGAAGCCGTTGTTGAAGTCCGGCGCACCGGGCCAGACGTGCTGCCAGAGGTTGCCACCCGAGGTGAGGCTCCACAGCAGGAGCCAGCCGGCGCAGTGCGCGTAGTGGCCGAGCGCCTTCTGGCGCGTGACGGCGAAGAGCAGCAGGTGGTAGAGGCCGATCACCAGCACGCCGCCGTGGAAGAGCGTGAGGATCGTGTGGTCGCGCGCCATCGCGGCCTCGAAGCTGCTGCGGCTGTGCAGGGTGATGGGCAATGGCTCGAAGAGGCCGTCGTGCGTCGACAGGCGCACCCACACTTCGAGCTCTTCTCGCGGCGCGAGCTGCAGGGGGAGGGCGATGCTGCGCTGAGGCAGCGGCTGCTGCGAGAAGGGCAAGCGATCACCGCCGTGCACCTGCTCGATCCGGCTGCCGCCCAGGCGCAGCACATGCCAGTGCGCCAGGTCGTGGCGGGGGTGGCCGAGGTCGATCACGGCATCGGCGGGCTGGTGGCTGGTGTTGGCGATGCGCCAGCGCACCCAGAAAACGGACGGCGTGTACCCGAAGGCGAGGGCGTTGCCCCGGCCGTATTGCCAGCCGGAGGCGGCGCGGGCGCCGGCGAGGTCGAGGCGGGTGCTGCGGTCTTCCAGCCACTCGGCCTGTTGCACCAGGCTGGTCGGGCTGGCGTTTGGCTGCCAGGGCACGGGGTTGGCCGCATGGGCGCTGGCCAGGCCGATGAGGGACGCCAGGCCGAGGGCCAGCAGCACCACGGCCCGACGCCAACCCCCAAGCCCAGGCACGCGTGCAGACATGACGTCTTTATCGACCCGGCCCCGCCCGCATTGAGTGCACGCCTGGCGGGCAGGCCCGGTGGCCTGTGCGGTACGCCACGCCGGGTATTGTTTTTGCACGACAGCCCTGGGTTACGGTGGCCCTGCCGGGCCGCGCCGATCTAAGAGAATCGCCCATCCCTGCACGCGTGCCGTTTCCCCGTTCCCCCATGCTGAAGAGGCTGCTCTCCGCTTACTCCGCCCTCGAAGGCCGCTACGACGAGCTGCTCGCAGCGACGGGCGAGCCACGCCCGCACTGGGACGCGTTCCTGCACGCCATGGCCGAGCGCGAAGGCGCCGGCGTGGGCGAGACGCTGGCGCTGATGGAGCGCCAGGTGCGCGAGAACGGCATCACCTACAACGTCTACGCCGACCCGAAAGGCGCCGATCGGCCGTGGGAGGTCGACCCGCTGCCGCTGCTGCTGTCGCCGCGCGAGTGGGACGAGATCGAGACCGGCATCGCCCAGCGCGCCGAGTTGCTCAACCGCGTGCTGGTCGACGTGTACGGCGAGCAGTCGCTGCTCAAGAGCGGTGCCATTCCGCCCTCGGTGGTGTTCGGCCACAGCGGCTTCCTGCACCAGGTGCGCGGCATCCGGCCGCCGGGCGACGTGCACCTCTTCCACTACGCTGCCGACCTTGCCCGCTCGCCCGATGGTCGCTGGTGGGTGGTGAGCGACCGCACGCAGGCGCCTTCGGGCGCGGGCTATGCGCTGGAGAACCGGTTGGTGGTCTCGCGTGTGTTCCCGCAGCTCTTTCGCGACCTGCATGTGCAGCACCTGGCATCGTTCTTCGCGCAGATGCGCGAGTCGCTGCTGCGCTGGGCCCCCAAGGGCGACGGCCCGCCGCTGATCGCGTTGCTGACGCCAGGGCCCTACAACGAGACCTACTTCGAGCACGCGCTGCTGGCGCGCTACCTCGGCTTCGCGCTGGTGGAAGGCACCGACCTCACGGTGCGCGATGGCCGGGTGTGGATGAAGACGGTCGAGGGCCTCAAGCGCGTGCACGCCATCCTGCGCCGCCAGGACGACGACTATTGCGACCCGCTCGAGCTGCGCTCTGACTCGGCGCTCGGCGTGGCCGGGCTCACCGACTGCGCACGCCGCGGCGCGGTGCTCGTGGCCAACGCGCTGGGCTCGGGCGTGCTGGAGTCGGGTGCCTTGCTCGGCTACCTGCCCAAGTTGAGCGAGCAGCTGCTGGGCGAGTCGCTCCGGCTGCCTTCTGTCGCCACCTGGTGGTTGGGCGAGCCGGCGGCGTTCGACGACGCGTGGAAGCGGCTCGACCACATCCTCATCAAGCCGCTGGAGCGCTCGGCCAAGGAGCCGGCGCTGTTCGGCGCCGACCTCTCGCCCGACGAGCGTGTGCTGCTCAAGGCACGCGTGGCCTCGCGGCCGCAGCGCTACGTGGCGCAGGAGTGGGTGCACGTCTCGCAGGCGCCGGTGCTGGAGCGCGGCACCACGACGCAGGGCGATCACCTCAGCGCGCGCACCGTGGGGCTGCGCGTCTTTGCCGTCGCCACGCCGCACGGCTACCGCGTGATGCCCGGCGGCCTGACCCGCGTGGCCAGCGACAGCAACTCGCGCGTGATCGCGATGCAGCGCGGGGGCGGCTCGAAAGACACCTGGGTGCTGTCCGACGGGCCGGTGAATGCGGCGTTCTCGCTGCTCTCGAGCACCGTCACGCCGCAGGACCTGGTCACCTCGCGCGGCAACGTGCCTTCGCGCACGGCGGAAAACCTGTTCTGGTTCGGCCGCTATGGCGAGCGCTGCGACAGCTCGGCGCGCCTGCTGCGCGTGGCCATCGCCACCGTGCTCGGCGCGACCGATGCCAATGCCGACGGCACCTCCGACGGCCTCGTGCCGGTGCTCGCGCTTGCGCAGCGCGTGGGCCTGATCGACGCGGCCGACAACCCCGGCACCGAGCTGCTGCGCGCCGCCACGCACCCCGATGAAGGCCTGAGCCAGCGGCTGAAGCAGCTCTCGCGGGTGGCCTTCAACCTGCGCGACCGCATGTCGGCCGACAACTGGCGCACGCTCAACCGCCTGATCGGCGACCCGGTGTTCCAGCGCGGCAGCTCACTGCCGCTCGCGCTCGCGTGGCTCGACCGAGCCGTGACAACGATGATGACCCTCTCGGGCTACGTGCTCGACGGCATGACACGCGGCACGGGCTGGCGCTTCCTCTCGATCGGCCGGCGCATCGAGCGCCTGTCGAACCTGTGCACCACGCTCCAGGTGGCCACCCATGAAGGCCGCGCCGACGGGCTCGACTGGCTGCTGGAGCTGGCCGATTCGACTGTCACCTACCGCTCGCGCTACCTGGTGGCGCCCGAATGGCTGCCGGTGCTCGACCTGCTGGTGCGCGACGACACCAACCCGCGCTCGGTCGCGTTCCAGGTGAAGGGCCTGGTCGAATACGTCGAGAAGCTCGAGCGTACGCACGGGCGATTCGCGGCCGATGTGCTGGGCCCGGCCCAGGCGGCACTGCAGGCGCTGCAGCCCGCGGACCTGCATCCCGAAAGCGTGACGCTCGCGCATGCGATCGACCAGATCCAGCGTGCGGCGCATACCGTGTCGGACGAACTCACGCTCAAGTTCTTCTCGCATGCGGCCTCGCGCAGCGTGCTCTCGCTGGTGGCCTGACGATGGGCACGGCCGAGCGCTACACGGTGGAGCACGAGACGCGGTACGTGTACGCCGCGCCGGTCTCGCAGTCGTGGCAACTCGCGCGTCTCACCCCGCGCAACCTGCCGTGGCAGAAGCTGCTCTCGTGCTCGATCCAGATCGACCCCCCGCCCGACGAGCGCCACGAAGCGCCCGACAGCTTCGACAACAGCGTCACCCATTTCGGCTTGCACGGCGCGCACCGCATGCTGAGGGTGCGCATGCAATGCAGCGTGGAGGTGGGCGACCGGCCGTCGGCCGAGGACACGCCCTTCGCGGCCTGGGAGCGCGTGCGCGACACCGTGCGCGAGCAGACGCAGCTCGATGGCCTGGTGCCGGCGCGCATGGCCGAGCCGACGACGCTCGTGCCGCTGTCGGAAGGTGCGCGCATTTACGCGCTGGAGTCGCTCACGCCGGGGCGTGACTGGCTGGAAGCGGTGACCGACCTGATGCACCGCATCCATGCGCATTTCGAGTTCGACCCCGGGGCCACCACGGTGAGCACCTCGGTGGATGAAGTGCTGCACCAGCGCCGCGGCGTCTGCCAGGACTTCGCCCACCTGATGCTGGCCTGCCTGCGCGGCCATGGCCTGCCGGCGCGCTACGTGTCGGGCTACCTGTTGACCGACCCGCCCGAGGGGCAGCCGCGCCTGATGGGCGTGGACGCCTCGCACGCGTGGGTGGCGGCGTATTCACCCGCCACCGGCTGGGTGGAGTTCGACCCCACCAACAACCAGCTCGCCGACAGGCGCTACATCACGCTCGCGTGGGGGGCGGACTTCGCCGACGTGGTGCCGCTTCGAGGGGTGATCCTCGGGGGCGGGGCGCAGGAGATGGACGTCTCGGTCAGCGTCATCCCGGCCTGAAAGCCTGAGCAAACAGGGGCCCCCCGAAGCGGGGCCCTCAGGCTGCGGGATTCTTCAGAGGGTCTCGCAGCACTATCTTTGCAGCCATAGGTGGGATGTCTTCGCGAACCCGGCTTGCGCACACTGCGGCTCAAGCAAAACAGAGGGAGCGAACATGACGACGGCAAGTGGTGGCTGGATGAAAACGAGCGACGTGCGGCACGAGATGCGGCGCCCCGGCACAGGCGACTGGACCGGGATCGGCTGGACCGATTCGAGCTGGGAACTGGCCCATGGCCTGGAGGTGGTGGAAGACCTGCCGCCCGATGCGTGGCCGGTGGAGTTCTCGCCCGGCGCGGCGGCCAAGGCTTTGTTGCCGCCCCAAAAAAATTGACCGGGCAGCGCCCGGTCAATCCTGGTGAAACGGCGCTTGCCGTTCAGCGGCGGAAGCTGCCGTCGTCACCGATGTACGACAGGTCCACGTAGTCCAGGCCCGAGTGGTCGGTCGGGGTGTAGGTCAGCTCCGTGCCGCCGACGCCGGCGCCGATGTCGACGCGGTTGAAGGACTCCAGGGCCTTCTTGAACGATGCGCGGGTGATGGCTTCTTTCCCCTGTGCGGCGCGGCGCAGGGCGAGCACCAGCACCTTCGACGCGGCGTAGCCTTCGATCATGGCGGGCGTCAGCTGCTTGATGCCCTTGGCTTGGGCGAGGCGCGCAGCCTCGGCGATCATCGGCGAGGCCAGCCGGCGCTCCGACGGGAACACCTGGCTCACGATCACGCCCGAAGCGTGCTCGCCCAGCGCATCGACGAAGCCCTTGGCGGCGTTGTTCGACAGGGTGGCGACGGTGACCTTGGAGCCGGCCTGGCGCAATGCCTTCACGCCGGTGGCCACCGAGGCGGCCGTGCTGATCATCAGGATGCCCAGCGGCTTGGTCTCGAGTGCCTTGGCCACGCACTTGGAATAGTCGGGCTTGAACTTGTCGAGCGCTTCGTTGAACGCGGTCTGCTTGCCGGCGGTCTTGAAGACGTTGAGCGCGCCCTGCAGGGCGTCTTGGCCGAAGGGGTCGTCGACGTAGCAGATGCCCACGCGCTCGAGGCCGCCCATGCCGAGGTGGCGCGTCACGTGCTCGGCTTCACGCTGGTAGGTGGCGCGCACGTTGAACACGTAGGGGTGCACCGGCTTGTGCACCGAGATCGCACCGGTCGACGGGGCCAGCAGCACGATGCGGGCTTCGGTCAGCAGCGGCAGCATGGCCTGGGCGTGCGGCGTGCCGCGGTTGAGAAAGAGCGCGACGACCTTCGGGTCGGCGATCAGCTGCTTGGTGTTCTCGACGGTGTTGGGCACCTGGTTCTTGTCGTCCAGGGTGACCACCTCGATCTGCTGGCCGTTGATGCCGCCTTCCGAGTTGACGAAATCAATGTAGAGCATGGCGCCCTGGTTGATTTCCTTGACCGGGCCTGCGGCCGGGCCGGTCACCCCGGTGGTCTGGCCGATGCGGATCTGGGCCGACACCAAGGTGCTCGCCAGAAGGCCGATGGCCGCCAGGACGGCGCGCGTTGCATTCGCTTTGAACCACATGATCAGGAACCCCTAAGTTTTAAGTTTTTTGGTCGTGCGACCACCCAACGAATTTTCGATATTGCACCCCAGTTTTCCCATCACCTTGCGCGGAAAAACGCTGACTCCGCGGTGCTTGTTCTGAGGGAACTTCGCTGCCGTGCTATTTCTCCACCGCGGTCGCATTCGGATACAGGTTGCTTTCGTGTGGAGGGCTGTCGCTCGTGGCGCCAGGCTCGGGGGAAACTGCAGCAACTTCTTCGACCGCGGCGTCAGGCTTGCGGATCATGAGGACGCAGGCGATGGATCCGAGCAAGGCCATCGCACTGGCGAGGAACAGCGGGTGATAGGAATCGAGGTGCGGTGCGGCCGTGGCCATCAGGAAACCGCCGCCAGCCTGCGTGATCGAGAAGCTGAAGGTGGCCAGGCCCCACGCACGGCGGTGGAGTTTGGCACCAACCGTCTCCAGCGCATAGGCCGAGATCAGCGCCACGATGCCGGGGGTGAAGATTCCCATCAGGATGGATGAGATGAACAGCGCCGGCACGCTGCTGCTCCACCAGGGCATGGCGGCGGCGACCGCCTTCAGCGCGAAGCCCGCGATCAGGCAGCGCTTGAGGCCGAACTTGTCGGCCAGGCTTCCGGTGAGCAACGGGCCGATGGCCGCGCCCACGCCGAACATCGACCACATGAAGCCGCCCATCGCGAGCGACCTGCCTTGCTCGCGCACGATGTAGTCGACCCAGAACATGGTGTGCGCGAGGTAGCCCATGGCATTGAGGCCGTGCGCGGCGAGGATCAGCCAGACCGTCCAGCGGGCCTCGGCCGGGATTTCCTCTTTCGGCGCCGGTGCACCGTCGGCGGTGGCGGCCGGCGGTTCGCTCGCTTCGGGCGGCCACTGGTGCCAGGCCGAGACCGTGAGCGCGAGGCAGACCGCGCCCATGCCGAGCCAGGCGCCTTCGACGCCCCGGAAGGCGAGGGGCAGCACCTCGTCGCCCCAGATGATCCCGACGCCCACGCCGGCGATCAACACCGGCACCAAGAGGCCCGACAGCACGGCGCCGAGCCCGATGCCCGAGAAGACGATGCCGCTGGCCTTGCCGCGGATCGCCGGGTCGTGCTGGGGCAGCACCACCGGCGCCGGCAGCACCATCAGGATGGCGCCGCAGAAGCCGGCCGCGGTGCGCCAGGCGTAGTACCAGGCGAGCGGTGCGTCGCGGAAGGCGCAGGCGAAGAAGCTCACCGAGCAGATGAGCATCGACCAGCGGAGCAAGGTCGCCACCGCGTAGCGGCGGCCGAGCCAGTCGGACGCCCAGGCGCCAAGCACGTAGCCGAGCAGGGTGGCCACGCTCAGCTGCGAGGCCTCGCCTTTCGTGAACCAGCCCGCGTCGATGAGCGCAGGCATCAGGGCAATGAACGCGAACCGGCCGATGCCGTTGCCGATCAGCGTGGCGGACAGGCCTGCCAGGCTCAGGCGGTTCAGCGCGGCCTGCAGCATCGCGGCAAGCCGGTCAGGGGCAGGGAGGAGGGCTGCTCAGGGTCAGGACAACGCGCCATACAGGGAAGCAAAGGCGGAGGCGTACTCCGTCGTCGGAACGGCCGTGTCGATCGCCTCGTCCTGAGGCGCAGGCGCGTGGCCGGTGATCATCGAGATCATCTTGGTGACGGCTCGCCCGGCATCAACGATCGCGGTGGAGTTGACGCCGGAGCGGGGCACCACGAAGGTGTAGAACTTGACGCCTTCGGTGGGAATGCCCAGCGCCCAGGCGTTGTCGATCGGCTGACCGCTGGTGGTGACCCAATTGAATTCGCGGGTGACCTCGATGCCGCCGGGATGGAAACCGCCGTTGTGGAAGAGGCGCAGGTAGCCGGCCTTGAGCAGGCTGCGCAGCAGCGGCGACGAATCGTCGGCGGGGCTGTGCATGGAAATGCGGGCCTTGATGAGCACATCGATCGCCGTGCTCTTGTCGGGCCAGTGCTTCGAGACGACTCGCATGCGCTCGCCAGCCTTCATCTGCTTGCAGGCGGCGCCAGGGCCGTAGCTCACATCGAGCACACCGGCTTCGACCAGCGCCAGCAGTTCGGCAATGCGCGACGACGGCGGGCCGACCGCGATGCGGTTCATGATGGGGTTGAACTCCGCCAGCAGCCACCGGTGCGACGCCTCGGTCAGGCCGCCGTGGTCGATGGCGGCGCGCAGGTTGTCGCGCAGGTCGCGCACCACGTCGCAGGCAGCCTTCAGCGGGCCTTGCACGTTGCCCTTGTAGGCCTCGCGCAGGTCCTGCCGCAGGTGCTCCATCAGCCACTCGTGGAAGTCTTCCGGCGTGGCCAGGGCGTCGTCGGTGATCGGGTTGACGAGCTGGTCCCACGAGAAGCGGTCGGCTTCAGGCACGTACTGGCGGATCAGCGCTTCGCGCTCGGCGACGTCTGCACACAGGAACTGGTTGCAGAAGAGCATGGAGGTGACCGGATCGCGGCGCTCGCGCAGGTAGGCCTCGTAGTAGGCGAACTGCATGTCGGCCAGCAGCAGCGGGAAGATGTCGGTCACGAAGTCGAGCTTGCGGCCGGCGCGCATGGCGCGCACCTTGTCGGCCACCAGGAAGCGCGCCTTGTACTGGATCGACACGCCTTTCTGGTTGACCGCGCGGGCGGTCAGCGGCAGGCCGGAGCGCGAGTACGCCACCAGGCGCGGCTCCTGACCCGAAGGCAGGTAGCGCATGCGGCCTTCGTCGTCTTGTACGAAGCGGCCACCGCGGCCGGTGGTCAGGGCGCCCAGCACGTCGAACATGGTCAGGCCCATGCCTTCGATGGCGACCGTCATGTCGGCCGTGATGGGGGCCGTGGTGGACCGGATGGGATACGGGTCGTCAATAACCTGGGTGGATTGCGACGACGTGTTGAACGCAGCCGCTGATTTCCCGGCAGGTTTTGTGTGGCCGGTGGTGAGAAACAGATAGTTGACGCAGAAAGAGCCACTCTTGGTGGAAATGACCCATGAATCCTCGGCCAGCCGATCGGCGTCGAGGATGGATTCCTGCACGAGGTTTATCTGCACATGCGACGGGGCCAGCGCCGCGAGATAGTGGTAAACCCAATACAGATATCGCCCAAACAGGGCACGCGAGTAGTACTTGTCCGGGGAAATGGCCTGACCCGACCAACGGCCGGACAGCTTGCTGCTGCGCTGCTCTTCCAGCCACTGGTAGAACGAAGGTCCTTCCAGGATGGGACCGGCGCCCACGACGGAGGAATCGGAGAACTGGGTGATCTGGCCGGCCACGGTATTGACCAGCAGATATTCTTCTTGCTCCGGATCGTGGCAACCCACGCCAGGGGGGTGGGGGTCGAAGATGAAGATTTCAATATTGGCGGATTTTCTGACCCGTTCGTTGGCGACTATGCGCTCCAGAACCGTCAACCCGCGCGGGCCCATCCCGATGATCCCAATTCGAGCTGTTGTCATGAGTTCCTACTCTCCGGGCGGGCAATTTAACCTGAGGCCCGCGACAAATTGATGGCCGATGTTTGTTTGTATCGTTTGGACAACTCTTGTCGCGGTCTCGCCGTGCCAGCTCCCGATCCCTGACACGGTGGTAAGAAGTCGCAGACCCCCCTTGAATAGGGGGTTGCGTTGGCATGATGCGGGTTTTCGCTAGCCGCCTGTGTTTCTTCTTGTAAGCGCGGCGGTCGATTCGTTGACGGGGATCAACGGTCCTACCGGTCAACCTTGTGCTTGACCAGCCCGATCGCCTCGCCGAGGTCGATGACGGCCATCGCGTAGTAGCTCGACCAGTTGTAGCGGGTCACCGCGTAGAAGTTGGACGTGCCCGCCACATAGCTGGGCGCGGCGTCGCCGTTGTGCAGCTCGACCAGCGCCAGGAGGCCCGTGAACTCGCGGCCGGCCGCCGGGAGGCCGGCCCCTTTCTCCGCGAACTGCTGGGCGGTGAAGGTGGGCTTGATGTCCGGCTCGAGCAAGGCGGCGCGGTCCGCCAGGTCGACGGGCAGCGACACTTCGAAGCGCGTGGGCACGCCACGCTGCCAGCCGAACTCGGCCAGATAGTGCGCAATGCTGCCGATCACGTCGGCTGGGCTGGCGTGCAGGTCCACGCGCCCGTCGCCATCGAAGTCGACGGCGTACTTGTTCCAGCTGCTCGGCATGAACTGGCCCATGCCCATCGCTCCGGCGTAGCTGCCCTTCAGCTGGCGCGGGTCGACCTTCTCGCTGTGGGCGAGCACGAAGAGCTGCTCGAGTTCATCGCGGAAGAAGGCGCTTCGGTCCTTGCGGCCGGTCGGAAAATCGAAGGACAGCGTGGCCAGCGCGTCCAGCACGCGGAAGTTGCCCATGTGGCGGCCGTACAGCGTCTCGACGCCGACCACGCCGACCACGATCTCGGGCGGCACGCCGTACATCTCTTCGGCGCGCTGCAGCCACTTCTCGTTCTCGCGCCAGAAGGCGAGGCCGGTGCGGATGCGCAGCGGCTCCACGAAGCGCGCGCGGTAGGCGGCCCAGTTCTTCGCAGTGCCCGTGGGCGGCGGCATGATGAACCTGGCCACGTTGGGCACGTAGCGGGCCTCGGCCAGCACGCTCTTGACCCAGGCAGCATCGAGGCCGCGGCGTTCGGCGAGCTCGGTGGCGAAGCGCATCACGTCTTCCCGCTGGCCGTAGGTGACGAGGTCGGGTTCGCTGTCCGACCTGGCCGGGGCGCGCGGTTTCTTCGCTTCGGTGGCGGCCACCCAGGTGCTGCAAGTCAGGAGGGCTGCGAACAGGGCGGGCAGTGCGCGGCGCGAGAGCGGCAAACGTAGCGAGAGCGACATGCCGCGGATTATCGCGGGGCGTGCTGCGCACTCCGGCGCAGTGCACGCACTTCTCCCCGCAGCGCACGCAGCCATTGCGCAGAAGGTCGCGTGAGCGGCGCGTGCCCGTAGCGCTGCCGCTCCAGCGCCATCAACTGGCCCGCAACGGCCGCTCCGAGCTCGCCGTATTGCTGATGCACCTGCGCTGCCAGGGTGCGGGGCGCTTCGTGCGGCAGCGCGGCCAGGCCGAGCAGGCGCAGGCTGCGACGCATCTGCATCGCCTGGCGGGCCCAAGGGTCCTGCCGGTGGCGATCCCACCAGGCCCAGCTGGCGCCGAGCAGGGCCAGGCCGCTCAAGATGCCGATGAGCAACAGGGCCACGTCCTGCCAGCTCGGCGAGTCGAAGCCGAGCTGCTTCATCAGATCGAGCTGCTGGCCGCGCGAGTAGTTGAGCACCCACTGGTTCCAGCGGTTGTTGAGGGTTTCCCACGTCTGGCGCAGCTGGGCCAGCAGCTCGGGGTTGACGTTGCTGATGGCGCCGGCGACGAAACCCGGCGCAGGCACGAGGTTGCGGCTGCGCACGATGCGGTCGGGGGCGACAGCGGCGGTGGGGTCGGCGCGCACCCAGCCGCGGCCCTCGACCCAGTACTCGGCCCAGGCATGGGCATGGCTCTGGCGCACGATGTAGTAGCCGTCGATCGGCATCGGGTCGGCGCCCTGGAATCCGGTGACCACGCGAGCGGGCACGTCGAGCGCGCGCATGATCACGACGAAGGCCGCTGCGAAGTGCTCGCAGAATCCTTCCTTGCGGTCGAGCCAGAACTCATCGAGCGCCACGCGCTCGTCGGTTTCACCATAGACGCCGGGCGCCAGCGTGTAGGTGAAGCCGGCCGTGCGGATGTGCTGCATCACCGCCTGGGCCAGGGCCGGCGCGTCGGCGTTGGCCATGCGAGGGTGGTCGCCCAGCTCGCGGGCCCACGCGAGCGTGCGCGGGTTGTAGCCGTTGGGCAGCAAGACGTTCTCGCGCAGGCTGGGGCTGCGCTGCTGGGGCCCATGCTCGAAGCGGGTGTGCGCCGTGGCCTTGAACCTGACGCGGTTGAACACCAACCGGTCGGTGCCCCAGCTCAGGGTGTCGCGCCGACGCGCCGTGAGCCCGTCGATGGGCTCGATCGCACTCGTGGCTTCGAGTGTCGGAATGAGAAAGAGGCGTGTGGGTTCTGCGGTGATCTCGTAGTCGAGGCCCGGGCTCGTCGCTCGCAGCTCGTCTCGTGCCGGCGCGCTCGAGGCAATGCCTGTCGTCCAGGTGCGGCCGTCGAAGTTGGAAAGCACGGGGCCTCTGAAATACAGGGTCTCGGGTGCGGGTGGGTTGCCGAAGAAGCGCACCCGCATGGCAATGGAGTCGTCGAGCGCGATCTCGGCCACGGTGCCCATCCGCATGGTGTTGGACAGGCCGGTCTTGACCAGCCCATCCTGTGGCACGCCCCACAGCGGCCCCATCCGCGGAAACAGCAGGAACAGCAGCACCATCACCGGCGCGCCCAGCAGCGCGGTGCGCAGCGCGAGCCGGCTGGCGCTGCTCAGGCTGGGCTGGCCCACCGGCATGTGGGCGAGCACCAGGGCGGTCAGCAAGCCCCAGACCGAGCCGAGCATCGCCGCCGCCACGAGCAGCGACTGCGAAAAGAGAAAGTGCGTGAGCACGAGGAAGAAGCCGAGGAAGAACACGACGAAGGCGTCGCGCCGCGCCCGCAGCTCCAGCGTCTTCAAGGCCATCAGCACCACCGCGAGCGTGACGCCGGGCTCCTTGCCGAAGATCGTGCGGTAGGACCAGAGCGTGAGCCCCGCGGCCAGCGCCAGCACGGCGATCAGCACCCAGCGGCTGGGCAGCGGCGCGTTGGTGAGGGCCAGGCGCGTGCGCCACAGCAGCACCACGGCCGTGAGCGCGGTGCACCACAGCGGCAGGTGGTTCACGTGGGGCAGGACCGTCCAGCCGATCACGGCCAGCAGGAACAGCGTGTCGCGTGCTTCGCGCGGCAGGTGGCGCCAGCGGGCCGCCAAGCCGAGTCGGGGAGGTGTCGTCAGCTCCACAGCGCCAGTGCCTCCAGGCATTCCTTGCGTTGCGCTTCACCCTGGCCCGGCGCGATCTCGACGCCGGGCAGGCGCAGGCCGTGGTCGGCGCCAGCGCGGTTCGCGGCCACCACCCAGGTGGCGAGACGCGACAGGCGGTCTTCCGGCGCAAGCCCCGTGCAGTGGCTCCAGTCCAGCCACAGCTGGTGCTGCACCGAGGCGCTGGTGTCGCGGCTGACGAGTTCCCCCGTCGTCTCCAGCGTGCGGGCGGCTTTCTTCCAGAGCACCATCTTCAGCGGATCGCCGCGGCGGTAGCTGCGCACGCCCTCGACTTCTCCTCCGTCGGTGCTGCGCCGCGCGGCCGGGCCGCCGGGCACGGGGTGCGCGGCAGGCAGCGGGGCGGCGGGTTGCTCCAGCCGTGGGTAGACCAGCACCTGCGCGGCCGGGCGCCAGATCGCCCAGGCACGAAAGAGACCGAGCGGAAAGCGCGTCTCGATCTGGATCGTCGGCACGTCGTGACGGCCACGCTGCGGCGGCACGAAGCTCACCTGCGCGCTCGACTGGCCACCCTCGGGCACGTCGGTCCAGGCCACCGCCTTGCCGGGGGTCGATTCGAGAGAGAGGCCGATGCCGAAGCGCGCGCGGCCGGCGCTCGTGAGCGTCACGTCGAGCAGGGCGGAGGTGCCGGCGAAGACGGCGCTGGGCGGTCGCAGGTGCAGCGTGAGCCCGCGCAGCGTGTTGTGGGTGACGTGCATCGAGACGATGCCGCTGCCCGCCAAGAGGAACGTGAGGACGTAGCCCAGGCTCAGCTGGTAGTTGATCGACGCCAGCAGCAGCACCACGAGCGTCACGCCGAACATCAGGCCGGCGCGCGTGGGCAGGATGTAGATGTTGCGCTGGGTCAGCAACAGCGTGTCGGTGCGCGGCAGGCGCGCCTGCCACCAGGCGCGAAAGCGTCTGCGCACGGCGGCGGCCGGGTGGAGCACGCTGCGCAAGGGAGCGGCGATGCTGCTCATGGCAAGGCGTCCCAGCTCAGGCCAGCGGCACGGCCTCGATCATCGCCCGCACCTGCTCGCGGGCCCCGCGGCCAGCGCCGGCAACGGGCACCAGGCGGTGCGCGACCGTCTGCACGAGGATGGCCTGCACGTCGTCGGGCGCCACATAGTCGCGCTGGTCGAGCAGGGCGTGCGCCTTCGCGGCGCGCAGGACGGCGATGCCGGCGCGCGGGCTCAAGCCATCGACGAACCACGCACCGCTGCGTGTGGCGGCGATCAGCGCCTGCAGGTAGTCGAGCAGGGCGTCGCTCGCATGCACCTTCAGCACCTCCTGCTGCGCAGCCATCAGCTCCTCGGGCGTCATCACCGCCTTCAGTTCGGCGATGGCCTCGCGGCGGTCGATGCCGGCGAGCAGCGCTCGCTCGCTCGCCTTGTCGGGGTAGCCGAGCGTCAGGCACATCAGGAAGCGGTCGAGCTGCGACTCGGGCAGCGGGTAGGTGCCGAGCTGGTCGGTCGGGTTCTGCGTGGCGATCACGAAGAAGGGACGCGGCAGGGCGCGGGTTTCGCCCTCCACCGTCACCTGGTGCTCTTCCATCGCTTCGAGCAGCGCGCTCTGCGTCTTGGGGCCGGCGCGGTTGATCTCATCGGCCAGCAGCACCTGTGCGAACACCGGGCCCGGGTGGAAGACGAAGGCCTCCTTGCTGCGCTCGTAGACGCTCACGCCGATCAGGTCGGCCGGCATCAGGTCGGCGGTGAACTGGGTGCGGGAAAAGCGCAGGCCGAGCGACACGGCCAGGGCATGCGCCAGCGTGGTCTTTCCGACGCCGGGCACGTCTTCGATGAGGAGGTGGCCGCCTGCCAGGAGGCAGGCCACGCAGTCGCGCACCTGGGGGCGCTTGCCGACGATGATCGTGCTAATCTGGTCCGTCAGTTGGGTGAGTCGTGTCGCCAGGCTCGTGTTCATGCGGCGCACGATACCCGAAACGATCACGCCGCGAGACATGCCCACCGCCCTCTACACCCACGCCGACTGCCGTGCTCATGACATGGGTCACGGCCACCCCGAGTGCCCGCAGCGGCTGGATGCCATCCACGACCACCTCATCGCCACCGGCCTCGATGTCGCCCTCGAGCAGCGGGAAGCACCGCTGGTGGACCTGCGCGACGTGGAGCTTGCCCACAGCGCGCACTACGTCGCAGAGTTGAAGGATCGGCTGGAGCAGCTCGCGCTCACCGGGGAGTCGCGTGCCTTCGACCCCGATACCGCCGCCAACGGTGGCACCTGGGCCGCCACGCAGCGCGCGGCCGGCGCGGCCGTCGCCGCCACCGATGCGGTGATCGACGGCGAGGTCGACAACGCCTTCTGCGCCGTCCGCCCGCCGGGCCACCACGCCACGCGTGACGAGACCATGGGCTTCTGCTTCTTCAACAACGTGGCCATTGCCGCGCGCCATGCGCTCGATGTGCGCGGACTCAAGCGCGTAGCCATCGTCGACTTCGACGTGCACCACGGCAACGGCACCGAAGACATCGTCGCCGGCGACGACCGCATCCTGATGGTGAGCTTTTTCCAGCACCCGCTGTACCCCTACTGCGGCGGCGTGCCCAAGGGCGAGAACATGGTCAACCTCCCCATCCCGCCCTACACGCGCGGCATGGAGATCCGCGACATGATCGAAGCGATGTGGATGCCGCGGCTCGAGGCCTTCAAGCCACAGATGATCTTCATCTCGGCCGGTTTTGACGCCCATCGTGAAGACGAGCTCGGCCAGCTCGGTCTGGTCGAGGCCGACTACGAATGGATCACGCGGCGCGTGAAAGACGTGGCCGACCGGCATGCCCAGGGCCGCATCGTCTCGTGCCTCGAAGGCGGCTACGCGCTGGGCGCGCTGTCGCGCAGCGTGGCCACGCACCTGCGCGTGCTGGCCGACCTGTAGCCGTCATTCCCGCGGAGGCGGGAATCCACGATGAAGCAAGGCCTCGGCTCCCGCTTTGGCGGGAATGACGGGCCCGTGATGGAAAACGACAAGAATGAACAACACCACTGTCGACCTGCAAGAGTTCCAGGAGCTGCTGCGCAGCCTGACCACCCAGAGCGCACTCACCGAAGCCGGCGTGCTGCTCGGTTGCCTGGGCGTGTCGTGGCTGGTCTGCGCGGCCTTGCGCCGCGTGCTGCACATCCAGGGGGCCGTGCTCTTCGGTCGCAGCGTGGTCGACGGCGTGCTGTTCCCGGTCTTTGCGCTCGTGCTCGCGCTGATCGCCAAGCAACTGCTGGTCGGCGTGGTGAAGGTCGCGGTGTTCAAGGTGGCCATCCCGATCCTCACCTCGCTGCTGCTGATCCGTCTGACCGTGCGGGTGCTGACGGCCGCGTTCCCCAACAGCCAGTGGATGCGGGTGATCGAGCGCTTCGTCTCCTGGATCGCCTGGATCGCGGTCGTCCTGTGGGTGACCGGTGTCATGCCGGCGGTGCTGGAGCAGCTCGACGGCGTGCGCTGGAAGATCGGCGGCGCGCAGATCTCGCTTCGCAACCTGATCGAAGGCACGCTCACCGCGGGTGTGGTGATGGTGCTCGCGCTGTGGATCTCGGCGGCGGTCGAACGCAAGATCATCCGCGGCACCGGCGACGACCTCTCGATGCGCAAGATGGCGGCCAACATCGTGCGCGCGCTGTTGCTCTTCATCGGCCTGCTCTTTGCCATGTCGGCGGTCGGCATCGACCTCACGGCGCTCAGCGTGCTCGGCGGTGCGGTCGGCGTGGGCCTGGGCTTCGGTTTGCAGAAGATCGCCGCCAACTATGTGAGCGGTTTCGTCATCCTCGCCGAGCGCTCGTTGCGCATCGGCGACATGGTGAAGGTCGACAACTTCGAAGGCCGCATCACCGACATCCGCACCCGCTACACCGTGATCCGCGCCCTCAACGGCCGCGAAGCCATCGTGCCCAACGAGATGCTGATCACGCAGCGGGTCGAGAACTCGTCGCTGGCCGACCCGCGCCTGTCGATCTCGAGCACGGTGCAGGTCGCCTACGGCACCGACGTGCAAGCGCTGCAGCCCAAGCTCGTGAGCGCGATTGCGGCCGTGCCTCGCGTGTTGCCCGACCCGGCGCCGGCGGTGCAGCTCTCGGCCTTTGCCGCCGACGGCATGGACCTGACCCTGCAGTTCTGGATCCGCGACCCGGAGAACGGGCAGGGCGCGGTGAAGTCGGAGGTCAACTTGGCGGTGCTGGCGGTGCTCAATGCCGAGGGCATCGAGATTCCGTTCCCGCAGCGCGTGGTGCACACGCGCCCGCTCCCCGCAGAAGCCACGAACAAAAACGCCGGCGAGTAGCCGGCGTTTGTGGGGGCATCAGGCCGCTCTTCAGGCAACAGCGACCGGGATCTTCCCGATCTTGGCCTGCCACTCCTTCGGCCCGGTGATGTGGGCCGAGGTGCCGCCGGCGTCCACCGCCACGGTGACCGGCATGTCCTTCACGTCGAACTCGTAGATGGCTTCCATGCCGAGGTCGGCGAAACCGACGACCTTGGCGGCCTTGATCGCCTTGGCCACCAGGTAGGCCGCCCCACCGACCGCCATCAGGTAGGCGCTCTTGTGCTTCTTGATCGCTTCGATGGCCACCGGGCCACGCTCGGCCTTGCCCACCATCGCGATCAGGCCGGTCTTGGCCAGCATCATCTCGGTGAAGCCGTCCATCCGCGTGGCGGTCGTCGGGCCGGCCGGGCCGACCACTTCATCGCGCACCGGGTCGACCGGGCCCACGTAGTAGATGACGCGGTTGGTGAAATCGACCGGCAGTTGCTCGCCCTTGGCGAGCATGTCCTGGATGCGCTTGTGCGCAGCATCGCGGCCGGTGAGCATCTTGCCGTTGAGCAGCAACGTGTCGCCTGGCTTCCAGCTGGCCACTTCGGCGGGCGTCAGCGTGTTGAGGTTGACGCGCTTGCTCTTGTTGTAGTCGGGCGCCCAGTTCACGTCGGGCCAGAGGTCGAGGCTCGGTGCTTCGAGGTAGGCGGGGCCTGAGCCGTCGAGCACGAAGTGCGCGTGGCGCGTGGCGGCGCAGTTGGGGATCATCGCGACCGGCTTGCTGGCCGCGTGCGTGGGGTAGGTCTTGATCTTCACGTCGAGCACGGTGGTGAGACCACCCAGGCCCTGCGCGCCGATGCCGAGCGCGTTGACCTTCTCATAGAGCTCGATGCGCAGCTCCTCGAGCTTGTTGCTCGGGCCGCGGTCGAGCAACTCGTACATGTCGATGTCTTCCATCAACACTTCCTTCGCGAGCAGCACGGCCTTCTCGGCCGTGCCACCGACGCCGATGCCCAGCATGCCCGGCGGGCACCAGCCGGCGCCCATGGTCGGCACGGTCTTGAGCACCCAGTCGACCAGGCTGTCGTTGGGGTTCATCATGACCATCTTCGACTTGTTCTCGCTGCCGCCGCCCTTGGCCGCCACGATCACGTCGACCGTGTTGCCCGGCACCACTTCCATGTGGATCACGGCGGGGGTGTTGTCCTTCGTGTTCTTGCGGGCGAAGAGCGGATCGTCGAGCACCGAGGCGCGCAGCACGTTGTCGGGGTTGAGGTAGCCCTTGCGCACGCCGTCGTTCACTGCGTCGGCGATCGAGCCCTTGAAGCCCTCCCAGCGCACGTCCATTCCGATCTTCAGGAACACGTTGACGATGCCGGTGTCCTGGCAGATCGGGCGGCGGCCTTCTGCGCACATCTTCGAGTTGGTGAGGATCTGCGCAATCGCGTCCTTGGCCGCCGGGCTCTGTTCGCGCTCGTACGCGCGTGCGAGGTGCTGGATATAGTCGGCCGGGTGGTAGTAGCTGATGTACTGCAGTGCTGCGGCGACGCTCTCGACGAGGTCTGCGTGGCGGATGGTGGTCATGGGGAGGCTCGGGTGGGCGGAAGCGCAGATTTTATCGAAGGGGGCCTGCGGTGATCACCGATGCGCTGAAGCGCTTTTTCGCGGCCGAATCGGCGGGCGGCATCGTGCTCGCCGCCGCCACGGTGGCAGCGCTCCTGCTCAGCAATTCGCCCTGGGGCATCGAATACGAAGCCTTCCGGCAACTCCCCGGCGAAGTGCGCTTTGGCAACGACGCGCTGGTGCTCGCCAAGCCGCTGATCCTGTGGGTCAACGACCTGTGGATGGCGGTGTTCTTCCTGCTCGTGGGCCTGGAGATCAAGCGCGAACTGATGGTGGGCGAACTCTCGACTTTTCGCCAGGCGCTGCTGCCGCTGGGTGCGGCGATCGGCGGCATGGCCGTGCCGGCGGGCATCTACGCGGCATTCAACTGGCACGACGCCGTGGCGCTGCGCGGCTGGGCCATTCCCGCGGCGACCGACATCGCGTTCGCGCTCGGCATCCTGATGCTGCTGGGTTCGCGGGTGCCGGCGTCGCTGAAGGTCTTCCTCACGGCGGTGGCGATCATCGATGACCTGGGCGCCATCGTCGTGATCGCCTTCTTCTACACGGCCAAGCTGTCGTGGGTGATGCTGGCCGCGGCGGGCGTGGGGGTCGTGGTGCTCTTCATGCTCAACCGTTCGGGCGTGAAGAGCGTGTTGCCCTACCTGGCGGTGGGCGTGGTGATCTGGCTTTGCGTGCTCAAGTCGGGCGTGCACGCCACGCTGGCTGGCGTGGTGACCGCGTTTGCGATTCCGCTGCAGACGGACGATGAAGACGGCCCCTCGCCGCTGGAATCGCTCGAGCACGCGCTGCACCCCTGGGTCGCGTTTGCCGTGCTGCCGATGTTCGCGTTTGCCAATGCCGGCGTGGTGTTGCATGGCCTGTCGCTCGGCACGCTGACCGAGGCGGTGCCGCTGGGCATTGCCGCCGGGCTGGTGCTGGGCAAGGCGGTCGGCGTGTTCGGCGCCTCGTGGCTGCTGGCCGTGACCGGGGCCGCCGAGCTGCCCGATGGCTCGAACCGCTGGCAGTTCTTCGGTGTGTGCGTGCTCTGCGGCGTGGGTTTCACCATGAGCCTCTTCATCGGCGGGTTGGCCTTCGAAGGCCATGGCCCCGGCTACGAGACGCAGGTCAAGCTGGGCGTGCTGGGCGGCTCATTGATCGCCGGCGTGCTGGGCACCTTGATCCTCATCCGCGCCGAGCGGCGCGGGCCCACGCGGCGCCGCCAGCAGCACCTGCGCGAGTCGAGTTTCCACCCGTCGAAGCTTCAGTGAGGCGCTGAGGCGCTCGGTGCCGAAAGGATGCGGTCCGTCCACGCGATCGCAAGCGCCGAGAACAGGAAGGCCACGTGGATGACCGTCTGGGCGATCAGCACCCGGTCGCTCAGCGCGTCGGCGTTGATGAAGGTCTTCAGCAGGTGGATCGACGAGATGCCGATGATGGCGGTGGCCAGCTTCACCTTCAGCACGGAGGCGTTCACATGGCTCAGCCACTCGGGCTGGTCGGGGTGGCCTTCGAGGTCCATGCGCGAGACGAAGGTCTCGTAGCCACCCACGATCACCATGATCAGGAGGTTGGAGATCATGACCACGTCGATCAGGCCCAGCACGACCAGCATGATGGTCGTCTCGGTCAGCTTGCCGCCTGCTGCGGCGTCGCCGGTGATGCCCACCGAGGTGTAGATGGCCTGCAGCGCGGTCTTGTCGCCCACGGCGGCTTCGATCAGATGCACGAGCTCCACCCAGAAGTGGAAGACGTACACGCCTTGCGCCAGGATGAGGCCGAGGTAAAGCGGCAGCTGCAGCCACCGGCTCGCAAAGATGAGCTGCGGCAGGGTGCGCAGACGGCGGGAGACTTGAGCGGGCTTCTGGGCGGCCATGGGGCGGGGGCGAAAGGGTTCAGGGAATGTCCGGTTGCCTGCGATTCTAGTTGTCACACCATGACAGGACGCTCGAGCGGCACAGGCCTTGCCAGAGTCGAGTAAGCCCTTCGTAAGAGCGCCCCCCTATGGTGCTGCCTGCACACCATTCCAAGGCCAGGAGACCGCGATGACCGACACCACCAAGCTCTATTCGCCACCCGCCGCCCTCGCACAAAAGGCACATGTGTCAGGCATGGCCGCCTACGACAAGCTGTGCGCCGAGGCCGCGGCCGACTACGAGGGCTACTGGGCACGGCTGGCGCGCGAGTTCGTCAGCTGGAAGAAGCCCTTCACCCAGGTGCTCAACAGCGGCGAGGCGCCGTTCTTCAAATGGTTCGAAGACGGCACGCTGAACGTCTCGTACAACTGCCTCGACAAGCAGGTGGAGGCCGGCCTTGGCGACAAGGTCGCGATCATCTTCGAGGCCGACGACGGCAAGGTCACCCACGTGACCTACCGCGAGCTGCTGGCCAAGACCTGCCGCATGGCCAACGCTTTGAAAGCGCAAGGCGTGAAGAAAGGCGACCGCGTCGTCATCTACATGCCGATGTCGGTGGAAGGCGTGGTCGCGATGCAGGCTTGCGCACGCATCGGCGCCACGCACTCGGTGGTGTTCGGCGGCTTCTCGGCGCAATCGCTGCGCGACCGCATCGAAGACGCCGGCGCCGTGATGGTGATCACCGCCGATGAGCAACAGCGTGGCGGCAAGTCCCTGCCGCTCAAGGCCATCGTCGACGAGGCGCTGAAGCTCGGCGGCTGCGAGACGATCAAGGACGTGATCGTCTACAAGCGCACCGGCGGCAAGATCGCCTGGAACGCGCCGCTCGACAAGTGGATGCACGAGCTCACCGCGTCGCAGGCCGAGACGTGCGAGCCCGAGTGGGTGGGCGCGGAGCACCCGCTCTTCCTGCTGTACACCTCCGGCTCCACCGGCAAGCCCAAGGGCGTGCAGCACAGCACCGGTGGCTACCTGCTGCATGCGGCGCTCACGACGAAGTGGACCTTCGACCTCAAGCCTGACGACATCTTCTGGTGCACCGCCGACATCGGCTGGGTCACCGGCCACACCTACATCGCCTACGGGCCGCTTGCGCTCGGCGGCACCGAGATCGTGTTCGAAGGCGTGCCGACCTTCCCGGATGCCGGCCGCTTCTGGAAGATGATCCAGGACCACAAGGTCACGATCTTCTACACCGCGCCCACCGCCATCCGCTCGCTGATCAAGGCGGCCGAGTCGAACGAGGCCGTGCACCCGAAGCAATACGACCTCAAGAGCCTGCGCATCCTCGGCTCGGTCGGCGAGCCCATCAACCCCGCCGCGTGGGAGTGGTACCACCAGCACGTGGGCGGCGGCCGCTGCCCCATCGTCGACACCTTCTGGCAGACCGAGACCGGCGGCCATGTGATCACGCCGCTGCCGGGTGCCACGCCGCTGGTGCCGGGCTCGTGCACGCTGCCGTTCCCCGGCATCCAGGCCGCCGTGGTGGATGAGACCGGCAAGGACGTGCCCAATGGGCAGGGCGGCATCCTCGTGATCAAGAAGCCCTGGCCGTCGATGATCCGCACGATCTGGGGCGATGCCGCGCGCTTCAAGAAGAGCTACTACCCGGAAGACTACAAGGGCCAGTACTACCTGGCTGGCGACGGCGCGATCCGCGACGAGAAGACCGGCTACTTCACCATCACCGGCCGCATCGACGACGTGCTCAACGTGTCGGGCCACCGCATGGGCACGATGGAGATCGAGTCCGCGCTTGTCTCGTGCACCGAGCTCGTGGCCGAGGCCGCGGTGGTGGGTCGTCCTGATGACACCACCGGCGAAGCAATCTGCGCCTTTGTCGTGTTGAAGCGCCCGCGCCCGACCGGTGATGAAGCCAAGGCGATCGCCAAGCAGCTGCGCGACTGGGTGGGCAAGGAGATCGGCCCGATCGCCAAGCCCAAGGACATCCGCTTCGGCGACAACCTGCCGAAGACGCGCAGCGGCAAGATCATGCGGCGCCTGCTGCGCTCGGTGGCCAAGGGCGAGGCGGTGACGCAGGACACCTCGACGCTCGAGAACCCGGCGATTCTCGAGCAGCTGGGCCAGGCCTACTGAGGGATCAGTTCTGCCGTGACGCGAGCAGGTCGATGGCCTGCTCGCCTTCCAACGGCACGATGCGGCGCGCGGTGAGTGCGAAGTCGGGCTGATCGCCGCGCTCCACACACAGCGCGAGCGGGTGTTCGGGCGTGGCCCACAGGTGGCGCAGTGCCCAGCGCTCGGCTGGGTCATCCAGCTCGGGCAGGGTGGCGAGCGACACCGAGCCCGGTTCGCGCAAGTCGAACGCGAACTTGTGCAGCGGGATCGACAAGCCCATGCCTCGTGCCTTGATGTAGCTTTCCTTCAGCGTCCACAGCTCGAAGAAGCGGGTGGTGTGCTGCTCGGCGGGCAGGGCCCACAGGTGCTCGCATTCGCTGGGCGCGAAGAAGCGGTCGGCGACATCGAGCAGGGCGCCCCGCGTGATGTTCTCGGTGTCGACGCCGACAGCGCGCTGCCGCGTGACCGCGAGCACCACGAGGTCGCTGGTGTGCGTGAGGTTGAACGACAGGCTTTGCGCCTCGGGTTCCGGGTTGGTGATCACCGGCTGGCCGTAGGACGTAGCCTCGAAGCGCCAGTCCTGCGGCGCAATCGGCGCGTAGCGCGACAGCACGCTGCGCACGAGGGCGCGCGTCACGCGGTAGCGGGCGCGGTCCTGCTCGAAGTAGAAGCGTTCGCCGCGTGTGCGCTCTTCCGGCGTCATCAGCGCACGGTAGCGCTCGTGCAGGAGCTCGCGGCCGGCGTCGGCGCAGAAGGCCAACCAGAGGTGGACGTCGGATCGGTCGAGCGCGAGGGTCATCGGTGGGCTATGCCTCGTAGACGCACACCAGCTCCTTCTTGGCGATGTGGGTCTCGTGCGGGTAGGCGAAAGCGTTGTTGACGAAGAGGGTGCCGTCGAGTTCCACGCGCCGGTTCACGTGGCTGTGACCGTAGACGTGCACCGCCGAGCCCAGCGCTTTCACCTGTTCGCCCAGGGCTGCGCTGCCGAGTACCGGATAGATGAAGCGCTTGTCGAGCGGGATGCGCGATGGCATCACGTCGATGCGCGGCAGGAAATGCGAGTACGACACGATGACCTCGTCGTCGGACTGCCGCTGGTAGCGGTTCATCGCCATGAAGGCCTGCGCGGTGTGATGCGACTCGTAGCCCTCGGGCCAGCGGCAGGCGCGGAAGTCGACCCAGGCCAGTCGCAGCTCTTCGCTGGGCTGGCCGAAGGAGCCGTCGTACCAGCCGAGCAGCGGAACGATGCTCAAGCGCCCGGTGTGGAATACCTCCATGCTCCCACCCGCGGCGTTCACCAGCTGGCGGACACGCTCGAACTTGCCGAAGGAGTCGACGCCAGGGCCATCGCGGCGCACCCACAGGTCGTGGTTGCCGGGCACGAACAGCACTTGGCGGAAACGCCGCGCCAGCGTCTCAAGGCAGGCCTGCAGCCGCTCCACATGGTCGGAGACATCGCCGGCGACGATGAGCACGTCGTTCTGGTAGTCCACGAGCGAGAGCTCCTGCACCCAGCGGGCGTTGGGCTCGTAGTCGACGTGGAGATCGGAAATCGCGAAAACGCGCATGAGCGGAAGTGTGGGGCCAAATGACGAAGGCCCCGCGAGCGGGGCCTTGTCGAGAGACGAAGAGATCAGCCGATCACTTCTTCTGCGCCAGGATCCAGGTGACCAACTGCTTGGCCTCGGCGTCGCTCACCGCGGTGTTGGCGGGCATCGGCACGGGGCCCCACACGCCAGCGCCACCCTTGATCACCTTCACCGAGAGCTTCTCGACGGCGTCCTTCTGGCCGGCGTACTTGGCCGCGACGTCCTGGTACGAGGGGCCGACCACTTTCTTGTCGGTGGCGTGGCAGGCCATGCAGTTCTTCTTCTGGGCCAGATCGGCGTTGGCAAAAGCCGGGCCAGCGACGAGCGCGGAAGCGGCAAAAATCATGGAAAGCAGCGACTTCATGGGTTCCTTTCGGGTGCCGAAGACGGGTGGGGTGAATTACATTTCCAGCACTGCCGGAATCAACGCATTCTACGGGCCGCACGTTGACAGCCCGGGCGTGACGGCCAAAGCCTGACGTGAGGTCTTTGCATGTATTTCGTGGTCCTCGGCGTGCTATTGCTGGTGATGAAAGTGGCCGAATTCGGCCCGGTCGGCCTGTGGTCATGGTGGGCGGTGCTGTGGCCTTGGGCCGCAGCCGTGGCCTGGTGGGCGTGGGCCGATGCGACCGGCTACACCAAGCGCCGCGAGATGGACAAGATGGACGAGCGCGTGGCCAAGCGCCGCGTGGAAAACCTCGCCAACCTCGGCATGGACCACCGCGGGCGCCGCGGCAAGGCCAAGAAGTAAGGCCGCATCCCCAAAAAACAAGCGGCCCCGCAGGGCCGCTTTTTCATGCTCGCCTGAGAGGCGTCAGTCGAACTTGTCGAGCACCGCGCCCGAGCTGGCGCTGGAGGCGTTCTTGGCGAACTTTGCCAGCACGCCGCGGGTGTAACGCGGGGCCGGGCGCTTCCACGCCGCACGGCGCTTCGTCAGTTCTTCCTCGGGCACGTTGAGCTGCAGCACCAGGGTCTTCGCGTCGATGGTGATCGAGTCGCCTTCATGCACGAGGGCGATGTTGCCGCCTTCGTAGGCTTCGGGCGCCACGTGGCCCACCACCATGCCCCAGGTGCCGCCGGAGAAACGGCCGTCGGTGATCAGGCCCACCGATTCGCCCAGGCCCTGGCCGATGAGTGCGCCGGTCGGGGCCAGCATCTCCGGCATGCCGGGGCCGCCCTTCGGGCCGAGGTAGCGCAGCACCATCACGTCGCCCGCCTTGATCTGGTTGGCCATGATGGCGGCGAGCGCGGATTGTTCGTCGTCGAACACCCGCGCCGGGCCGGTGATCGTCGGGTTCTTGAGGCCGGTGATCTTGGCGACGCAGCCTTCGGGGCTTAGGTTGCCCTTGAGGATGGCGAGGTGGCCTTCGGCGTAGATCGGGTCCGACACCGGGCGGATCACCTTCTGCTCCTTCGAGAGCGGCGGCACGTCGGCCAGGTTATCGGCAACGGTCTTGCCGGTGATGGTGATGCAGTCGCCATGCAGCAGGCCGGCGCTGAGCAGCTCTTTCATCACGGCGGGAATGCCGCCCGCGTGGTGCAGGTCGATCGCGAGGTACTGGCCGCTGGGCTTCAGGTCGCACAACACGGGGGTGCGGCGGCGGACGCGCTCGAAGTCGTCGATGGTCCACTCAACGCCTGCCGCATGCGCGATGGCGAGGAAGTGCAGCACCGCGTTGGTGGAGCCGCCGGTCGCCATGATCACGGCCACTGCGTTCTCGATCGCCTTCTTGGTGACGATGTCGCGCGGCTTCAGGTCGGCCTTCACCGCCTCGACCAGCACCTGCGAGGCACGGGTCACCATGGCCACGATCTCTTCTTCCACGTTGGCCATGGTCGACGCGTAGGGCAGCGACAGGCCGAGCGCCTCGAACGACGAGCTCATCGTGTTGGCGGTGTACATGCCGCCGCACGAGCCGCTGCCGGGGATGGCGCGGCGCTCGATCTGGCAGAAGTCTTCCTCGCTCATCTTGCCGGCGCTGAATTGGCCGACGGCTTCGAAGACGCTGACGATGTTGAGGTCCTGGCCCTTGTACTTGCCGGGCAGGATGGTGCCGCCGTAGATGTAGAGCGAAGGCACGTTGGCGCGCAGCATGCCCATCATGCCGCCCGGCATGTTCTTGTCGCAGCCGCCGATCACCATGACGCCGTCCATCCACTGGCCGCCGACGCAGGTCTCCACGCAGTCGGCGATGACCTCACGCGACACCAGCGAGTACTTCATGCCCTCGGTGCCCATGGCCATGCCGTCGCTGATGGTGGGCGTGCCGAAGATCTGCGGGTTGGCGCCGGCCTGCTTGATGCCGACCACCGCCGCATCGGCCAGGCGCTGCAGGCCCGAGTTGCACGGCGTGATGGTCGAGTGGCCGTTGGCGATGCCGATCATCGGCTTCTTGAAGTCGCCCTCCTGGTAGCCCAGGGCGTAGTACATGGAACGGTTGGGCGCGCGGGCCACGCCTTCGGTGATGTTCTTCGAGCGACGGTTGGAGCTCATGTGACTTTCCTGGCGGTATGCGGGGAGGGCGGCAGTATCTCGTCGCAGCTGGTCGCCGTCCAATATATATAAAATGGATCGGTGATATGCCTCTCATATCGAGAGCGCTTTGGTTTGGCAATTCGCTACTAGCTTCTTCATGTCATCGCAGAACGTCTACGTCACAGGAATTTCCCACTACCTGCCGAACCGCCCCGTAGAAAACGATGCGATGGAGGACTACCTCGGCCTGATCGGCGGCAAGTCGTCCCGCACGAAGGCGATCGTCCTGCGTAACAACGGCATCACGCAGCGCTACTACGCGCTTGAAAAGGGCGGCCAGCCCACGCATACCAATGCGTCGATGACGGCCGCGGCGATCCAGCCGCTGATCGACGACCGCTTCCGCGCACAAGACCTGCAGCTGCTCGCCTGCGGCACTGCGTCGCCCGACCAGCTGGTGCCCTCGCATGCGGCGATGGTGCACGGCCTGCTGCCGGCGCCGAATCTGGAGATCGCGTCGTTCGCCGGCTCGTGCGCCGCGAGCATGCAGGCGCTCAAGCTCGCGCAGATGTCGATCGCCACCGGCAGCACCGCCAATGCGGTATGCACCGGCAGCGAGATGCTGTCGCACTGGATGCTGGCCAAACACTTCCAGCCCGAGATCGACCGGGAACGGCAGCTCAATGCCAATCCGATGCTCTCGTTCGACAAGGAATTCCTGCGCTGGATGCTCTCGGACGGCGCCGGCGCCTTGCGGCTTGAAAACCAGCCGCGTGGCGCGAAGCCATTGAAGCTCGAATGGATCGACGTGCGCTCGTACGCCAACGAAGCCGAGACCTGCATGTACGTCGGTGCCGAGAAGAGCAAGGACGGCGAGCTTCGTGGCTGGAGTCGCTTCGAGCCCGAGGAGTGGCTGGCCCGCTCGATCTTCTCGGTCAAGCAGGACACGCGGCTTCTGAGCGAACGCATGATCAAGCACGGCATCCAGTTCGCGCTGGACGTGGCGCGCAGGCGCGACTTCGATGTGGCGACGATCGACCACTTCCTGCCGCACCTGTCGTCCGAGCTTTTCCGCGAGCCCATGTACCAGGGCCTGCGCGATGCCGGCCTGCACATCCCAAGGGACAAGTGGTTCACCAACCTCGCCCAGGTGGGCAACGTGGCCACGGCCTCGTTCATCCTGATGCTGGAAGAGCTGGTGCGCACCCGTGACCTGAAGTCGGGCCAGCGCATCATGGTCTTCGTGCCCGAGAGCGCGCGTTTCTCGTACGCCGCGGCGTTGCTGACGGTCTGCTGAGAGCCCCGTCATGAGCGACAACGCCCAGATCGAGCTGCGTGTGTGGCGCCAGTTCCTGGTGCTGGCGGAAGTCTTGCACTTTGGCCGCGCGGCCAAGCAGCTCAACATCACGCAGCCGCCGTTGACCCTTGCCATTCAGCAACTCGAAGCGCGCCTCGGTGTGCCGCTCTTCGAGCGCACGCGCCGGCAGGTGTCGCTCACGCCGGCGGGGCAGGCGTTGGTCGAGCCGGTGCGGCAGTTGCTGCAGCAGGCCTCGGCGCTGTCGTCGATCGCGCGAACGGTGGGGCAGGGCGCGATCGGGCGCCTGCGATTGGGTTTCGTGTCGACCGTGGGCTTCGGGCCCTTGCCGGGCTGGCTGCGCGGCTTTCGCGACATCGAGCCCGGCATCGAAGTGGTGCTGCGCGAAGCGACGACCGACGTTCAACTGCGTGCGTTCGAGCTGGGCGAAGCCGATGCCGGCTTCGTGCTGCATGCACCCGGCATCGTGCCGGAAGGCAGCGGGCAGGGCCTGTCGCGGCTGTCGGTGAGCGTCGAGCCGATGGTGCTCGCGGTGCCGGAGGCCTCGCCGCTCACCACGGCGCGGCGGCTCACCCTGTCGCAGATCCTCGCGCAGCCGCTGATCATCTTCCCGCGGGAGATTGCACCTTCCTTGTACGACGCGGTGCTCGCGTTCTACCACCGCCACAGCGCGTCGCTCGTGATCGCCCAGGAAGCGATCCAGATGCAGACGATCGTCAACCTGGTGTCTGCGGGTCTGGGCCTGGCGTGGGTGCCGCAGTCGGTGACGACCTTGCAGCGGCCGGGCGTGGTCTACCGTCGCCTGCCGGTGGCGCTCGGGGCGATGGCGCCCCGCGCGGAGACGAGCCTCGTGTGGCCCTCGGACGCCGGCCCGGTGGTCACGCGCTTCGTCGACTACGTGCAGCGCACCTTGCACGAGGCCGAGCCGGCCTGATCCGCGCGCTGCGTCGCAGGTCGCTGCGGCGCCTGCGGTATCGTTCGCTGCTTTCCGCTTCCGACTCGCCGGTCCATGCTCACCCATCCGCAGTTCGACCCTGTCGCCCTCCAGATCGGCCCCGTCGCCATCCACTGGTACGGGTTGACCTACCTGGTCGCCTTCGGGCTCTTTCTCTGGCTGGCGTCGGTCCGGGTGAAAAAGCCCTGGTTCGCCAATGCCGGCTGGTCGCGCCGCGATGTCGAAGACCTCCTGTTCTACGGCGTGCTCGGTGTGGTGATCGGCGGGCGGCTGGGCTTCGTGCTGTTCTACAACCTCGGCCACTACCTGCAGAACCCGCTCGAGATCTTCGCGGTGTGGAAGGGCGGCATGTCGTTCCACGGCGGCATGCTGGGCGTGGGGGCAGCACTGGCCATCTACTCGTGGACGCACAAGCGGCCGGTGCTGCAGACCTTCGACGTGATCGCCCCGTGCGTGCCCACGGGCTTGGCGTCGGGACGCATCGGCAACTTCATCAACGGCGAGCTGTGGGGCCGCTTCGCCGACCCGAGCCTGCCCTGGGCGATGGTGTTTCCGCAATCGGGCACCGAGCAGCCGCGCCACCCGTCGCAGCTGTACCAGTTCGCGCTCGAAGGCGTCCTGCTTTTTGTCTTCCTCTGGTTTTACGGCCGCAAGCAGAGGGCCCCTGGGCAGGTGGCGGCGGCCTTCGTGGTCGGCTATGGCGTATGCCGCTTCATCGCCGAATATTTCCGCCAGCCTGACAAGGGCCTCGAGAACCTCCCGCTGGGCTTGAGCATGGGCCAGTGGCTGTGCGTGCCGATGTTGCTCGGCGGCGCGCTCTGGTGGTGGTGGGCGGGTCAGCGCGAGCAGAAAGCCAAGGCATGAGACAGATCTTCTTCGACACCGAAACCACCGGCCTCAGCCCCGAGTCGGGCGACCGCATCATCGAGATCGGCTGCGTGGAGATGGTCAACCGGCGGCTGACCGGCAACAACAAGCACTTCTATCTCAACCCCGAGCGGCCCAACCACGAAGACGCGGTCAAGATCCACGGGCTGACCGATGAATTCCTGGCCGACAAGCCGCTCTTCGCGTCCATCGCCGACGAGTTGCTGGAGTACCTGGCCGGTGCCGAGGTCATCGCCCACAACGCAAGCTTCGACGTGGGCTTCTTCAACGAGGAGCTGAAGCGCCTGGGTCGCGGCAAGTTCACCGAGCACGTCGGCAGCGTCACCGACACGCTGGTGATGGCGCGCGAGATGTTCCCTGGCAAGTCGAACTCGCTCGACGCCCTGTGCAAGCGCCTGGAGGTCGACAACTCTAACCGCACGCTGCACGGCGCGCTGCTCGACGCAGGCCTGCTTGCCGAGGTCTACATCAACATGACCCGCGGCCAGGACTCGCTGGTCATCGACGCCACCGAGGCGGCCCAAGCCGACCTGGTGCTGGCGGCCATCGACTTCAGCCAGTTCGAGCTGCCCGTGCTCGTGGCCAACGATGAAGAAATCGCGGCGCACGAGGGCATCCTCGCCGAGCTCGACAAGTCTTCCGGCGGCAAGACGGCGTGGCGTGCGCTTGTGGCATAATCTGCGGCTTCCCGTCGGATTGGGCGGTTAGCTCAGCGGTAGAGCACTGCCTTCACACGGCAGGGGTCGCAGGTTCGAACCCTGCACCGCCCACCAGTCCACCGGATGAACGCAAAAAAACGGCACCCGCGGGTGCCGTTTTGCTTTTGGTCATGCGGGTCTGGGCGTGCGGGAGCGTTGGCGGCGTGACGCCGCGCCGACCGCGCCAAGCCCGAGGAGCATCAGCGCATAGGTCTGTGGTTCAGGCACCGGGGCGGCGATTGCCGTGACGGCCGTGCCCACGTCGCCGTTGCGCACGGCAAGCACATAGCCGGTGATGAGGCTGGTTTCGTTGGACAGGACGCTTCTGCCGGTGGTGATGTTCCGCAGCTCCTGCCACGCCATGTCCGAGGTCCAGCTGAGGTAGTTCCCGTTCATCACGTTCGAGAACAGGCCGGTCACGCCGGCCAGGAACGACAGCTCGCTCGGGAACTGCCCGTACAGCGGCGCGGACTGGATGCAGGCCAGGGGACACGAGGCGCTCGGCACATAGCCCTCGGGTATGACGCGCTCCGGCAGGCGCCAGTCGCTCACCGATCCCACCACCAGCGAGTCGACCCAGCTGATGGCCGTGCTCAGGCGGAGCTGCCCCGAGGCAAGGACGCCGCCCATGAAGCTGCGCGGGTCTCGATCGGCGGGGCCGCCCAAGGTGGCGTAGAGGTTGGCATCGGCCAGCCACGTCAGGTCGTGGGCGCTGTCGTAGAAAGCGTCGGTGACGCCGTCACCGGTGAGGTCGCGCGCCTGGAACGTTTGAGCCTGTGCTGTGCAGGCCAGCAGCGCGAAAGCGATGGCAGCGATTCTTTTCATGTTTTCCTCCTTGTGGTGCGCGGAATGTAGAGGGAGCCCGAAAAGGGCTAACACCCCCGAGGCACGGGGTCGCCAGGGCGGCCTCGGGATCTCGTTCGCAGTTTCCCAGGGGAGCAGGCCTGTCACCGTGTCGTGGCATAGCAAGAACTGACCATGCCCGTGGCCACGGTGCGTGGCGGTCCCGCGACATGTCTGTAGGCCATTGCCTACAAGAAATTGGCGACCCCGCCGCTGGCAATCTGCGCGCCCGCGTCCGATGCTCGCGGTGCAATTTTCAAGGAGCAGGCATGGCAGGCGAGTCGGGGCTGGGCGCGTTGGCCGCGTCGCGCGGCGTGGCCGCGCCCGCCGCCCATGCCGATGCGTTCTGGCAGGCCTGCTGGCGCAATGCCCGGTTGATCGCAAGCGGAGACGAACGCCGCCTTCACGACGACCAGGGCCACTACTTCCCGGGGCTGAAGCTCAACTTCACCGAAAACCTGCTGGCCGGTGACGGCCAGCGCGACGACGCGATCGCGGTCGTCACCTGCCTGGCCGACGGCAGCCTCGAGCGCACGAGCCGTGCCGAGCTGCGCCGGCGTGTGGCCCGCCTCGCGGAGGCGCTGCGCCAGGGCGGTGTGGCCGAAGGCGATCGTGTGGTGCTGGTGCCCCGCAGCGATGCACGTGCCGTGGTCGCGGTGCTGGCCGTGGCTGCCGTCGGTGCGAGCCTCGCGCTCGCTTCACCGGAAATGGGCCCTGCGCTGATGAGCGCCCGGTTCAAGTCACTCGCCCCCCGGCTGCTGCTCGCCCATGCCGGGACCATGACGCACGACACCGGCCTGCCGCTGGCGGAACGCGTGGCGCAAGTCGTGCAGGCGCTGCCATCGCTGGAGGCGGTGATGGTGCTGGACGATGCGTCCGCGCAGCTGCCGCCGCTCGGGCTGCCGGTGATGGACCTCTCCGCGGCCTTGGCCAGCGTCCCCGACATTCACGAGCCCGACGCCTGGCCGCGGTTCCCGTTTCACCAGCCGCTCTACATCACCCGCACGGCAGGGGCCGACGGGCAGCTGGAATCGCTGGTGCACGGGGCGGGCGGGGTGTTGCTCGAGCACGTCAAGGAGCACCGGTTGCACCTGGGGATGGACGGCCACAGCCGGGTGTTTGCCCCGGCCTCGGTCGCCTCGCCCCTGTGGCTGTGGCAGCTGTCGAGCCTGGCCAGCGGCGCCTGCATCGTGCTCTACGACGGCCCGGTGCGCGACGCACGCACGCTGTGGCGCGTGGCCCAGGAAGGTGGCGCCACGATCTTCGTGGCCCATGCGTCCTACCTCCGCCTGGGCGAACACGCCGACCTGGCCCCTGGCCGCGAGTTCGGCCTGAGCGCGCTCCAGTCGGTGTTCTACACAGGCATGACGCTCGACGACGCCGCGGCCCGCTGGGTGCATGACAAGGTCAAGCCCGTGCCGCTGCAGGCGCTGTGCATGAGCCCCGACCTGCTCGGTTGCCTGCTGCTGCAGCGTGCCGGGCCGGCGCTCGACCATGACGACAACCACAGCCTGGGCCTGGGCGTGCGGGTGGCCGACCGCGGCAACGGGCTGGAAGGCGAACTCGTCTGCCATGCGCATTTCCCGTCACGGCCGCTGGGCTTCCTCGACGACCCGCACGGCACGCGCTTCCATGAGACCTACCTGAAGCGCACACCTGGCGCCTGGTCGAGCGGCGAGCGGGTGGAGCGGGCGGCCGACGGCGCGCTCTTGCAGCGCGGCCGCGTCGACGGGCTCATGAACGTGCGCGGGTCGCTGATCGCGCCGGCCGAACTGCTGCCCCTGCTGCGCGAGTTCCCGGAGATCCGTGAATCGACTGTGGTCGAGCAGCAGCAGACGGGCCAGCTCGGCGAAGGCCGTGCCGTGCTGCTGCTGGCGCTTCGCGAAGGCGCGAGCCTCGACGGCTCCTTGATCGCCCGCATGCGCCGCCGCTTTGCCGAAGCCGCCTCGCCAGCGCACGTGCCCGACCTCGTGCTCCAGGTGCCCGAGCTGCCACGCCTGACGGATGGCAGCGTGTGCGTGGCGGCGCTGCGCGACGTGGTCAACGACCGCCCCGTGGTCGACATGCGGCGCCTGCTCAACCCCGGCTCCCTGCGCGCCCTGCGCGGCGAGCCGACGTTGCGCATCCCCACCGTCCCGGCCGGACCGTTGCCACCGCCGCCCGCGCCCGGCTGGCGCTCGCGCCAGGACCACGAGGCCTACCTGCAGGCGCTGTGGGAAAAGATCTTCGGCTTCTCGCCCATCGGCCTGGACGACGACTTCTTCGAGATTGGCGGCCACTCGCTGCTGGCCGCCCGCATCTTCACCGACATCCAGTTGTCCACCGACCAGCGCCTGGCGCCCAGCACGCTGCTCAAGGCGCCGACCATCCGGCAGCTGGCAGCGGTGATGGACCAGGCCGCGTGGGACCTGCCCGTGCCGCTCGTGCAACTGCGTCCCGGCAGTGGGCGGCCGTTCTTCCTCGTGCACAGCCTGGCCGGCACCTTCCTCGAACTGTGGGCGGTGCTGCGTGCGCTCGACACCCAGCGCGCCGTGTACGGACTGCAGGCGCGGGCGGTGGGCGACGAGAACGCGCCCTACGTCAGCGTGCGCGAGATGGCCACCGACTACATCGGCCACATGCGGCGCGTGCAGCCCGAGGGGCCGTATGCCGTGGGCGGCTATTCCTTCGGCGGGCTGGTGGCCTACGAGATCGCCCAGCAGTTGAGCCGCGCCGGCGAGACGGTCGAGCTCGTGACGCTGATCGACACCCACGTGCACGGCCGCTACCTGCCGCTGTGGGAATGGGCGCGCTACTGCTCCGGCTGGCTGAATGTGACCTGGGGCCGGCTGCGCTCGCTGCCCCTGCGCGGCCAGATCGACTACCTGCACAAGAAGGCGATGGTGCTGAGCGACCGCTGGCGCGTGGCCCTCGGGCTCACCCCCAAGCACCCCGAACTGGTGGGCGACGTGCTGAAGGAAGCCAACCTGCCGCCGGCCCTGCGCCGCACGCGTGGCGCGATGCTCGTGGCACTGCGCGAGTACCGGCCCGAGCCCTATGGAGGGCGGGTGGTCTTCCTGCGCGCATCGCGGCCCAGCCCCGGCGACCCGTTGCCGGTGTGGCGCAAGGTCGCTCGCCGGCTGGAGATCGACGTCACCCCCGGCGACCACGACGAGATGATCAGCGGGGCCAACGCCAAGGCGCTGGCCGTGGCGCTGGCGCGTCATCTCTAGGCCCCCGAAACGGCCTGTCACAGGGGCGTACGCCGGCCGGGCGCCCGTCGTCCTGTACCCTTGCGCCCGACAAAAACGCAGACCACCCCCCGTGGAGACCCTATGTCCTGGATCCGGACCCTCGTTTTCCTGCTGTCATGCTGGTGGGCATGCAGCGCTGCAGTTGCCCAGAGCATCGAACCCGCACCCGACTGGCAGAGTGCCGACACGGCGCACTTCCGCATCAACTACCGCGCCGCGTGGCGTCCGCAGGCCGAGCGGGTCGCCCGGATCGCCGAGCAGGTGTACCCGCGCATCACCCAGGCGCTGCAATGGGAGCCGCGCGGCCGCACCGAGATCCTGCTGATCGACCAGTACGACCTGGCCAACGGCTTCTCGACCCCGCTTCCCTACAACATCATCGGCGTCTACATGGCGCCGCCCGATTCGGGCGAGCTGCTCGACAACAGCGACTGGCTCGAGCTGCTCATCACCCACGAGTTCACCCACACCGTGCACCTCGACAAGGTGCGCGGCTTCCCGAGCGTGCTGCAGAGCATCTTCGGCCGGCAGCCGTTCTTCTTTCCCAACGTGTTTCAGCCGAACTGGATGGTCGAAGGCCTGGCCGTCTACCAGGAGAGCGAGCCCGGCACCGGCCGCGGCCGCCTGCGCGGGCCGGTGTTTGAAGCCTGGCTGCGTGCCGAGGCGGGCCGGGGCTTCCTGTCGCTGCGCGAGCTGAACGCCAATGGCCGCGCGCTGCCGCTGTCGAAGTCGTACCTCTACGGCGCCTACTTCTTCGACTTCCTCGCCCGCCGCTACGGCAAGGAGTCGGTCACCAAGGTCGTGCACCACTACAGCGGCAACCCGCCGTTCTGGCCACGCCTGCACAACAGCCCGTACGAGGCCACCGGCAAGCAGCTCGACGTGCTGTGGGCTGAGTTCCTCGCCGACCTGCAGCAGCAGGTGCGGGAACGTTCGCAGCCGCTGAAGCAGAAGGCCGAGGTGGCAGGCGAGCGCCTCGCCGGCCCGATGTTCGGCGTGGGCGCGGTCGCCGCGCTGCCGGGCGGTGAGACGCTGGCGGTGCTGGAAGACGGCCTGCACCATGCCAAGCTCGTGAAGATCGCCAAGGACGGCAAGCAGACCGTGCTCGCCGACGTGAACGGCAACGCCGAACTGCACGTCAACGCCAAGGGCGAGGTGCTGCTGAGCCAGCCGGACGTGTGCAACTGGCGTTACCTCGCCTACGACGTCTACCGCGTCGACGCCGATGGCGACCTGCGCCAGCTCACCCACTGCGCGCGGCTGCGCCGTGCCGTGCAGGCCGGTGGCGGCATCGTCGCCTTGCAGCAGGGGCAGGGCATCACGCGCCTGGTGCAGCTCGATGCACAAGGACGGCAGCAACGTGTGCTGTGGGAGCCGCCCGGCGAGATCAACCTCATCGACCTGGCCGTCTCGCCCGATGGCCAGCAGCTCGCCGTGGCGAGCAAGCGCGCGGGTGCATGGCGTGTCGACGCCTTCGACCTCTCGCAGCCCACACCGGCGCCTCGCCTGCTATTCACGCACGACGCGCCGGTGCACGGCCTGGTGCACGGCCCCAAGGGGCTGGAGTTCATCGCCGTGCGCGATGGCGTCTTCAACGTCTATCGCCTGGAAGGGGGCGCCTGGGTCAAGCTCAGCCACACCCACACCCGCGTGACGGCTCAAGGCGGCACGCAGGACGACGGCTCGCTCGCGATGGCCGTGGTCGCGCCCGGCGGCTTCGAACTGCGTCGCCTGGGCACGGCGGCGCCGCTCGAGCGCGCACCGGCCGCCACTGCAGCGTCAGCGCCGGCGCCGGCGCCGGCCGCCGTGACCAACCCCGTCCTCGGTGCCGGCCGCTCCTACAGCGCGCTGCGCTCCGTCTACCCGCGGGCGTGGTTCCCGGTGAGCTCGAGCGACCGCGGGCTCTTCAGCGTGGGCGCCAGCGTGTTCGGGGCTGACGCGCTCGGCTGGCACCAGTACGCCGCCACCCTGGCGTACGAGGTGACGCAGCACGAGCCGGTGGGCGCGGTGCAGTACCTTTTCCGCGACCAGCATGTCTTCACCCTGCAGCGCACCCTCACGCCGCGTGCCTGGGTGAACGGCGACGACACCGAAGACGTGCGCGCCTTCGACCGCAACACCAGCGCGCAGTGGCTGAGCGTGGTGCCGTGGCTGCGCCTCGACCGGCGCGTGCTGTTCGGCGTGGGTGCGGCGCTCGACCATGTCGAGCGTGTGCACCCCGAGGCCTTCAACGCCCCCGTCAACCGCACCGAGCGCATGCTCGCCGGCCTGTTCGAGTACGACACCACCGGCGGCGGCTGGTGGTCCGAAGGCGACAACCGCGGGCAGAAGGCGACCTTGCTCTACGAGAGCTATCGCCCGTTCGCCCGCGACGGCCGCAACGACTACGACGGTGACGTCGTGCGCCTCGACTGGCGCGGCTTCGTGCCGGTGGGCCGCAGCGTGATCGCGCTGCGCCACACCGAGGCCTGGGCCGAAGGCCTGACCGAGCCCTTCCAGCTCGGCGGTGCGGTCGACCCGCAGTTGCAGTTCGGCCTCGCGCTCAACAACCGCGACATCACCCTGCGCGGCTACCGCGGCAACGAGCGTGTGCTGCTGGGCCGCAAGGCGCGCGTCACGAGCTTCGAGTTCCGCACGCCCATTGCCGACATCGACCGCCATTTCATGGTGCCCGCAGTCGGCATCAACCGCGTGTCGGCGGCAGCCTTCTTCGACATCGGCGGCGCGTGGGACACCGGCAACCGCCCGCTGCACTACAGCCGCGGTGTGGGGGTCGAAGTGCTGGCCGACCTCAAGTTGCTCTACGCGCTCGGCTTCCAGGTGCGCATCGGCCTGGCTCAGGGCCTGGACGCTCCCAAGGGCACGCGCGGCTACTTCACGCTCGGCCGGGCGTTCTGAGCCGCTTCGGCGGCCCTCAGTGCATCTTGTCGCGCGGCGGCCGTTTGCTGAACGACTTGGGCTTGTAGACGTTGCCTTCCCAGTGGCCGTCGTCGCGGGCGCGGCGGATGGCCTCTTCGGCCAGGCGCTCGGCGCTCTTGCGCGAGCTGCGCCAGTGGTAGAGCTGCAGCCAGCCGTGCTTCAGGCGCAGCCAGGTGAGGCGCGCCCAGGCGTCGAGCGCAGCCCGGCGCTGCGCACCGGCCACGAGCCGGAGCATGAACACGACGCACACCGCCAGCGTGGCGCCGGCCAGGAACTTCTCGATCATCGGTGGGAGCACGCTTGGGCGGAGACGCCGCCCGTGGCGCACATCGTAGCGAGCGCTGCAAGACCTTGGCCGCAGAATCGGTTCGCCGCCGCGAGGCCAGGGCTCAGCGCGTCGATTTCTCCACGCGCCACTGCACCTCGAGGCTCAGCGTTTCGCCCTGCGCCAACACCTGCAGCCCCGGACGGCTGGGCAGGTGGAAGGCGTCGATCGGGTGGGTGACAGGCTCGAAGCAGAAGGCGTTGCCCTGCGGTGGTCGGTACATCAGGCAGTAGCCGTCGTTGCGCCCGCGCCGCAGTGTGGCCAGGTCGCGCATCGTCACGCGCAGGCCGTGTTCGGGCCAGTCGATGTGGGCTTCGCCCGACCAGCCGGTGTAGCAGTTGTCGACGAAGCTGCCGTGCGCGGGCGCCCCGCGGTTGAAGTCCCAGTCGGCGGGGATCTCCTCGGTGTGGCGAGTCGGCAGCGGGTCGCTGCCGCTGAGCCACACGCCCTTCACCGAGGTGGTGATGCGCGTGCCGGGTGTGCGCGGGAAGTAGGGGTGCAGGCCCGTGCCATAGGGCAGGGGCTCGGCGCCGAGGTGGGTGATGTGGATGGATTGGTCGAGCCCGGCGTCGAGCAGCGTGAAGACCTGTTCGGCGCGGTAGTGGTACGGGTTGCCGTCGTGGTGCTTGGACTCGAGCGACAGGCGCAGCGTGTTCACGCGTGGCCGCTCGGCCCGCCAGGCCTGCAACCAGCCGTCGCCGTGGATGGGATAGGGCTCGCCGGCGCGGTTGGGCGCCATAGGGTGGAAGTGGCCCGCCTGCTCGAAGCCGCCGCGGCTGATGCGGTTGGTCCACGGCAGCATCGCGAAATTGGCGAAGGTGTAGCGGTCGGCCGTGGCACCGTCCCAGGGGCGCCAGAGGTCGTGCCAGGTGTCCGCGTGCCAGGTCTGCCACGCGGCGATACCGCCGCCCAGGGTGGGCAGCAGGCCGAGGCGTTGGCCGGCGTGTTCGAGCCAGACGGTGTCTTGTTGCATCCCTTCAGCCTGCGTAAAGGTTCGGCGCGCGGCCGGCGGTGTCGAGGTCGATCGAAAAGAGCGCACCCGCCAGCGGCTGAGCGGCGAGTTGCGCATCGCTCAGCTCGAAGCGCGCGGTGGTGATGAAGAGGGTCTTCAGGTCCTGGCCGCCGAAGCAGCAGTTGCTGACGTGATCGGTCGGCAGCGGGATGCGCGCCAGCTCTTCGGCCGTCACCGGGTCATGGCAGGTGACACACGCGCCGCCCCAGTGGGCGATCCACAGGCGGCCGCTGGCGTCGGTGGTCATGCCGTCGGGGTAGCCGTCGTCGTCGGCGAAGCGGAGGAAGAGGCGCTGGTTCGACAGCGTGCCGGTGGCCACATCCAAGTCGAAGGCGTGGACCTTCTTGTTCGCCGTTTCGTTGAAGTAGAGGGTGCGGCCGTCGAGCGACCAGGTCGGCCCGTTGGTGACTGCGTAGTTCGCGTCGAAGGCGAGGGTGCAGCGGCGCTCGGCGTCGAAGCGGTAGAGCTTGCCGGTGGGTTCGGTGCAGCCAAAGTCCATCGTGCCGCCCCAGAAGTTGCCCTGGGCGTCGCACTTGCCGTCGTTGAAGCGGTTGCCAGGGATGTGGGGCTCGGGGTCGTGCAGCGGCTCGAGCGCGCCGGTGTCGGGGTCAAAGAACGCGAAGCCGCTGCGCAGAGTGACGAGCAGGCCGGGGTGGTGGGCGCGCTCGGCCACGGCCGAGATCTCTTCGTTGAAGTGCCAGCTGGTGCGCCGGCCGCCTTCCGGCTCGCAGCGGTGCAGCTGACGGCCGAGGATGTCGACCCAATAGATCGCCTGCCGGCGGGGCGACCAGAGCGTGCCTTCGCCCAGGGTGGCGTTGGCCGGCCAGAGGCAGCGCAGGTCGGAGGTGGGGCGCGGGGCAGTCATGTCGGCAGGTCGAAGTGGAGGCGGCGCGATTGTGCGGGCTCGCGCCGTAACCACTTTGTTCCTCGCGCAGGCGTCAGTGGGACTCGCGCGGCACCGGTGCGCCGCTGCTGCCGACCAGGAAGTCGAGGTCCGCCCCCAGGTGCGCCTGCTGCACGTGCTCGACGTAGAGCTTGTACCAGCCGCGCTTGGGCACGGGGGGCGCCTGCCAGTCGGCGCGGCGGCGCGCAAGCTCCTCGTCCGACACCTCGAGGTGCAGGCGCCGATTGGCCACGTCGAGCTCGATCATGTCGCCGTTCTTCACGAGCGCCAGCGTGCCGCCGGCCGCCGCTTCGGGCGAGGTGTGCAGCACCACGGTGCCGTAGGCCGTGCCGCTCATGCGGCCGTCAGAGATGCGGACCATGTCGGTGATGCCTTTCTGCAGCACCTTGGGCGGCAGCGGCATGTTGCCCACCTCGGCCATGCCGGGGTAGCCGCGCGGGCCGCAGTTCTTGAGCACCATCACGCAGTGCTCGTCGACGTCGAGATCGGGGTCGTCGATGCGGGCGTGGAAGTCTTCGATGTTCTCGAACACGACCGCGCGGCCGCGGTGCTTGAGCAGGTGCGCCGACGCGGCCGACGGCTTGATCACCGCGCCATTGGGCGCCAGGTTGCCGCGCAGCACGGCGATGCCGGCGTCGGCCATGAACGGCTCTTCAGGGGTCTTGATGACCTCGCGGTCGTAGCAGGCGGCGTTGGCGATGTTCTCGCCCAGTGTCTTGCCGTTGACCGTCAGCGCATCGAGATGCAGGCGCGAGGTGATCTCGCGCAGGACGGCCGGCAGGCCGCCCGCGTAATAGAAGTCTTCCATCAGGTACTTGCCCGACGGTTGCAGGTTCAGGATGCAGGGCATCTCGGCGCCCAGCTTGTCGAAGTCTTCCAGCGTGAGCGGGATGCCCATGCGGCCCGCGATCGCCAGCAGGTGCACCACCGCGTTGGTCGAGCCGCCGATGGCGGCGTTGGTGCGGATGGCGTTCTCGAAGGCCTGGCGCGTGAGGATCTTCGACATGCGCAGGTCCTCTTTCACCATCTCGACGATGCGCCGGCCGGTGAGCTGCGCAAGGCGGTGGCGACGGGTGTCGACCGCGGGGATGGCGGCGTTCTCCGGCAGCGACATGCCGAGCGCCTCGACCATGCTCGCCATCGTGGAGGCCGTGCCCATGGTCATGCAGGTGCCGCTGGAGCGGTGCATGCACGACTCGGCGGCGGTGAACTCCTCCATCGTCATCTCGCCGGCGCGCACCATCTCGCTCATCTGCCACACGCCGGTGCCGGAGCCCACGTCGCGGCCGCGGAACTTGCCGTTGAGCATCGGCCCGCCCGACAGGCCGATGGTCGGCAGGTCGCAGCTGGCCGCGCCCATCATGAGAGAAGGCGTGGTCTTGTCGCAGCCCATCAGCAGCACCACGCCGTCGATCGGGTTGCCGCGGATCGACTCTTCCACGTCCATGCTGGCAAGGTTGCGGAAGAGCATCGCGGTGGGGCGCATCTGCGTTTCGCCGAGCGACATCACCGGGAATTCGAGCGGGAAGCCGCCCGCTTCGTACACGCCGCGCTTGACGAACTCCGCCAGGTCGCGGAAGTGGCCGTTGCAGGGCGTCAGCTCGCTCCAGGTGTTGCAGATGCCGATGACCGGGCGGCCGTCGAGCAGGTCGTGCGGGTAGCCCTGGTTCTTGAGCCAGCTGCGGTGCATGAACCCATCGCGGTCCTGCTTGCCGAACCAGGCCTGGCTGCGGCGCACGGGCTTGTCTCCCGGCTTGTCGTCGGGCTTCTTCTTCGAATCCATTCGTTGTCGTCCTCGGTGCTTTTATGGGCTCGGGCGCGATAGCGCTTGACGCGGCGGATGCTAACAAGGCACATTGATAATAGAAAAATAAAGAAAAAAACTCGTGACATATAAAGATTGCAATACATCAGGAGATCGCATGCCTTCCCCCTCTCGACTCGCCACCTATCCCAGCCTGCAGGGCCGCACCGTCTTCATCACCGGTGGCGGCAGCGGGATCGGCGCGGCGCTGGTCGACGCCTTTGTCGCGCAGGGTGCGCGCGTGGCCTTTGTCGACATCGACGAGGCGTCGAGCCGCACGCTGGCGGAAAAGCTGGGTCCCAGCCGGATCTGGTGGCGCCGCTGCGACGTGCGCGACATCCCGGCCTTGCAATCGGCGATCGCCGACGCCGCGAAAGCGCTGGGCGACTTCGCCGTGCTGGTCAACAACGTGGCCAGCGACGACCGGCACACGCTGGAAGAGATCACGCCCGAGTACTACGACAACCGCATCGCCATCAACCAGCGCCCGGCGATGTTTGCCATCCAGTCGGTGGTGCCGGGCATGAAGCGGCTGGGCTTCGGCTCCATCGTCAACATCGGCTCCATCGGTTGGCAGACAAAGAACAGCGACTACCCGTGCTACGCGGTGTCGAAGTCGTCCGTCGACGGGCTCACGCGCGGTTTCGCCTCGGGCTTGGGCCAGGACCGCATCCGCGTCAACACGGTCACGCCGGGCTGGGTGATGACCGAGCGGCAGGTGAAGATGTGGCTCGACGCCGAGGGCGAAAAAGAGATCGCCCGCAACCAGTGCCTGCCCGACAAGCTGATGCCGGAGCACATCGCGAGCATGGTGCTGTTCCTCGCCTCGGACGATGCCGCCATGTGCACGGCGCAAGAGTTCACCGTCGACGCTGGCTGGACCTGAGCCTCGTCAATCCAGGTCTTCGGCCGAGGGCTCGAAGCGCGAGCCGTACACCGTCACCGCCGTGCTCTTGAGCGCCTTCAGCATCACCTTCGCCGCCGGCGACAGCAGCTTGTCGGTGCGGGTGATGAGCCCGAAGGCATCCATGTGGCACGGCAGGTCGATCGGCAGGATCGACACGATGCCGTGCGAGGCGTAGTACCGCGCCACGTCGCTCGCCACCACCGCGATCATGTCGCTCTGCTGCAGCATCTTGGTGATGAAGAGCAGGGCGCTGGTCTCGACCACGTTGACCGGCGGCTCCAGGCTTTCTTCCTGGAACATGAGCTCGAAGCGGTGGCGCAGCACGCTGCCCGTGGGCGGCAGGATCCAGCCCGCGCTCACCACGTCGCGCAGGCCGAGCTGCGACACGTTGATCAGCGGGTGTCCGGGGCGCGTGATGGCTGACACGGGCTCCTCGGCCAGCACCTCGTAGCGCAGGTCGGTCTTGTCGTGCTGGGCGAAAAGCCGGGCGACGAGCATGTCGAGCTTGCCGTGCGAGAGCCGCTCCATCAGCACGTCGCTGGTCTCGATCTGCAGCGAGATGTTGAGGCTCGGGTGCTCCTGCTTTACCAGCGCCACGGCCGGAGGCAGCAGCACCAGCCCCGGCGACGTGATCGCGCCCACGCTCACCTGCCCGAAGCGGCCGGCCTTCAGGGCGGTGAGCTCGTCGTGCGCCTGGTTGAGGCTGGCCAGCGCCACGCGTGCGTGGCGAATCATGGTTTCCCCGTACCAGGTCGGCCGCATGCCCCGCGGCAGGCGTTCGAAGAGCGGCACCTCCAGCACGTCCTCCAGGTCCTTCAGCAGCTTCGACGCAGCCGGTTGCGTCATGTTGAGCACCTGGGCCGCGCGGTGGATGTTGCCTTCCTCGGCCAAGGCCACCATCAGCAGCAACTGGCGTGTCTTGAGCCGGGCGCGGATGAACCAGTGCGTGTAGTTCGTCGTCATGAAACGAGGCTTGGGGTTTTCATTGATAAGAAATCGTATATCGGTTACCGGCAAATTTCTATTAGGAAGTTATCTGTCGGCTACGTACCATGCGGCACCTTTCGAAGCCCCCAGCCCTCCATGAGACTCATCCAGTTCATCGACGACGACAACGCATGCAGCGTGGGCCGCGTCACGGCCGACGGCGTGCGCCGTGTCGGCGGCTTCCGCAGCAGCTATGCGCTGGCCGATGCGGCGCTGTCGCGTGGCATCGGGCTGGAAGCCTTTGCCGAGAGCCGCGATGCGCCCGGCGCCGCGTTGCCCTACGCGCTGCTGCAACAAGAAGGTCGCCTGCTGCCGCCGGTGACCCACCCCGACCCGGCACATTGCCTGGTGAGCGGCACCGGCCTCACCCACCTCGGCAGTGCCGCCGCGCGCGACGCGATGCACCACAAGCTCGCGGGCGGTGAAGAAACGCTGTCGGACTCGATGCGCATGTTCAAGTGGGGCCTCGACGGCGGCAAGCCGGCCGAAGGCGCCGGCGTGCAGCCCGAGTGGTTCTACAAGGGCAACGGCCACATCGTCGCCGCGCCCGGTGCGCCGCTCACCATGCCCGACTTCGCGCTCGACGGCGGCGAAGAGCCTGAACTGGTCGGCCTCTATCTCATTGACAGCAGCGGTCAGCCGCGCCGCCTGGGGTTCGCAATCGGCAACGAGTTTTCCGACCACGTGACCGAGCGCCAGAACTACCTCTACCTCGCCCACTCGAAGCTGCGCGCCTGCGCCATCGGCCCCGAGCTGCGCACCGGCGCGCTGCCTTCGCACCTGGCCGGCACCAGCCGCATCCGCCGCGACGGCCACGTGGTGTGGGAGAAGCCCTTCCAGACCGGCGAAGCCAACATGAGCCACAGCATCGCCAACCTGGAGTACCACCACTTCAAATACGCAGAGCACCGCCGGCCGGGCGACCTGCACCTGCACTTCTTCGGCACCGCCACGCTGAGCTTCGCCGACAACGTGCGCGTGCAGCCGGGCGACCGTTTCGAGATCGAGCTGCCCGAGTTCGGCGCGCCGCTGGTCAACCCGCTGGCGCTGGCCGAGCGCGGCTTCGCCTTCGGTGGCGTGAAAACACTCTGAACGCCATGGCACAGCAGACCTTCAAGAACTACATCAACGGGCGCTGGGAAAACGGCGTCACCACCGGCGTGAGCGAGAACCCGTCGGACCTCTCCGACGTGGTGGGCGAGTACAGCCGCGCCGACGCGAGCCAGACCCAGTCGGCCATCCGTGCCGCGGCCGATGCACGCAGCGCCTGGGGCCAGAGCACGCCACAGCGCCGTGCCGATGCGCTCGACCAGATCGGCAGCGAAATCCTGGCGAGGAAAGACGAGCTCGGCGAACTGCTGGCCCGTGAAGAGGGCAAGACGCTGCCCGAGGCGATCGGCGAGACGGTGCGCGCCGGCAACATCTTCAAGTTCTTCGCCGGCGAGGCCCTGCGCATCGGCGGCGAGAAGCTGGCCTCGGTGCGACCGGGTGTCGATGTCGAGGTGACGCGCGAGCCGGTCGGCGTGGTCGGCATCATCGCGCCGTGGAACTTCCCGCTGGCCATCCCCGCGTGGAAGATCGCGCCGGCCCTGGCTTACGGCAACAGCGTCGTCTTCAAGCCGGCCGAGATCGTGACGGCCTGCGCCTGGTCGCTCGCCGAAATCATCAGCCGCGCCAACCTGCCGGCGGGTGTGTTCAACCTCGTGATGGGCAGCGGCCGCCAGGTCGGCCAGGCGCTGCTCGACAGCACGCTCGTCGATGCGGTGAGCTTCACCGGCTCGGTGGGCGTGGGCGAACAGGTGCTGAAGGCCACCACCGCCCGCCGCGCGAAGGTGCAGCTCGAGATGGGCGGCAAGAACCCGCTCGTCGTGCTCAACGATGCCGACCTCGAGCAGGCGGTCGAAGTCGCCGTGCAAGGCTCGTACTTCTCCACCGGCCAGCGCTGCACGGCCTCCAGCCGCCTGATCGTCGAAGCCGGTGTGCACGACGCCTTCGTGAGCCGCCTGCGCGACCGCGTGAAGGCGCTGCGTGTCGGCCATGCGCTCAAGCGCGAGACCGAGATCGGCCCGGTGGTCAGCAGCGATCAACTCGCGCAGAACCTGTCGTACGTGGAGCTCGGCCGCACCGAAGGCGCCGAGCACCTCTGGGGCGGCGAGGTGATCGAGCGCGACACCCGCGGCCACTACATGAGCCCGGCGCTCTTCCTCGCGCAGCCGCAGCACCGCATCGCCCGCGAAGAGATCTTCGGCCCGGTGGCCGCCGTGCTGCGCGCCGACGACTACGAGCACGCGCTGGCGCTGGCCAACGACACGCCCTTCGGCCTGTGCGCCGGCATCTGCACCACCTCGCTCAAGCGCGCCACGCATTTCAAGCGCCACGCCCAGGTCGGCATGGTGATGGTCAACCTGCCCACCGCAGGCGTCGACTACCACGTGCCTTTCGGCGGCCGCAAAGGATCCAGCTACGGCCCGCGTGAACAGGGCCGCTATGCCGCCGAGTTCTACACGACCGTCAAGACGGCCTACACGTTTTCCTGAGATTTATTCGCTGTCACACAACAGAAGGTCTTCCACGAAAGACGTTCACTTCCATACGCCGCTTCGTTCCGCCGAACATTCCACCAAGACATCCCAACGAGGAGACAACATGAAACTGCAACGACGCACCCTGATCGCAGCCGCCACGGCCGCTCCGCTGGCCGGCCTGCTGCCGACCGCCTTTGCCCAGAAGAAGATCGTGCTGGGCTTCAGCCAGATCGGCGCTGAAAGCGAATGGCGCACCGCCAACACCGAGTCGATCAAGTCGTCGGCCAAGGAAGCCGGCATCGAGCTCAAGTTCTCCGACGCGCAGCAGAAGCAGGAGAACCAGATCAAGGCCATCCGCAGCTTCATTGCGCAGAAGGTCGATGTGATCGCCTTCTCGCCGGTGGTCGAGTCGGGCTGGGGCACGGTGCTGCGTGAGGCCAAGGCCGCGAAGATCCCGGTCATCCTGTCCGACCGCGCCGTCGACGAGAAGGACGACAGCCTGTGGGTCAGCTTCATGGGCTCCGACTTCGTCGAAGAGGGCCGCCGCGCCGCGCGCTGGCTGGTCGACAAGACCAAGGGCAATAACACCCCGGTCAACATCGTCGAGCTGCAGGGCACCGTGGGCTCCGCTCCGGCCATCGACCGCAAGAAGGGCTTCGAGGAAATCATCAAGGCCGACCCGAAGTTCAAGATCATCCGCTCGCAGACCGGCGACTTCACCCGTGCCAAGGGCAAGGAAGTGATGGAAGCCTTCCTCAAGGCCGAGGGCAAGAAGATCAACGTGCTCTACGCGCACAACGACGACATGGCGATCGGCGCCATCCAGGCGATCGAAGAGGCCGGCCTGAAGCCCGCGAAGGACATCCTCATCATCTCGATCGACGCGGTGAAGGGCGCCTTCGAAGCCATGATCGCCGGCAAGCTGAACGTCTCGGTCGAGTGCAGCCCGCTGCTCGGCCCTCAGCTGATGGCCGCGGTGAAGGACCTGGTCGCCGGCAAGCCGATCCCGAAGCGAATCGTCACCGAGGAAGGCGTCTTCCCGATGGAAGTGGCCGCCAAGGAATTCCCCAAGCGCAAGTACTGATCACTCGCTGACCACGAGCCAGTGTCACGGGGCCGCCCATGCAGCGGCCCCGGTCTGGCTTGCCTCATCCCTTAGGAGACACGCATGCAGAAGATTCGTCGCCTCATCGTCGCGGCGCTCGCCACCGGCCTCGTCGCCTGGCTGCCCCAGGTCCAGGCCCAGGACAAGGGCCTCATCGGCATCTCGATGCCCACCAAGTCGTCGTCGCGCTGGATCAGCGATGGCCAGAGCATGGTCAAGTACTTCCAGGCCAAGGGCTACAAGACCGACCTGCAGTACGCCGACGACGACATCCCCAACCAGCTCGCCCAGGTCGAGAACATGATCACCAAGGGCGCCAAGGTGCTGGTGATCGCCGCCATCGACGGCACCACGCTCTCGGACGCCCTGCAGAAGGCGGCCGACAAGAAGGTCAAGGTCATCGCCTACGACCGCCTCATCCGCGGCTCGAAGAACGTCGACTACTACACCACCTTCGACAACTTCCAGGTCGGCGTGCTGCAGGCGAACTCGATCGTCGACAAGCTCGGGCTGAAGCAGGGCAAGGGCCCGTTCAACATCGAGCTCTTCGGCGGATCGCCCGACGACAACAACGCCTTCTTCTTCTACAACGGCGCGATGTCGGTGCTCGACCCCTACATCAAGAGCGGCAAGCTCGTGGTACGCAGCAAGCAGATGGGCATGGACAAGGTCGGCACGCTGCGCTGGGACGGCGCCGTGGCGCAGGCCCGCATGGACAACCTGCTCTCGGCCTACTACACCAACGCGCGTGTCGATGCGGTGCTGAGCCCGTACGACGGCCTGTCGATCGGCATCCTCTCGTCGCTGAAGGGCGTGGGCTACGGCACGCCGAAGCAGCCGTTCCCGGTGGTGAGCGGGCAGGACGCCGAGCTGCCCTCGGTCAAGTCGATGCTGGCAGGCGAGCAGTACTCCACCGTGTTCAAGGACACGCGTGAGCTCGCCAAGGTCACGGTCGACCTGGTCGATGCCGTGCTGGCCGGCAAGCAGCCGCAGATCAACGACACCAAGACCTACAACAACGGCGTGAAGGTCGTGCCCTCGTTCCTGCTGAAGCCGGTGAGCGTGGACGCGTCCAACTGGAAGCCGGTGCTGGTGGGCAGCGGCTACTACACCGAATCGCAAGTCAAGTAACCCAGGCGTTCAAGCGGCTTGAGCCTGCGTCTGACCCCGATTCGTCTGCGCAGGCTCTTTTTTGAATCCCCAAAGCCATGAACATCCTCGAGATGCGCGGCATCACCAAGACGTTCCCGGGCGTCAACGCGCTCAGCAACGTCAACCTCGCCGTGCGCCAGGGGGAGATCCACGCCGTCGTCGGCGAAAACGGCGCCGGCAAGTCGACCTTGATGAAGGTGCTGAGCGGGGTTTACGCCTGCGACACCTACACAGGCGAGATCCACTACCAGGGCGAACTGCGCCGCTTCAAGAGCATCGCCGACAGCGAGAAGCTCGGCATCATCATCATCCACCAGGAGCTGGCGTTGGTGCCGCTCCTGTCGATTGCCGAGAACCTCTTCCTCGGCAACGAGCCCGCACGCCATGGCGTGATCGACTGGGGCGAGGCGCATCGCCGCACGCGTGAGTTGCTCGCGAAGGTGGGGCTGAACGAATCACCGTCCACGCTGGTCACGCACCTGGGCGTGGGCAAGCAGCAGCTGATCGAGATCGCCAAGGCGCTCGCGAAAGAGGTGAAGCTGCTCATCCTCGACGAGCCCACCGCCAGCCTCAACGAGAGCGACAGCGAGGCGCTGCTCGAGCTGCTGCTGCAGCTGAAGCAGCAAGGCATCTCGTCGATCCTCATTTCCCACAAGCTCAACGAGATCGCCAAGGTGGCCGACTCCATCACCGTGCTGCGCGACGGGAGCACCGTCGAGACGCTCGACTGCCGCGAGCAGCCCGCGAGCGAAGACCACATCATCCGGCTGATGGTCGGCCGCGAGATGGCCGACCGTTACCCCAAGCGCTCGCCCAACCCGGGCGAGGTGGTGTTCGAGCTGCGCGACTGGCGCGTGCACCACCCGCTGCACGCCACGCGCGAGGTGGTGAAGGGCGTGAACCTCGCGGTGCGCCGCGGCGAGATCGTCGGCATCGCGGGCCTGATGGGCGCCGGCCGCACCGAGCTGGCCATGAGCCTCTTCGGCCGCGCCTACGGCCAGCGCATCACGGGCGAGGTGCTGAAGAACGGCCGCCCCATCGACACCAGCACCATCGACCGGGCCATCGCGCAAGGCATCGCCTACGTCACCGAAGACCGCAAGGGGCTGGGCCTGGTGCTGCACGACGACATCCGCCGCAACATCACGCTCGCCAACCTGCGCGCCGTCTCGCGCGGTGGTGTCATCGATGGCGGCAAGGAGCACTCGGTCGCCGTCGACTACCGCCGCAAGCTCAACATCCGCTCGTCCGGCGTGCACCAGGCGGTGGTCGACCTCTCGGGTGGCAACCAGCAGAAGGTCGTGCTGAGCAAGTGGCTCTTCGCTGAGCCCGAGCTCCTGATCCTCGACGAGCCCACGCGCGGCATCGACGTCGGTGCCAAGTTCGAGATCTACAGCCTGATGGCGCGCCTGGCCGAAGAAGGCAAGTGCATCCTCATGATCTCGTCGGAGATGCCCGAGCTGCTCGGCATGTGCGACCGCATCTACGTGATGAACGAAGGGCGCTTCGTGGCCGAATTCCCCGCGGCTGAAGCCTCCCAGGAAAAAATCATGCGCGCCATCGTCAAGTCCGGCAGCGCCATCCACCAAGCAGAAGAGGTCGCCGCATGAGCAGCGTGGCCCCCGCCGCCATTCCCGCCGCCCGCAAGGAGCACGGCAACTTCCTGAAGGCCAACATGCGCGAGTACGGCATGTTGCTGTCGCTCGTGGTCATCATGGGCCTGTTCCAGGTGCTGACCGACGGCACGCTGCTGCGCCCGCTCAACCTCACCAACCTCGTCCTGCAGAACAGCTACATCGTCATCATGGCGCTGGGCATGCTGCTCGTGATCGTGGCCGGCCACATCGACCTCTCGGTGGGCTCGGTGTGCGGCTTCATCGGCGCGCTGGCGGCCGTGCTGATGGTGCAGCACGGCTGGCACCCGGTGCCCACCACGCTCGTCTGCCTCATCGCCGGCGCCGTGATCGGCGGGGCGCAGGGCTGGTGCGTGGCCTACAGGCGCATCCCGTCCTTCATCGTCACGCTGGCGGGCATGCTGGTCTTCAAGGGGCTCACGCTCGCACTGCTCGGCGGCATGTCGGTCGGGCCGTTCCCGGTCGCGTTCCAGCGCCTGAGCTCCGGCTTCATCCCCGAGCTGTTCAATGACGACAACCTGCGGCTCACCTCGCTGGTGATCGGCGTGATTGCCGCCGCGGTGTGGTTCGCCGTGCAGATGCGCGCACGCCGGCACCTGGCGAAGCACGGCATGGACGAGGAGCCGTACCCGTTCTTCCTCGGCAAGACGCTGGTGTTCTCTGGCGCGATCATCGCCTTCAGCTGGCTCATGGCCTCGTACAAGGGCCTGCCCAACGTGCTGATCGTGATGGTGGTGCTGATGCTCGTCTACGACTTCATCACCCACCGCACCACGCTCGGCCGCCGCATCTACGCGCTCGGTGGCAACGAGAAGGCCACGCGCCTGTCCGGCATCAAGACCGAGCGGCTCACGCTCTTCGCCTTTGCCAACATGGGTGTGCTGGCCGCACTGGCCGGGCTCGTGTTTGCCGCGCGCCTCAACACCGCCACGCCCAAGGCCGGCCTTGGCTTCGAGCTCGACGTGATCGCTGCCTGCTTCATCGGCGGCGCCTCGGCCTCCGGCGGCGTCGGCAAGGTGATGGGCGCGGTGATCGGCGCCTTCGTGATGGGCGTGATGAACAACGGCATGTCCATCATGGGCATCGGCATCGACTACCAGCAGGTCATCAAGGGGTTGGTGCTGCTGGCGGCGGTCTTCATCGACGTGTACAACAAGAACAAGGCCTGATCCACTTTTCCATGACCGACCACCACCCTGAGCCGCTGCTGCACCTGCGCGGCGTGTCCAAGCAGTTCTTCGGCGTGCGAGCACTGCACGGCGTGGAGCTGCGCCTTTTTCCTGGCGAAGTGCATGCCCTGATGGGGCAGAACGGGGCGGGCAAGTCCACGCTCATCAAGGTGCTGACGGGCGTCTACGCGGCCGATGGCGGCGAGATGACACTCGCCGGCCAGCCGATCGCCCCCACCTCGCCGCAAGACGCGCAGGCCCTGGGCATCAGCACTGTCTATCAGGAGGTCAACCTCTGCCCGAACCTCTCGGTCGCCGAAAACATCTTCGCCGGCCGCTACCCGCGCAAGGGTGCGCTCGGTGCCTGGCGCATCGACTGGGCTGGCATGAACCGGCAGGCCGAGGAGTGGCTCGCCCGGCTCAACATCCGCATCGACGTCACCCGCCGGCTCGACAGCTATGCGGTGGCCGTGCAGCAGATGGTGGCCATTGCGCGCGCGCTGAGCGTGTCGGCCAAGGTGCTCATCCTCGACGAGCCGACCTCCAGCCTCGACGAAGACGAAGTGGCGCGGCTCTTCGACACGCTGCGCCGACTGCGCGGCGAAGGCATGGCGATCCTCTTCGTCACGCACTTCCTGGAGCAGGTCTACGCGATCTCCGACCGCATCACCGTGCTGCGCAACGGCGAGCTGGTGGGCGAGTACCCGGCCAGCTCGCTCGGCCCCACCGCGCTCATCACCGCGATGGTGGGGCGTGAGCTGGCGGCGAGCCGGGGCCAGGCGCAGGCCCGTCCGGTGGCCGAGGGCGCGGTGCCGCTTTTGGAGCTGAAGGGCCTCGGTGAGCGTGGCCAGGTGCAGCCCATGGACCTCACCGTGCACGCCGGCGAAGTGGTGGGCCTCGGCGGCCTGCTCGGCTCGGGCCGCACGGAGCTCGCGAGGCTGCTCTTTGGCCTGTCGTCGGCCGACAGTGGCGAGCTGCGGGTGGACGGCGAGGCCGTCGCGTTCAAGACCCCCGCCGATGCGGTGCGCCACGGCCTGGGCCTGTGCCCCGAGGAACGCAAGGCCGACGGCATCGTGGCCGAGCTCTCCGTGCGCGAAAACATTGCGCTCGCGCTGCAGGCCCGGCACGGCCTCACGAAATACCTGTCGCGCGAGCAGCAGGCGGCGCTCGCGGAAGGCTACGTCAAGGCGCTGGGCATCAAGACGGCCAGCATCGACACCCCCATCGGCCTGCTCTCCGGCGGCAACCAGCAGAAGGCGATGCTGGCGCGCTGGCTCGCCACCGAGCCGCGGCTGCTGATCCTCGACGAGCCCACGCGTGGCATCGACGTGGCCGCCAAGCAGGAGATCATGGACAAGATCCTGGCGCTCGCCGAGGGCGGCATGGCCATCGTCTTCATCTCGTCGGAGATGAGCGAGGTGGTGCGCGTCTCGCACCGCATCGCTGTCTTGCGCGACCGCCGCAAGGTCGGCGAGCTGCCCGCGGGCAGCAGCGAGCAAGAGGTCTATCACCTGATCGCGGCAGACGCATGATCAAGAAACTTTTCGAGCACCGCCTTGCGTGGCCCATCGTCACGCTGCTGTTGCTGCTGATCCTGAACGCAGCCTTCAACCCCAGCTTCCTGCGCCTGGAGTGGCGCGACGGCCACCTCTACGGCAGCCTGATCGACATCCTCAACCGTGCCGCACCGTTGATGCTGGTGGCGCTCGGCATGACCCTCGTGATCGCCACCCGGGGCATCGACATCTCGGTGGGCGCAACGGTCGCCATCACCGCCGCCATCGCCGCCTGGATGATCGGCGGCGCGCTGGTGGTGCAGAACGGCGTGGCCACGCATGTGAGCCGCTTCCCGATGCCGGTGGCGATCGCCGCGGCGCTGGGCGTGGCGCTCCTTTGCGGCCTGTGGAACGGCGTGCTCGTCGCCCGCGTGGGCATGCAGCCGATCGTCGCCACGCTGATCCTGATGGTGGCGGGGCGCGGCATCGCCCAGCTCATCACCGACGGCCAGATCATCACCATCTATTACGCGCCGTACTTCTTCATCGGCAGCGGGTACCTGCTGGGCATCCCGTTCTCGCTCTTCATCGTGGCGGCCGTGTTCGCGCTGCTGTGGTGGGTCGTCACGCGCACGGCGCTCGGGCTCTTCATCCAGGCGGTGGGCATCAACCCGGCCGCAGCGCGTGTGGCCGGCGTGCGCTCGCGCCTCATCATGCTGTCGACCTACGCCTTCTGCGGCCTGTGCGCCGGCGTGGCGGGCTTGCTCATCAGCTCCAACGTCAAGAGCGCCGACGGCAACAACGCCGGGCAGCTGATGGAGCTCGACGCCATCCTCGCCGTCACGCTTGGCGGCACGTCGTTGAACGGCGGCCGCTTCAGCCTCGCCGGCAGCGTGATCGGCGCGCTCATCATCCAGACGCTCACCTACGCGATCTATTCCATGGGCGTGCCGCCCGAAGTCAACCTCGTCGTCAAGGCGGTGGTCGTGTTCATCGTGATGCTGCTGCAATCGCCGGAGTTCCGGCAGAGCGTGCGTGACCTCGTGTTCCGTGCACCGGTGGGGGCCAAGCCATGAGCGCCTCCCCGATGGCAGCGGGCCTGGGCACGGCGGGGCAGGGCGCCACCTTGCGCCGCCCGAGGCTCGACCCGAAGTACCTGCCCCTCACCGTCACCATCGCGCTCTTCTTCGCGATGGCGACTGCCGGCTCGGTCAGCTACACCGGCTTCTTCTCATCGCAGGTGTTCCTCAACCTGCTGATCGACAACGCCTTCCTCTGCATCGTGGCGGTGGGCATGACCTTCGTGATCCTCTCGGGCGGCATCGACCTCTCGGTGGGCTCGGTGATCGCGCTCACGACCATGGTGTCGGCCTCGCTGGTCGAGAAGCACCAGTGGAGCCCGGCGGTGGTGCTGCCGCTGGTGCTGCTGATGGGCACGGCCTTCGGCGCGTTGCAGGGCTTCCTGATCGAGCGCTTCCGCCTGCAGCCCTTCATCGTGACGCTCGCGGGCATGTTCCTCGCGCGGGGCCTGTGCTACCTCATCAGCATCGACTCGATCAGCATCACCAACAGCACCTACACCGCGATCTCGCAGTGGCGGTTGCCGGTATGGGGCGAGGCGTCCATCACCCTGAGCGCACTGATCGCGATCGTGGTGGTGCTGGCGGCGATCTTCATCGCGCACTACACGCAGTTCGGCCGCACGGTGTATGCCATCGGCGGCAGCGAGCACTCGGCGGTGCTGATGGGGCTGCCGGTGCGCTCGACGGTGGTCGGCGTCTACACGCTCAGCGGCTTCTGCTCGGCGCTGGCCGGCGTGGTGTTCACCTTCTACATGCTGTCGGGCTACGGCCTGCATGCGGTCGGCCTCGAGCTCGACGCCATCGCCGCGGTGGTGATCGGCGGCACGCTGCTCACCGGCGGCGTGGGCTACATCGCCGGCACGCTCTTCGGCGTGCTGATCCTCGGCATCATCCAGACGCTGATCATGTTCGACGGCACGCTCAGCTCGTGGTGGACGCGCATCGTGATCGGCGCGCTGCTGTTCGTGTTCTGCCTGCTGCAGCGGGTCTTCGAATCGAAGCGCAAGCGATGAAGCACGGCGTGATCGGCATCGACTGGGGCACCACGCACCGCAGGGCCTACCTGCTGGGTGAGGGCGGGGCACTGCTCGACGAGCGCTCCGACGACCAGGGCCTGCTGGTGGCGCGCGGGCGGTTTGCCGAGTCGTTCGACGCGATCGTGCAAGGCTGGCCGCGCGAGCTGCCGGTGGTGATGTCGGGCATGGTCGGGGCCGCCTCGGGCTGGCAGGAAGTGCCGTACCTCGAGGCGTCGACGCCGCTCGCGGCGCTCTCGCGCCACCTCGTGCCGCTGAAAGACGCACCGCAAGGCCGCCGCATGGCCATCGTGCCGGGCTACCGCTGGATCGGGCCGCAGGGCGAGGTCGACGTGATGCGCGGCGAAGAGACCCAGTTGCTCGGGGCCCTGGCATTGGGCCAGGGCGACGGATGGGTGGTGCTGCCCGGCACCCATAGCAAGTGGGTGCGGCTGGAGCGCGGCGTGATGCAGGGCTGGCGCACCTACATGACCGGCGAGCTCTTCGCGCTGCTCGGCCAGCACGGCACGCTGGCCGGCATCGTGGGGCCGGACGACGTGCCCGAAGCCTTCGAGGCGGGCCTGCTCGCAACGGGCCGTGGCGCGCTGTCGCACACGATCTTCGGCTGCCGTGCCAAGGTCGTGACGGGCCGCATGCCGGCGGCGCATGCGCGCTCGTACCTGTCGGGCCTCCTGATCGGCACCGAGTGGGGCGACACACGGCCGTCGCCCCGCGCAGTGACGGTGGTCGCGGCGGGTGCACTCGCGTCCGCCTATGGAGAGGCGGCACGCCACCATGGCGGCACCCCCATCGTGCTCGACCCTCGGGCGGTGTACCTCGCCGCACTGGCCAGCCTGCAGGAAGGGATCAACAAGTGACCGAGTTGCAAACATTCCAGCCGCCGCTCGTGGCCATCCTGCGCGGGCTTGCGCCCGAGCAGGCGCGTGCCGCGGCGCTCGTGCTCTTCGAAGCCGGGTTTCGCATCGTCGAGGTGCCGCTCAACCGGCGCGGCGCGCTCTACTGCATCGAGACCATCGCGGCGGTCGCGCCGGCCGACGCACTGGTGGGCGGTGGCACCATGCTCTCGACGCGCGATGTCGACGACGTGCACGCCGCAGGTGGCCGCCTGATGGTGGCACCCAACTGCGATGCCGACGTGATGCGCCGCGCCGCCGAGCGCGGCATGGCGGTGGTGCCCGGCGTGGCCACGCCCACCGAAGCCTTCAACGCGCTGCGCTGGCGTGCGAATGCGCTCAAGGTCTTCCCGGCCGAGATGGTGGGGCAGGCCGGCCTCAAGGCCTTCCGGTCGGTGCTGCCGGAAGGCACGCCGCTGCTGCCGGTCGGCGGGGTGACGCCCGAGAGCCTGGCCGGCTGGGTGAAGGCCGGGGCCACCGGCTTCGGCATCGGCAGCCAGCTGTTCCAGCCGGGCATGGCGCTCCACGAGCTGGGCCGCCGCGCGCGCGACTTCGTCGCCGCCTGGCATGCGGCCACCTCGGTGCCCACACCGGCACCGGTGCCGTCGACGGCTCACGCAGAATAGGCCGGCCGGGGATCGCCCGGCGTCACGCGGGCGAACGATGGAACAGGTCGATGCGGTGGTGGTCGGTGCGGGGGTGGTGGGCCTGGCGGTCGGGCGAGCGTTCGCGCAACGAGGCCTCGACACCATCGTGCTCGAGAGCGAGACCGCGATCGGCACGGGCGTCAGCTCACGCAACAGCGAGGTCATCCACGCGGGCCTCTACTACCCCGCCGGCTCGCTGAAGGCGCGGCTGTGCGTGCAGGGTCGGCAGATGCTGTATGCGTTCTGCGAGTCGCACGGCGTGCCGCACCGGCGCTGCGGCAAGCTGGTGGTGGCGACCGACGAATCGCAGGTCGCGGGCCTCGATGTCCTGATGAAAAAGGCAGCGGCCAACGGCGTGCACGACCTCCGGCGGCTGAGCGCCGCCGAAGCCATCGCGATGGAGCCGCAGCTCGCCTGCACTGGCGCCATCCTCTCGCCCTCGACCGGCATCGTCGACAGCCACGGCCTGATGCTCGCCCTGTTGGGCGACCTGCAGGCCGCCGGTGGCGACGTGGCGCTGTCGTCGCCGGTGGAGCGCATCCGCTGCATCGATGGCCTGCACGTGCTGCACGTCGGCGGTGACGAGCCGATGGAGCTTGCGGCACGCATCGTCGTCAACGCCGCCGGCTTGTGGGCGCCGAAGCTGGCCGCCGCGACCGAAGGGCTCGACAGGGCGCATGTGCCGACCGCCCACTTCAGCAAGGGCTGCTACTTCTCGCTTGCCGGCCGCGCGCCGTTCTCCCGTCTCGTCTACCCGCTGCCGCAGGACGCCTGGCTCGGCGTGCACCTCACGCTCGACCTCGGCGGCCAGGCGCGCTTCGGGCCCGACGTGGAGTGGTTGCCCGATGACGCGGCTAAGCGGCCGCTCGACTACACCGTCGACCCGGCGCGTGCCGCCGGCTTCTATGCCGACGTGCGCCGCTACTGGCCTGGCCTGAAGGACGGCGCGCTGCAGCCGGCCTACAGCGGCATCCGCCCGAAGATCCACCGGCCCGACGAGCCCGCGCCCGACTGGCGCATCGACGGCCCGGCCGAGCACGGCGTGAAGGCCCTGGTGAACCTCTTCGGCATCGAGTCGCCGGGGCTCACCTCGTGCCTGGCCGTTGCCGACGAGGTGGTGAAGCGGCTCGACGCCTGAGCTTCACGCGCTGGCGGTGAGGCAACCTGTCAGCGACAGGTTGCTGCTGCCGACGAGCAGCTCCAGCGTGTCTTGCCCCGGCTCGTCCAGCGCGAGTTGCACGGTGCCGCGAGCCGGCACCCGCAGGGCGAACACACCTTCGTCGTTGCTGCGGCCGCTGGCGAGCAGGCGACCGTCGCTGGCGCGTGCATGCACGCCGGTGGCCAAGGGCCGGTGCTGCCGGTCGGTGACGCAGCCTTCGAGTTGCACGAAATCACTGCGGATCACGGAGGCGGGTTGTGCGGTGGGCGAGGTGGGCTCCGACGGCCCTGCGCCACCGCCGCAGGCGGCGAGCAGGCAAGCCGAGGCCAGCGCCACCGCGTGGCGAATCGTTCTCATGGGTCTTCTCCTGTGCGGGACGGGTCAGCGGTTGCCGGCCGCGAGCGGCGGCAGGGTCTTCAGGTGGAGGTACATCGCCTGCACGTCGGTGTCGTTCATCTCCTTCAGCGCGAGGAAGGGCATGACCTTGCTCACCTCGGTGCCGTCGGGGCGCTTGCCGGTCTTGAGCATGGCGGCGAAGGCCTCGGCCGTCGGGTAGTGGTGCATCGCCGTGCCCTCGCCCGGCGTGAGGTTGGCGGCCGCGGGCCACTCCGGCGGGGCGCCCGGGATCCTGCCGCCCGAGAGCCTGGCGCCGTGGCAACCGATGCACGAGTTGATGACGTAGGCGCCATGCTCGGGCGTGGCAGCTTCCGGCACCGGGGTGGACGGCGGCAGGCGGTGGTCGATGACCTCGGCCGCGTCATGCACCACGCCCGCGGCGTAGAGCGTCTTCACGAGCGGCGGTAGCTCCAGCACCGCGCCCGTGCCAGGGGCCGGAGGCATCTGGCGCAGGTAGGCCACCATCGCGCCGAGGTCGGCGTCGGTGAGGCGCGCGTAGTCTTCGCTGGGCATCACGATGGCCGGGCGGCCGTCGGGCTTCACGCCGTGGCGCAAGGTGCGCACCCAGTCGGTGACGCTGTACTTCGCCACCACCGTGCCCGGGCCGGGCGTGATGTTGGGCGCATGGACGTGCATGCCCTTGCCGTCGTTGACGACGTCCCTGCCGGCACCATCGACACCGTGGCACTCGGTGCAGCCGCGCGACATGTAGAGGTAGCGGCCGCGCTCGACGCTCGCGGCATCGGTCGGCAGCGTGATGGGCGCCACGTCGACCGACACGATGCGGTTCATCTTGCGCTGGCCGAGCTGCGTGCCGACGACGAGCGTCGAGGCACCGAGCGCGACGAGCCCCAGCACGGCGAGGCCGCCGCGCTTCACCCACTTGTTCATCTGGTTCTCCTGGTGGGCGTGTCAGGCGGCGAGACCGACGTCACGCGTGAGCTTGGCCCAGTCGCGCGCGGCCAGGTGCGGCCGCGCGACGTTGACCACGGCAGCGACCACCTCGGCCGGGGCACCGGCCTTCATCTCGCCGAGCATGCCGGCGCGTTGCTGCGGGGTCAGCGCGGGCACCATCCAGCGCATGCCCAGCATCATGTCGGCCGGGCCGATGGTGGCGAGCAGTCGGTCGTGAATCGCAACCAGCTCTTCGTCGGTGTAGTGGGCCCAGAGCGCCGCGTTGTTGGCGGTCTCCTCGATGTGCATGTGCTGCAGGTTCTCGGCGACGAAGAGCGCGAGGTGGCGGTACAGGCGCAGTGCGAGCACGTGGCGCTGGGCGTCGTCGGCGTCGTAGACGGCGCGTGCCTCCTTGTGCAGCGCGTCGATGCTCTGCAGGTGCTCCGCGTGGTCGTCGATGGTGCGGCTGGCGGCCGCGGGCTGGCGGGCGCGGATGGCGGTGTGGATGAACTCGTTCTCGTGCTGCACGTGCTTGGCGCAGAAGTCGAGCAGCGATTCGAGCTGGCCCAGGGCCTCGGCCAGGTCCTCGGCATCGGTCACGTCGACGCGGCCGAGGCGCGAGAGGGTGTCGCCCATGAAGGTGCGCAGGCCCTTGTGGATGGGCTGGTACATGTCGAAGCGCGGGGCGGTGGTGGCGGGGCTGTGCGCGGCGGCGTCGGCGAGGGTGGCGGCGGTCATGGGGCTCTCCTGATGGGGTTGAAGGTGGTTGCCGCGGGGTCTGCGGCATGGTCGTCAGTGTTCCGGGAGGGGGCGGGCCAGGCATCGCCTGAAGGAGCCATCGCATGGCCCGCGACGGGCCACCCCGGATGGGGGTCAGCGGGCCACGGGCTCGGCGTTGAACACGCTCAGCACACGCAGCGGCAACGCGCTGTTGTTGGCGATCTGGAAGTCGCAGCCGGGCGGCACGACCAGCGTGCAGGGCGCCTGGAATCGCACCGGCGCGCCATCGATCAGCAACTTGCCGGAACCCGAGAACGCCAGGCAGGCGAAGCTGCCGGCGTGCCGCTGCAGGGGCGTGTGGGCGCCGGGCGGCAGGGTGTGCACCCAGACCTGGAAGTCGTGCACGCCGCAGGGCGGGCCGATGGCGCAGAAATGCTGTTCGCCGTCCCGGTCCTGGGCGAGGCGCTGCAGATGTTGGTGGTGGAAGACGTGCATGGCGTGCAGTCTGCGCAGCGGACCGGGCCACGGCATCGCCCAGAAGAGCCATTGGTCACCTGCCGCCCGAGGAGCCTTTGGGCAGAATTGCGCCATGCCTGCCCCCGCCGCCGTTCCGGCGCCGTCGTTCGCCCTCGCCAAGATCCAGCCCCCGCGGCCCCGGGCCGGGCTCGTGGCCCGCCCTCAGCTCGAAGAAGCGCTTGGCCGCGCGTTGACGGAGCAGCGGCTCACCCTGCTCGTGGCGCCAGCCGGCTATGGCAAGACCTCGGCGCTCGGGCGCCAGATTCGCCTGCTCCCCGAGGGGCCCGAAGGGCTGGCGCTGGCCTGGGTCTCGGTCGACGAAGACGACCAGCTGCCACGTTTCCTGGCCTGCCTGGCCACGGCGCTGGAGCCCTATGACCTGCCGTGGCGCGTGTCGCCCGAAGCGCTGGCCCTGCTGGCGCAAGCGGAGCATGGCCTGCGCGACGTGGCCACCGAGCTTGCCAACGCGCTCGCCGGCACCGAGGTGTGGCGCGGACTCATCGTGCTCGACGATGCCCACCGTCTCAACGACCCGCGCATCTTCGAGCTGCTGCAGGCGCTCATCGAGCGGCTGCCGCCGCGCTGGGGCCTGGTGGTGGCGAGCCGGGTGGAGCCCATGCTGTCGCTCGCACGGCTGCGCGCCCAGGGCGAGCTGGCCGAGTTCCGCCAGTTCGACCTGCGCTTCAACGAAGCCGAGGTGAGCGCCTTGCTGGACCTCAACGCCGGCGGCGCCCGCACCGATGCACGCGAGCTGCTCGAGCGCACCGATGGCTGGGCCGCGGGCCTCCGCCTGAGCCTGGCCACGCGGCCAGGCACGGCACGGGCCAGCGTGCCGACGCAGCGCCACCTGTTCGACTACCTCGCCACCGAGGTGCTCGATGAGCTGCCCGCCGAGCTGCGCGAGTTCCTCCTGCGCTGCTCCGTGCTGCCCGAGATGACGGTCGCGCGCTGCGGCCAAGTGGCCGAGACGCCGCATGCGGCGCGGCTGCTGGAAGACATCGAACGCCGCGGCCTCTTTGCGAGCGTGATGGAGGCCGACGAGTTCACGCTGCGCCTGCACGATCTCTTCCGCGATTTCCTGGAAGACCGGCTGCAGCGCGATTTCCCGGACGAGCTGCCGCGGCTCCTGCGCCGGGCGGCCGAGCACGAGCCCGACCTGTCACGCGCCGTCGGCTACCTCGCGCGGGCGGGGGCGTGGGACGAAGCGACGGTGGTGCTCGCCAGGCGCGCGCAGGAGCAGCTCGGCATCGGTGCCGGCGCCACCCTGGAGCAGTTGCTGACGCTCTTCCCCGAAGACGAACTCGCGCGCCGGCCCGATCTGCAATTGGTGAAGGGCCTCGCTGCGTGGCCTCGTTACGACTGGTCGACGCTGCTGGTCGCGATGCAACAGGCGGCCGAGGGGTTCGCCCGCATGGGCCGCCAGCGCGATGCCGCGCTGACGCGGGCCAACGTCTGCTCAGGCCTGTGGCACGCCGGGCGTCTGGCCGAATCGACGCGCGAGCTGACGGCCTTGCGTGCGATGCCGCTCGACGATGCGGCGCGCGCCTTCGTCTACTACAGCAGCGCGTGGGACGAGTTCGTGTCGGCCCGCACCGAGCAGGTGGCGCCGATGTTCGCCGAGATGCTGGCCTCGCTGGAGCGGGTGCCGGTGCCGATGCTGTGGATGCAGTTCCCGTCGCACTGCGTGTTCGTCGGTCTGCCCGGCATGCAGCCCCTGCTCGACCGTTTCGCCCACAGCGCGATGCGCATCTGCGGCGATGCGCCCACCCAGCTGCGCGCCGGCGTGAACCACATCCGCGCCTGGCTGGCGCTCGGGGCGGCCCGGCTCGACGAGGCCGGCGAGTGGCTGCAGCGCTGCGAGGAAGATTGCCACTGGCTGGGCATGCCGCGCATCCTGGCCACCGAGCTGCGCCTCGTGCGCACCCTGTGGCTCGCGCTGCGCGGCGAGCGCGAGGCCTGCCATGCGACCGGGCGCGAGCTGGTCGACGACCTGCGCCTGCACAGCCCCTTGAGCCACCGGCAGGTGCATGAGTCGGAGGTGCTCTTCGTGCACCTGCGCGCCTGCTGGATCCTGCGCGACGACGAGGCGCTACGTCGTGTCGATGCCGAGTTGCAGCGGGCGTGCAACGCCTACGAGTGGCCCGGCGCGCCAGCCAACCGTGCGTTCAGCCGTGCCCTGGTGGCGCTGGCCGATGGCCGGCTCGACGACGCGCGCAAGCTCCTGCAGCCGATCGCGGAAGACGTGAACCGTTCGCTGTTCTACCCCGCCACGCAGGCCCGGCTGATGTTGGCCGACCTGGAGCTGCAGCAGGGGCGCCTGGACCTTGCCGCGATCACGCTGCAGCCCTGGTTCGACGAGGTGCGCGACCGGCGCGAGATCGGGGGTGCCTTGCTTGCCGGACCGCAGGTGCTGTCGCGCTTGCAATCCGCCCCGTGGGGTGCGCGCCTGCCGGCGGCCGACCATGCGCTGCTGGCGCACCTGTCATCGGTGCTGGGGCTGCAGGGACAGGCGGTGCCTTCGTTGTCAAGCGCGCGGCCGGCAGGGGCGGCGGGTTTGAGCGAGCGCGAGACCGAGGTGCTGGCCCGCATCGCCGCGGGCGACAGCAACAAGCTCATCGCCCGCGCGTTCGACCTGAGCCCGCACACCGTGAAGCGGCACGTGGCCAACATTCTCGGCAAGCTGGGCGTCGACACACGCGGCCAGGCGGCCGCGCGCTGGCGGGAGCTGAACGCTTAAGCCTTGTTGTCGAGGTCGGCCTTGCGGATGCGCACGGCCTTGCGCTTGGGCGCATCCGCCGGCGCGGCCGTGGCGGCCGTGGCCGCAGCGATGAACGCTTCTTCGGCGGTGGGGGCGACTTCGGCGCTGGCGGGCGTGCCGGCCGAGGGTGCGTCCTTGATCACGCGGGTGAAGGGCGCGAGGATGCTGACCATCTGCGCATAGATCTTCGGGTTGCCCGCCACCACTTCGCGCTGGTACATGAAGTCGGCTTCGCCGGTGAAGTTGCCGATCAGGCCACCGGCCTCGGTGATGATCAGCGAGGCGGCGGCGATGTCCCAGGGGTTGAGGCCGGTCTCGAAGAAGGCGTCGTAGTAGCCGGCGGCCACGTAGCAGAGGTCGAGCGCCGCGGCGCCCGGGCGGCGAACGCCGGCGCACGACTGCATCACCTCGCTGAACATCTTGATGTAGCGCTGGAAGTTGTCGCCCTTGCGGAAGGGGAAGCCGGTGCCGACGAGCGAGTCGGACAGGCGCGTGCGCTTCGAGACCCGCAGGCGCTTGTCGTTCAGGAAGGCGCCCCGGCCCTTGGAGGCGTAGAAGAGGTCGTTGCGCGTGGGGTCGTACACGACGGCCTGCTGTACCTGGTCGCGGTAGGCCAGGGCGATCGACACCGCGTAGACCGGGAAGCCGTGGATGAAGTTGGTGGTGCCGTCGAGCGGGTCGATGATCCAGACGTATTCGCTGTTCTTCGCGCCATGCGTGCGGCCCGATTCCTCGGCGAGGATGCCGTGGCCGGGGTAGGCGGCGAGCAGCGTTTCGATGATGGCTTCTTCCGCCCGCTGGTCCACCTCGGTCACGAAGTCGTTGGCCGACTTGGTGCTGACCTTGAGCACATCCAGGTCGAGCGAAGCGCGGTTGATGATGGTCCCCGCGGTACGGGCCGCCTTGATGGCGACGTTGAGCATGGGGTGAAGCGCTTGCGACATGGGGCGTCCTGCAAAGGAAAAGGAAAGAGGCGGATGGCGGTGGGGAAAGAGCGGTGTGCGCAGGCCCTCTGCGGGAGAGGCGGCACGGATAATCGAATTTTAAGCGCGAGCCCATGAACGACACACGATTCGTCCTCATCAACACCAGCCATCCGGGCAATGTGGGCGCGGCGGCACGGGCGATGAAGGTGATGGGATTCACGGACCTGGTGCTCGTGGCCCCGCGCTTCGACGACGTGCTGGTGCAGGAAGAGACGGTCGCGATGGCCAGTGGCGCGGCCGACATCCTCGTGCGCGCACGCGTGGTGGGCTCGCTCACCGAGGCGCTCGATGGCGTGACCTACGCCTGCGCCACCGCCATGACCCCGCGCGATTTTGGCCCGCCGACCCATGCGCCGCGTGAACTCTTCACGACGCTTGCCAAGAGCGACCACCGCGTGGCCTTCGTCTTCGGCTCGGAGCGCTATGGCATGGGCAACGACGACGTGTACCGCTGCCATGCCTGCCTGAGCATCCCGACCCACCCCGACTACGGCTCGCTCAATCTGGGGCAGGCGGTGCAGCTGGTCGCCTACGACTGGCGGCAGGCCCTGGGGGGCTTCGAGGTGGCGCCGCGCACCGCACCCGTCAAGCATGCCGACGCGACGGCGGTGCAAGGGGCGCTGGACCATTGGCAGCAGGCCCTGGCCGACATCGGCTTCCTCGACCCGGCGTCGCCCAAGAAGCTGATGCCGCGGCTCCAGCAGTTGTTCAACCGGGCCGCGCTGACCGAGGAAGAAATCCACATCCTGCGCGGGATCGCGCGCGCCATGCAGGCAACCCGCGACAAGCGGGTTTGAGGGCCCGCCGCTAAACTGCCTCGCCATGTTCCAGCGCCTTCGAGAAGACATCCACTGCATCCTGGAGCGCGACCCCGCCGCGCATTCGGCGTTCACCGTGCTCACCTGTTACCCCGGCCTGCATGCGCTGGTGATGCACCGCTGGGCGAATGCCTGCTGGAAGCGCGGCTGGAAGTGGGGCGGGCGCTTCATCTCTCAGCTCGCGCGCTGGCTGACAGGCATCGAGATCCACCCGGCCGCGAAAGTGGGGCGGCGTGTCTTCATCGACCACGGCATGGGCGTGGTGGTGGGCGAGACGGCCGAGATCGGCGACGACTGCACCATCTACCAGGGCGTGACGCTCGGGGGGACCTCGCTCACCCGCGGTGCCAAACGCCACCCGACGCTCGGCAAGGGCGTGATCGTCGGCGCCAATTCGCAGGTGCTGGGCGCCTTCACCGTGCACGATGGGGCCCGTGTCGGCTCCAACGCGGTGGTGCTGAAGGAAGTGCCGGCCGGTGCCACCGCGGTCGGCAACCCGGCGCGCATCATCCACAAGGAGCTCGACGCCAAGCGCGAAGAGGCCGCCGCCCGCATGGGCTTCTCGGCCTACGGCATCACCGAAAGCGACGACCCGATGTCGCAGGCGATGAAGGGCCTGATCGACAACGCGGCCGGCAACGCGCACCAGATCGCGATGCTGTGGGCCGCCATCGAGAAGATCGCGCCGCTGCAGAAGGGCGACTGCGTGCCCAGCGACGCGGCGACGAAGGAAGACTTCGACGCCGACCGCTTGTCTCAACTCGTCAAGTAGCCTTCTCTTTGCCCAGCAGCGCCGCGAATTCTTCGGGCGCCACCGGCTTGCTGAAGTAGTAGCCCTGCATCTCGTCGCAGGCCTGCTCGCGCAGGAAGGTCTGCTGTTCGGCCGTCTCCACCCCTTCGGCCACCACCGTGAGCGAGAGTGTCTTGCCCATCGCGATGATGGCGCTGGTGATGGCCTTGTCTTCCGAATCGGTGGCGAGGTCGCGGATGAAGGATCGGTCGACCTTCAGCGTGTCGATCGGGAAGTTCTTCAGCTGGCCGAGCGATGAGTAGCCGGTGCCGAAGTCGTCGATCGCCAGGCGCACGCCGAGCTGCTTGATGGCGGTGAGCAGCTTGATGGCGCGGTCGACGTTGTGGACGATCATGCCCTCGGTGATCTCAAGCTCGAGCAGCTTCGGGTCCATGCCGGTCTCTTGCAGGATGGCGGTCACGTCGTCGAGCAGGTGCTCGTCGGCGAACTGGCGCACCGAGAGGTTGACCGCCATGTTGATCGGCGGCAGGCCCTGCTGCTGCCAGGCCACGTTCTGCAGGCAGGCGGTCTTCATCACCCAGCGGCCGATGTGCACGATGAGGCCGGTCTCTTCGGCCACCGGGATGAACTTGGCCGGCGACACCATGCCCAGCTCGGCGTTGTGCCAGCGCAAGAGTGCTTCCACGCCGGTGATGCGGCCGCTCTTCAGGTCGACCTTGGCCTGGTAGGCGAGCGAGAGCTCCTGCTTTTCCAGAGCCCGACGCAGGTTCGATTCGAGCGTCAACCGCTCCAGGGTCTGCGTGCTGATCTCGCTCGAATAGAACTGGAAGTTGTTCTTGCCTTCTTCCTTGGCGTGGTACATCGCGCTGTCGGCGTTTTTCATCAGCGTCTGCTCGTCCTGGCCGTCGCCGGGGAAGAGCGAGATGCCCACGCTCGCGGTGACGCGGCACTCCTGCCCCATGAGTTCGATCGGCTTGATGGCAGCCGAGAGCAGCTTGCGCGCGACGATGGCGGCATGCTCGCGGTCGGGCACCTCCTGCACCAGCACCACGAACTCGTCGCCGCCCAGGCGCGCGATCACGTCGCTCCCGCGCAGGGCCTGCTTGAAGCGGGCGGTGATTTCCTTGAGCAAGGTGTCGCCGGCCTCGTGGCCGAGCGTGTCGTTGATGAACTTGAAGCGGTCGAGGTCGATGAACATGACCGCGAAGGTGCGCTTGTAGCGCTCGGCCGTCTTGAGGGCCGCGTTGAGCAGGTTGCTGAAGAGCAGGCGGTTGGGCAGGCCGGTCAGGCTGTCGTGCCGCGCCATGTGGTGGATGTGCTCCTCGGCCACCTTCTGGTCGGTGATCTCGCGTGAGATGCCGCGGTAGCCGAGGAAGGTGCCGATCGCATCGACCATCGGCTCGCCACTCATGCTGATGTAGTAGGGCGGCTTGCCGGGCGCCACGCGCTGCATCACGATGTCGCGGAAGGACCGGCGCGACTCGATCAGCGTGCGGAAATCATCCCACCCGCCCGGCAGGTGCGCCTGCATGGTGCTTTCCCAGATGCGGCGGCCGAGCAGCGGATTGCGGCTCTGGCGCTGGCCCGTCTCGCGGCTGTCGAGTCGGGTGAAGCGGATCTCGGCATCGGTCTCCCAGTACCAGTCGGACGACAGGTTGGTCATCGCGCGGAAGCGCGCCTCGCTGTTGCGCAGCGCCTGGTCCGTGCGCCGGCGCTCTGTCACGTCGCGCAGGATGCCGCGAAAGCCGACGGGCTGGCCGTTCTCGTCTTTCACGAGCAGCACCGAGCCTTCGACCTGCACCACACTGCCGTCGCGGTGGAGGTACTCCCAGTACTGCGACTTCTTCGACACGCCCGTGCGGTAGACCTCGTTGAAGGCCTTGAAGACCACGTGCGTCATGGCGGCCGTCTGGCGGCTGCGGTAGTCGCTCTCGGCCACATGGTGGTGGTCGTAGCCCAGCATGCGGGCGTAGGCACCGTTGAGGTAGACCGGCTTGCCTTTGAGGTCGACCTCGTAGTAAGCGTCGTCCAGGCTCTCGAGGATGTTGCGGTACCGCTCCTCGCTGCGGCGCAGGGCCGCTTCGGCGTGCTGGCGCTCGGCTTCGCGGTCGAAGTTGTCGAGCGCGAACACGATGTTGCGCGCCATGCGCTCGAGCAGCGCGACGATGCTGGCGCCAAAGGCCTCGACCTCGCGCGCGTAGAACAACATCACGCCGAAGGCCTGGGTGCCGCGCACGATGGGGATGGCGGCGGCCGAGGCCACGCCGGCGCGGCTGGCCGGCCCGTGCCAGGGCTTGGTGCGCGGGTCCTGCATGAACTGGTTGCTGATCGCGGGCTTCATGCCGCGGTAGGCCTCGCCGACCAGCCCCTGGCCCTCGATCGTCTTCGCGTCGACCGAGATGCGCGACTCGCGCAGCTGCGTGGCGGCGATGCCCGAGGCGGCTTCCACGCGCAACCATGCGGTGTCGGCATCGGGCGTGGTGACCGCGGCGGTGAGGAACTGATGGCCGTCGACCGCGGCGTCGCACACGCGCTGGAACAGCTCGGCCGGGGTCTTGGCGAACAGCAGCGCCTCGTTGGTGGCGCTGAGCACCGAATACATGGCGACCATCTGCCGTTCGCCGCCATCGCGACTGGGCTGTGCGCTCATGCCGTCTCCTGTTGTCGTCAGTCGTCGCGAGGGCGGCCTGTGTGCAGGCTCTTGTCCCGTCGTGGGTTAGGTGCCGCGCGGCAGGGGCCGTTGCGCGGATTTGGGTCTGAAAGCCTTGCAGACGGACTCGTCCGTCTCGATGTAGGGGCCGCCGATGAGGTCGATGCAATAGGGCACCGCGGCGAAGATGCCGTGCACCGGGGGCTGCGCCGTCGGCAGTCCTTCCAGCGTCTCGGCGATCGATTTGGGCTGGCCGGGCAGGTTGATGATGAGCGCCTGCCCACGGATCACGGCCACCTGGCGCGAGAGGATGGCGGTCGGCACGAAGCGCAGGCTGATCTGGCGCATCTGCTCGCCGAAGCCGGGCATTTCCTTGTGGGCGACGGCGAGGGTGGCCTCGGGCGTCACGTCGCGCAGCGCCGGGCCGGTGCCGCCGGTGGTCAGCACGAGGTTGCACTTCGCCGTGTCGGCCAGCTCGATCAGCGTGGCGCTGATGACCGGCTGCTCGTCGGGGATGAGGCGTGTTTCCCAGTCGACCGGGTTGCGCAGGGCGCGGGTCAGCCACTCCTTCAGTGCGGGGATGCCCTTGTCTTCGTAGACGCCGCTGGACGCGCGGTCGCTGACCGACACCAGGCCGATGCGGACTTTGTCGAAGGTCGCCGCCTCACTCATGGTCGCCCGACTGTTCCTTGATGAACTGGAAGAGCTCGCGATAGGCGCGGCCGCTGCGCTGCTCAGGCGCGGCCGCGGCATCCTTGCGCGCGGCGCGGATCAGGCTGCGCAGCTGCTGCAGGTCACTGCCCGGGTGCTCGCCCATCCAGCGGGTAAGGGCGTCGTCGCTTGCCAGCAGCTCCACGCGCCAGCGCTCGGCTTCGTGCAGGGCCAGCGCGTCCTTGGCGCGGCCGAGCTTCATGGCGGCCACGGCTTCGCGGATCGGCTCGACGTCGTTCTTGCGCATCAGCTTGCCGATGTACTGCATCTGGCGGCGCTTTCCTTCGAAGGACTTGGTGCGCTTGTACTCGGCCACCGCGTCGCGCAGCGACTCGGAAATGGGCAGGTCGACGACACGGTCTTCGGGCAGGCCGACGAGCGCTTCGCCCAGCTCCTGCAACTCGTGCATCTCTTTCTTGAGCTGGGTCTTGCTGGGGCGCTCGTATTCGGGGGTGCCGTCATCGGCATGTCCGTCGTCAACGGAAGGGGAGCGCGGGTGGGGCTTTGCCATAGGTCGTGGGTATGATAGCCGCGGCCTTTTTGCTGGGCGCCTCGTGTGGGCCCTTTGCCGTGCACACGAACGTGCATCCCATCACCAAAACGCCGCTGCGCATGAGTTCATCGCTGACCAAACACCACGGCTTCTCGTATTCGCAGAGCGACTTCAGCCAGCTGGTGGAAGACGCTCTCGCCATCGCCAAGTCGCTCGGGGCCACCGACGCGGGCGTCGAAGTCTCCGAAGGCGCGGGCCTCTCGGTCTCGGTGCGCAAGGGCGAGATCGAGAACGTGGAGCGCAACCGTGACAAGTCGATGGGCGTCACGGTCTACCTTGGCCAGCGCCGCGGCAATGCCAGCACCTCCGATTTCTCGCGCAAGGCGCTCGAGCAGACGGTGCAGGCGGCCTACGACATCGCCCGCTTCACCGCCGAAGATCCCTCTGCCGGCCTGCCCGACGAGGCCGACCTCGCGCTCGGCGAAGCCGCGCGCCTCGACCTCGACCTCTTCCACCCCTGGGACATCAACGCCGCCGAGGCTTCCGAACTCGCCCTGCGCTGCGAAGCGGCGGCGCTCGGTGTCGACAAGCGCATCACCAACTCCGAAGGCGCGGGCGTCTCGGCCCAGCAGTCGCACTTCTATGCGGGCAACACGCATGGCTTTCGCGGTGGGTATTCCAGCTCGCGCCATTCGCTGTCGGTCGCGCCCATCGCCTCGGCCGGCGACGACATGCAGCGTGACGCGTGGTACAGCTCGATGCGCTCGCCCACCGACCTGGCCGCGCCCGAGGCCGTGGGGCGCTATGCCGCCGAGCGCGCGCTGTCGCGACTGAATGCGCGCAAGATCAAGACCTGCGAGGTGCCGGTGCTCTTCGAGTCGACGCTCGCCGCAGGGCTGCTCGGCGCCTATGTGCAGGCCACGAGTGGCGGGGCGCTGTACCGCAAGTCCTCCTTCCTGCTCGACAGTCTGGGTCAGCAGGTGCTGCCCGAGCACATCGACATCCACGAAGACCCGCACGTGCGTGGCGCCAAGGGCAGCGCACCGTTCGACGACGAAGGCGTGGTCACCCGTGTGCGCGACGTCGTGAAGGGCGGGGTGGTGCAGGGCTACTTCCTCTCGAGCTACTCGGCTCGCAAGCTCGGCATGCGCACCACCGGCCACGCCGGCGGCTCGCAGAACCTGACCTTCACCAGCCGTCTCACCCAGGCCGGCGACGACCTCGACGCGATGCTGCGCAAGCTTCACCGCGGCCTCTTCGTGATCGAGCTGATGGGGCAGGGCGTCAACTACGTCACGGGCGACTATTCGCGCGGTGCCGCGGGCTTCTGGGTGGAGAACGGGCGCATCGCCTACCCCGTGCACGAGATCACCATCGCCGGCAACCTGCGCGACATGTTCAAGGGCATCGTCGCGGTCGGCGCCGACACCTACACCATGGGCACCAAGACCATCGGGTCGGTGCTCGTCGACAGGATGAAGGTCGCAGGCTCCTGACACGAGCGGTTGCGCTCCTTCGTTGTGGACATTGCTTACGTGGGATCGCGCAGGGGTTAATCACCCCGGGCCGCGTTAACCCTCGTTCCTAGAATCTTCCGAAGCGGGCGGAGTCCATACCGCCTCGATCCCTCATCGCTTCAGGAGTACACATGGAACGTCGCTCGTTCATTCGTCATACCGGCCTGGCCGGCGTGCTGGCCGCAGGGGCCGCGCCGGCCATCGTCAACGCCCAGGCCGCCGTGCGCTGGCGCCTGGCGTCGAGCTTCCCGAAATCGCTCGACACCATCTATGGCGGTGGCGAAGTCTTCGCGAAGAAGGTTTCCGAGCTCACCGGCGGCAAGTTCCAGATCTCGGTGCACTCGGCGGGCGAGATCGTGCCCGCGCTGGGCGTGGTCGATGCGGTGCAGAACGCCACCATCGAGATGGCGCACACGGTGCCCTACTACTTCTTCGGCAAGGACGAGACCTTCGCCATCGGCGCCTCGATCCCCTTCGGCCTGAACTCGCGCCAGATGAGCGCCTGGACGTTCGAAGGCAACGGCCTGAAGCTGATGCGCGAGTTCTACCGCAACTACAACATCGTCAACTTCCCCGGTGGCAACACCGGTGCGCAGATGGGCGGCTGGTTCCGCAAGGAGATCAAGTCGGTCGCCGACATGAAGGGCCTCAAGTTCCGCATCGGCGGATTTGCCGGCCGCATCATCGAGCGTCTCGGCGCCGTGCCGCAGAACCTGCCGGGTGGCGACATCTACCCCGCCCTCGAAAAGGGCACGCTCGACGCGGCCGAGTGGGTGGGTCCGTACGACGACCAGAAGCTCGGCTTCAACAAGGTCGCGCCCAACTACTACTACCCCGGCTGGTGGGAAGGTGGCCCGCAGGTCGACCTCTTCATCAACAGCAAGGCGTACGACAGCCTGTCGGCCGAGTACAAGGCGGTGGTGCAGGCCGCCTCGTCGCACACGCATGTGGACATGCAGGCCAAGTACGACGCCCGCAACCCGGCCGCGCTGAAGCAACTGGTGGGCAGCGGCACCAAGCTGCACCGCTTCCCGAAGGACGTGCTTGAGGCTTGCTTCAAGACCTCGATGGACTACTACGCCGAACTCTCCAGCAAGAACCCGAACTGGAAGAAGGTCTACGAGGACTTCGCCAAGTTCCGCGCCGACCAGGTGCTGTGGTTCCGCTTCGCCGAAGCCGGCTTCGACGACTTCATGCAGGCGCAGAAGTTCTGACGCGCACTTTCACACTCCCATGCGAAAAGGCGGCCCTCGGGTCGCCTTTTTTTCTGACGAGTGCCTGACGAAACCCGCGCGGGAAACCCCCCAGTTCAGCATTGGTATTCATCCGCAAGAATCCGCGCACCATTCATTGAGGAGAGGTACATGGATCGTCGGAAATTCGTGGGCAATGCAGGGCTTGCCGGCGTGCTCGCCGCGGGTGTGGCGCCTGCCGTGGTGCATGCGCAGGCCACGCTGCGCTGGCGCCTGGCGTCGAGCTTTCCCAAGTCGCTCGACACCATCTTCGGCGCGGCAGAAGTCTTCGCCAAGAAGGTCAACGAAATGTCGGGTGGCAAGTTCCAGATCTCGGTGCATGCCGCCGGCGAGCTGATGCCTGCCTTCGGCGTGGTCGACGGCGTGCAGAACGCCACCGTCGAGGTCGCGCACACCGCGCCGTACTACTTCTTCGGCAAGGATGAGACCTTCGCCCTCGGTTGCGCCATTCCCTTCGGCCTGAACTCGCGCCAGATGAGCGCGTGGATGTACGAAGGCAACGGCCTGAAGCTGATGCGCGAGTTCTACAAGGCCTACAACATCGTCAACTTCCCCGGCGGCAACACGGGCGCGCAGATGGGTGGCTGGTTCCGCAAGGAGATCAAGTCGATCGGCGACATGAAGGGCCTGAAGATGCGCATCGGCGGCTTCGGCGGCAAGGTGCTGGAACGCCTGGGCTCGGTGCCGCAGAACATCCCCGGCGGTGAGATCTACCCGGCGCTGGAAAAGGGCACGATCGACGCGGCCGAGTGGGTGGGCCCATACGACGACCAGAAGCTCGGCTTCAACAAGGTTGCCCCGCACTACTGCTACCCCGGTTGGTGGGAAGGCGGCCCGCAGCTCGACTTCTTCATCAACAGCAAGGCCTATGACGGACTGTCGAGCGAGTACAAGTCGATCATCGAGTGCGCCGCGGCACTCGCGCACGTCGACATGCAGGCCAAGTACGACTACCGCAACCCGACGGCGCTGAAGCAGCTCGTGGGCGCAGGCACCAAGCTCTTCCGCTTCCCGCGGGACGTGATGGAAGCCGCCTTCAAGGCCTCGAACGAGATCTATGCCGACCTGTCGTCGAAGAACCAGAACTGGCGCAAGGTCTTCGAGGACTACAACAAGATGCGCGCGGACCAGAACCTGTGGTTCCGCTTCGCCGAAGCGGCGTTCGACGACTTCATGCAATCGCAGAAGCTCTGATCGGCTTTGCCCTCAGACGAAAGGCCCCGCATGCGGGGCCTTTTTCATGCGCCCTCGCGCATGTGCGGCGCCAGCGCGTAGCGGGTGAACGCCATCAGCACTTGGTCATCGGCCGCGTGGAAGAGCGTCACCATGCCACCGCGGCCACGCACCACGAGGCGTGGTGCGATGAGCCAGCTGAGGAAGGGCACGTAGATCATCTTGGCCTGCACGACGTCGGCCCAGAGCACGTGCTTGTTCCAGATCCAGCTCTGGCGGATCTCCTTCGCGTTGACGGACGTGCGGCTCCTGATGACCCAGTAGTTGAAGATCATGAGCGTGGCTAGGCCGGCCACCACCAGCAGCTTCGACGCGAAGCCCGCCTGCTGGATTGCCGGCTTGTCGACCGCCATCAGCCCGGTCACGAAAACGGCGATCGTCATGGCCGTCAGCAGGCATTTCACCAGCACCGGGAAGGCGTGACCTTCCGCGCTCACCGGGAGCGCACTGGCATCCGACGCCTCGTTCATCTCACTTCTTCTGGTCGTTCTCGTTGGCCCGCTTGAACAGGTCGTCGAGGTTTTCGTTCTGGTTGCCGTAGCCGCCGTCGGTGGGCGCTTCGATCTTGACCTTGTCGAGATCGATCTTCTGTTCCTTGTCGAGGAACACCGTCACCGTCTGCGGGAAGAAGATCACGATCACCACCAGCAGCAACTGCAGGATCACCCACGGGATGGAGCCGAGGTAGATGTCGCTCGACAGCACCTTGCGCGGCAGTGCGCCGTTCTTGAAGAGCGTGTCGGAGATGCCACGCAGGTAGAAGAGCGCGAAGCCGAAGGGCGGGTGCATGAAGCTCGTCTGCATGTTCACGCACAGCAGCACGCCGAACCAGATCATGTTGATGCCGAGCTTTTCGGCCACCGGGCCCAGCAGCGGCAGAATGATGAAGGCGATCTCGAAGAAGTCGAGGAAGAAGGCCAGGAAGAAGATGAAGATGTTGACGACGATGAGGAAGCCGATCTGGCCACCGGGCAGATCGGACAACAGGTGCTCGATCCACTTGGCGCCGTCGACGCCCTGGAACACCAGCGAGAACACACGCGAGCCGATCAGGATGAACACCACCATCGCGGTGATGCGCATGGTGCCGGTCATGGCTTCTTTCACGAGCGGCCAGTTCAGGCGGCGGTGGATCGCGGCGAGGATGAACGCACCGACCGCCCCCATCGCGCCCGCTTCGGTGGGCGTGCAGATGGCGGTCTTGATGCCGGGCAGGCCACCCATGCTGCCCAGCACGGCGAAGATCAGGATGGCCGAGGGGATGATGCCGCGCAGGCACTTGGCCCACAGCTGGAAACCGGAGAGCGTGCGCGCCTCCTTGGGCACGCCCGGCACGTGGCTCGGCTTGATGCGCGACAGCAGGAAGGTGTAGAGCGCGAAGAGCAGCACCTGCAGGATCGACGGGCCCCAGGCGCCCTTGTACATGTCGCCCACCGAGCGGCCGAGCTGGTCGGCCAGCACCACCAGCACGAGCGAGGGCGGCACGAGCTGGGTGATGGTGCCCGACGCGGCCAGCACGCCGGTCGCATAGCGCATGTTGTAGCCGTAGCGCATCATCACCGGCAGCGAGATCATCGCCATCGCGATCACCTGGCCGGCCACCGTGCCGGTGATGGCACCGAGGATGAAGCCGACGATGATCACCGAGTAGCCGAGGCCGCCGCGCACCGGGCCGAAGAGCTGGCCCATGGAGTCGAGCATGTCTTCGGCGAGGCCGCACTTCTCGAGGATGGCGCCCATCAGCGTGAAGAACGGGATGGCCAGCAACAGGTCGTTGGACAGGATGCCGAACACGTTGAGCGGCAGCGCCGACATGAACTCCGGCGGGAACCAGCCCATGTAGATGGCGTAGAAGCCGCACAGCAGGCCGAGCGCCGACAGCGAGAAGGCCACCGGGAAGCCGATCAGCATGATCAGGATCAGCCCCAGGAACATGACTGGGGCAAAGTTCTCCATCGTCATCTCAGCAGCTCCGGTTCTTGTTGTTCTGGTGGGAGTTCAGGGCGCTCATTGCAGCGGCCTCTCGTAGTGCGTGTCCATCTCGTACTTGTGTTGGAGCCAGCCGATGCGCTTGATGATCTCGGAGACACCCTGAAGCAGCACCATTGCGAAGCCGAGCGGCAGCATCAGCATCGCCGGCCAGCGGATCAGGCCACCGGCGTTGCCCGACATCTCCCCGCTGTGGAACATCTTCAGGAAGAGCGGGAACGAGAAATACAGCATCAGCGCCATCACCGGCAGCAGGAAGAAGATGAGGCCGAAGAGGTCGATGTAGACACGCCCACGGGCAGGGAAGCGCCCGTAGACCACGTCGACGCGCACGTGCTCGTTGACGCGCAGCACCTGCGAGGCGCCGAGCATCACGCAGGCCGCGAAGAGATACCACTGGATCTCGAGAAAGGCGTTGGAGCTGTAGTTGAAGGCGTAGCGCACCGCGGCGTTGGCCGCGCTGATGAAGCACGAGAGGAAGACGGCCCACTTGGCGATGCTGCCGAAGCGGTCGTTGAGCGCATCGATCAGATGCGCCAGTTTGAGTAGGGCTGACACGGGGTCTCCAGGTCTTTCGGTCTTGTGCCGGGTGGGCGCGCTGGGGGTGCGGGCGGTGTTCCGCCGATGTTCGCTATCAGACCTGAAGCGTCGGCGTGGCGCCACGGGTCTTTCCGCTAAGTGGAATTACGCATCATGACGCGGCGCGTGTGACGAGGACGTCGCCTGCGTGTTCTACCGCGTACTTGATGAGTTCGGCCTGGCCGGCCAGGCCGAGCTTGCGGCGGATGTTTTGCCGGTGGGTTTCGACGGTGCGCACGCTCAGTCCGAGGGCTTCGGCGATCTGCCGGCTCGCGTGCCCGCGCGCAAGGCCGGCCAGAATCTCGCTCTCGCGCAGCGAGAGCACCGGCTTCGGCGCCTGCGAGCGTGACATCCGCCCGGAAATCGCGGCACTCAGGTAGGTGCGGCCGGCGGTGATGGCGGCGATCGCGTCGAGGATCTCGTCCGACGGCGCGTCCTTCAGCACGTAGCCGCGGGCGCCTGCCTGCATGGCGCGGTTCACGTACTCGGGGTTGTCGTACATGCTGAGCATCAGCACGCGCAGGTGCGGGTGGCGTTGCAGCAGCAGGGCAGTGAGCTCGATGCCGTTGGTGCCCTTCATGCCGACGTCCATCAGCACCAGCTCGGGGGCGCTGCGTTCGACCATGGCAGAGGCTTCGGCGGCGTCGCCTGCTTCGCCGACGAGGGCCAGCGCAGGGTGGGCGGACAGGCGCAGCTTGAGCCCGTCGCGCACCAGCGGGTGGTCGTCGACGATCGCAATGCGGGTGGAGCGGGTGGTGTTCATGCGGCGAGGCGTTCGGAGGGGGACAGGCGCTTGATCGCAGAGGCAGGCACATCGGCGACGACCTCGGTGCGGCCGGCGCGCGAACGCACGCTGAACTGGCCGCCGATCGATTCGACCCGCTCGCGCATGTTGCGCAGGCCGATGCCTCGGCGCGGGTCGAGCGCCACGGCTTGCGCGTCGAAGCCGACGCCGTCGTCGGTGATGCGCAGTCGCACGCCGGTCGTGCCGAAGACGAGGCGCAGCTGCACTTCGCTGGCACTTGCGTGCTTCTCGATGTTGGTCAGGGCCTCTTGCGTGACGCGGAAGAGCACGGTGCTGATGGCATCGGGCAGGGCCGAGGCGCCGCCGCCCACGCGCATGTCGAAGGCCATCTCGCTGTGCTCGCTGAACTCGCGGCCCATCTGCTCCAGCGCGGCCGGCAGGCCCAGCACGTCGAGCTCGGCGGGGCGCAGGCGGTGCGAGATGTTGCGAACCTCGTGCAGGGCATCGTTGAGACGGGCCAGCGCTTTCGTCAGCGGTGCGCTGCGGTCGCGGTCGAGCTGGGCCTGGGCCGATTCGAGCAACAGCTTGATGGAGACGAGCGTCTGGCTGGTGCCGTCGTGCAGCTCGCGCGACAGGTGGGCGCGTTCGTCTTCCTGCGACTTCACCACCTGACGGGCAAGCAGCCGCAGCTTGTGGTCGGCCTCGCGCGATTCACTGAGGTTCAGCGCCAGGCCGCAGGCACCGAGCACCGCGATGCCGGCGAGCGCAATGCCGGCGATCCACCACATGGTCGTGCGCACGTTGTCGCTGACCTGCTCGTCGAGCTCGGCCAGCGTGGCGTGGATGTCGTCGAGGTACAGGCCGGTGCCGAGCATCCAGTTCCAGCGCGGAAGCGAGACCACGTAGCCGAGCTTGGGCGTGATCTGCTGTGATGACGGCTTCTGCCACACGTACTGCACATAGCCGCCGCCTTCGCGTGCCTTGCCGATCAGCTGCTGGATGATGGGCCGGCCCTGGGCGTCGCGCATGTCCCAGAGATTGCGGCCCATGAGCTCGGGCTGGCGCGGGTGCATGAGGTTGCGCCCGCTCATGTCGTAGAGGAAGAAGTAGCCGTCGGCACCGTAGTCCAGCGCGGCGAGCAGGCGCATGGCTTCGGCCTTGGTCGCCTCGTCGTCGCGGCCCGAGGTGTAGAGCGGCGCGATCACGCTTTGCGCGAGGTCGACGTAGTGGCGCAGCTCGGTCTGCTTGTTGGCCATGTAGGCCGATTCGACCAGCGCGCGTTCGCGCTCGGACAGGCTCTTCTCCTGCTGGGCGACGGCCCACGCGATGAGCGCGGCCGACGCCAGCAGCGGGATCACCGCCAGCAGGAAGACCTTGAGCTTGAGGCGCATGCCGCCAGCGCCGCGAACTCAGAGGCTGCTTGCCGCCTGGAAGAGCTTGCCCGAGCGGGCGCCCGAGCGGCAGAAGGCGAGCAGAGGGCGTGGCAGCGTGCGCAGCAGCTCGGCGAAACGCTCGATCTCCTCCGGCGACTGGTAGCCCCCGCTCACCGGCAGGTAGGCGTATTCGAGGCCGGCGGCGCGGGCCGCCGCTTCGATGGAAGCGTTGGTCGGCTGGTCAGGGCCGCCTTCGAAGTCGGGGCGGTTGTTGACCACGCTCTTGAAGCCGTTCTGCGCGGCCCAGGCCATGGCCGACGGGTCGAGCTGGGGAGCGACGCACACGTCGGGCGCCACGGGCATCACTTGGGGAGTCGTCATGGGAGTGACCTCAGCGTGCGAGAGCTTGTTTGACGGCGGCGGAGACGAGGCTCATGTCGGCCTTGCCGGCGAGTTGGGCCTTCACGGCGCCCATCACCTTGCCCATGTCGCCCGGGCCGCTGGCCCCGAGGCTGGCCACAATCTTCGCCACTTCGGCGTTGATCTCATCGGCGCTCATGCGCTGGGGCAGGTAACCCTCGAGCACCTTGAGTTCGGCCGTTTCCTTGTCGACCAGATCGGTGCGGCCCGCGGCGGCGAACTGGCTGATCGAATCCTTGCGCTGCTTGATGAGTTTGTCGACGATGCCGATCACCGCGGCGTCATCGAGCGTCACGCGCTCGTCGACTTCCTTCTGCTTCATGGCCGCCAGCAGGCCACGGATGGTGAGCAGGCGATCGGCTTCCTTGGCCCGCATGGCGGACTTCATGTCTTCGGTGATCTTGTCTTTCAGGCTCATGGCTGTTTCTCCGGGCTGGAAACGACGAAGCCCGCGGCTGTGCGGGCTTCCAGAACAACAAAGCCCGCTGGGTGCGGGCTTTGGCGGAGATCCGCGTGGATCAGTACAGGCGCTTGGGCAGCTGCATGCTGCGGATGCGCTTGAAGTGGCGCTTGACCGCGGCGGCCTTCTTGCGCTTGCGCTCGGCGGTGGGCTTCTCATAGAACTCGCGGGCGCGCAGGTCGGTCAGCAGGCCCAGCTTTTCGATGGTGCGCTTGAAGCGGCGCAGGGCCACGTCGAACGGTTCGTTTTCTTTGACGCGAATAGAAGTCATGGATTCAGATGTTGTGCGCTCGGTGTTCGCTCGGGGTGCCAGGAAGGAGGTTCCGGAATCCAGCCTGGTTGCTGGGCGAATCGACACGCGGGGTTTTGCCAGCAAAGACGGCGATTATAGCCAGGGAATCCGGGCTTGCAAGCGCAGGTTAGTGGCTGCTCTGAGGTGGTGCGGCCAGGGCCTGGGCACAGGCGGCGGCGCTCGCCCACGCCCACTGGAAGTTGTAACCACCGAGCCAGCCGGTGACGTCGACCACCTCGCCGATGAAGAACAGGCCGGGTGTGAGCCGGCTTTCGAGGGTTTGGGAGCTCAGTTCCCGCGTGTCCACCCCGCCGGCGGTGACCTCGGCCTTGCGGTAGCCCTCGGTGCCGGATGGGATCAGTTCCCAGGCTTGCAGGCTGTCGGCGAGGGTCTGGAGGTCGCGGTCGCGCAGGTCCGCAAGCAGTCGGTCAGCCATCGTGGGGTGGCGGGCCAGCCAGCCTTCGGCGAGACGCTGTGGCAGCAGGGCGGCCAATTCGGTTTGCAGCTTGCGCCTCGAGCCGGACTTGGCTTGGGTGAGGTGGCGGGCGAGGTCGAGGTGCGGTGCGAGATTGAGGCGCAACGGGCTGCCCGCCCGCCAGTAGCTGGAAATCTGGAGCACGGCCGGGCCGCTCAGGCCGCGGTGGGTGAACAGCAGATCTTCGAGGAAAGCCATGCCGCCCTTCGCCGGGCCGGTACGGATCTCGACCGGCAAGGACAGACCTGACATCGCAGCGAAGGGCGCCCACGCGGCTGCGTCGAACGTCAGCGGCACGAGGGCGGGCCGTGTCTCGATGAGCCGATGGCCAAATTGCTTCGCCAGCCGATAGCCGAAGTCTGTCGCGCCGATCTTGGGAATGGACAGGCCGCCGGTGGCGACCACGACTTTGCCGGCGAGGACCGTGCCTTGGTCGGTGTCGAGCTCGAACCCCCGCGCGGTCGACCGCACCGCCTGCACACCGCACCCATGCCACCGCGTCACGCGGCCTTGCTCGCATTCGCGCAGCAGCATGCCGATGATGTCTTCCGACGACTCGTCGCAGAAGAGCTGGCCCTTGTGCTTCTCGTGCCAGGGAATTCGGTGGCGCTGCACGAGCGAGAGGAAATCCTGCGGCGTGTAGCGCGCGAGCGCCGAGCGGCAGAAGTGCGGGTTGGCCGAGATGAAATTCCCCGGGCCGGCGTCCCGGTTGGTGAAGTTGCAGCGGCCGCCGCCCGAGATGCGGATCTTCTCGGCCACTTTCTCGCTGTGGTCGATCAGCAGGACCCTGGCGCCCAGTTGCCCCGCCATGCCGGCACAGAAAAGGCCTGCTGCGCCACCACCGATCACGACTGCATCGAATCTCCCCATCGCACGATTATCTCGACCGATTCCTAGAATCGCCGCCCCATGAGCCTTGTCGCACCGTTTCCTGAACCGAGCCTGATGCGTGCGACCCATGCCGTGCGGGCACAGTTTTTCATCGCCGGCGCCTTGTTCGCCACCTGGGGCATCCATGTGCCGACGGTCAAGCAGCACTACGGGCTCGGCGAACAGGCCCTTGCGATGGCGATGCTGGCTTCGGGCGTGGGCGCCGTGGCGACGCTGACGCAGGCCGGCCGGATCGTCGGCAGCTTCGGCGCCAGGCGCGTGGGCATCGCCGCAGGCGTGCTCTGCGCGGCCAGCCTGGTCGGTCTTCTGGCGAGCCAGAGCTACCTGGTGTTGATCGCCCTCCTGATCGCGTTCGGCATTGGCATGAGCTTGTTCGACGTGTCGATCAACACGGCCGCGAGCGAGGTCGAGACACTGCGCAAGCGCAGCCTGATGAGCGGCTTCCACGGCATGTTCAGCCTCGGGGGCATGGTCGGGGCGGCGTTTGGCAGCGCGCTGCTGTCTCGGGGAGTGTCACCCAGCTCGCATCTCGTGACCACGTCGATCGCCTCCGGCGTGCTCGTCGTCGTGGCCGGCCTCGCGATGCTGCCGACCGTCACCGGCTCTTCGCAACAGGGCCACGGCCTTGCCTGGCCACGAGGGGTGCTGGGCTTGCTGGGCGTGCTGGCCGCGCTGGGCCTGATCGCCGAGGGCGCGATGTACGACTGGAGCGTGCTCTACATGACGCAGGAGCTCAAGAGTGCCCCCGACTTCGCGGCGTTGGCGTACGCCAGCTTCAGCGGCGCGATGGCCGCGGCGCGTTTTGGCGGCGACTGGGTGCGCGACCGTGTGTCGCCTTCGGTGCTGATGAGTGCCAGCGCTGCGCTGGCCGCGGTGTCGATGGCGGCCGTGCTGGTCATCGCCCACCCGGTCGCCACGCTGATCGGCTTTGCACTGGTCGGCCTCGGGTTCGCCAACGTGGTGCCGGTGCTCTTCGGCTCGGCGGCGAAGCTCGACGCCAACCCCGCGCACGGCATCGCGGTGGTGGCGTCGGTCGGCTACTTCGGCATGATGGCCGGGCCGCCCTTGATCGGCGTGATCGCCGAGCATTCGTCGTTGACCATCGGCCTGACGTCGGTCGCGATGTTCGCTGCGATCCTCGGGCTGGCGGCGCCCAAGGCGCTCGGCTCCGTCAAGTGAAGCGGCTCAGCCTTTCCAGGTGAACGGGAACTTGACCTGCTTCCAGAAGCCGTTGGGCACGTAGTCACCGACGACGCCATACTGCGCCGGCCATTCGCGGTCTGACTTCACCGCGGTGCCGAAGAGGTGGTCGAGGAAAGCAAAGTGCGCCGCGTAGTTCTTGTCGATCGCCTCGTCGTCCTGCGAGTGATGCCAGTGGTGGAAGTTGGGCGTGACGATCAGGTAGCGCAACGGCCCGAGCCGCACGCTCACGTTGGCGTGGTTGAACACCGCCTGGAAGCCCACCACGATGATGTAGGCGTCGATCACCTGCTTGCTGAAGCCGAGCACGTAGATGGGCGCCAGCACCAGCGTGCGGGTGATCAGCAGCTCGAGGATGTGCTGGCGCGACCCGGCCAGCCAGTCCATGCTCTTCACGCTGTGGTGCACCGCATGCAGGCGCCACAGCAGCGGCACCTCGTGGTAGGCGCGGTGCGTCCAGTACTGCACCAGGTCGGCGACGAGGATGATGAGGAAGAGCGCCACCCAGAAATTGAGCCCCGACACCCAGCCGCGGATGCCGTCGTGCGCCGCCCAGCCGAAGAGCTTGTGCACCAAGAGGTTGGTCGCCAGCAGGATGAAGCCCACCACCATGTGGTTCACGATGAAGTGGTGCATGTCGGTCTGCCACTCGGCGCGGAAGACAGGCTGGTCTTTCCGCAGCGCCCACATCTTCTCGATGAAGATGAAGATCAGCGTGGAGCCGAGCAGGTCGAGGATGAACCAGTCGAGGCCGATGTAGGGCGTGTGGTCGGGGAAGTTGGGGTCGACCTCGACCTTGTGGCCGCCGAGCGCCAGCGTGATGGCGACGAGGGCAAAGGTCCACAGCGCCAGCCAGCGGGCACGGCCGCGGATGATGTTGAGCAGCGAGAGCCCACCCGAGATGCCAATGGCCACCAGCATGATGGTGCGGATGACGTTGACGTCGTAGCTCTTGCGCAGCTCAGGCGTGGTCAGGTACTGCGGGAAGTGGAAGGCCAGGACGCCCAGGAAACACAGCAGGGCCAGCACGAAGGCGATCACGCCGGTCACCATGCCTTTGCCGCGGCGCAGCTCGCCGTGCGATTCGGTGAGCTGGTTGAGCTTGTCGAGTTCGAGCATCTTCTCCCCTTCCGATTTGACGGGGAATTATCGTGCCGGACAGCCCGCGGATGAGCCCGCTCAGGCCGTCCGCTCGCGGGGGTGGGCGTGGGCCAGCGCGTCGAGTGCGGCCTGCAGGCAGCGCACCTGCTGCATCAGTGGCGCCGGTGCCGGCTTCTCGCCGCTGATCACCGACTGGATGTACATCGCGGTGGTGGCGGCGTCGCAGGTGCGCGGCAGGACGGGCAGTTCGCGCAGCACGCCGTCGTGGGCGGACACGGACAGGTCGCCGCGCAAGGCCCCGTCGATGAAGACGTCGAGCTTCGGCAGACGGCGCGGGTCGGCGACGGGCTCGCCTTCGGTCCCGCGCATCAGCATCGCGTTGGCCACGGTGTGCTGCAGGAAGCCGGTGAGCATCTGCCCGTACTCCGGGTGCGTGTAGTTGACGACGCGCACCGCGGTGCCGGCCTGGCACGGGTCGAGCAGCTTGGCGACGGTGTGGCCCGAGTTGCGCAGGCCGATCGTCCAGCGTGCGTCGAGCAGGCGTGCGAGCGGCGGGCACAGCACGTCGGTGCGGATGTAGACCGGCTCGTGGCGTGCCCACGCCGAGGCCACGTCGGCCGCGTCGCGTGCAATCGGCAGGCCGAGGTCGTGGAAGATTTCAGCCGTCGTCACTCGGCCCGGGTCCTCCGGCATGCCGTGCACCAGCACCGGGATGTCTTCATGCGCCAGCAGCAGGGCCAGCAGCGGCGTGAGGTTCGGCAGCTTGCGCGCGCCGTTGTAGGAAGGCAGCACGACGGCCGTGCGCGTCGTCGCGATGGGCAGGCAACGTTCGACGGTGGCTTGCAGGAAGCCAGCGGTCTCGTCGATGGTCTCGCCCTTGATGCGCATCGCGAGTGCAAAGGCGCCGAGCTCGAGGTCGGTGACCTGGCCTTCGAGCACCTGGCTCATCAGGTCGTAAGCCTGTTCGCGCTTCAGCGATCGGGCACCTTCCTTGCCGCGACCGATTTCCTTGATGTAGTGGCTGATGCTCATGTCGTGTCCCTGGCGCGTGGTTCGCAAGTGTCGGGCCAGGGTCGGCCCGGGGAGCGGTATTTTCAGGCGGTGCTCATCACAGTGCGCGCCAGTCGCTTCAACTCCGGGATGCAGGAGCCGCAATTCGTGCCGCATTTGAGCTGGCCCTGCAGTTGCGCCAGTTGTTCCTCGGGCGAGCCCTTGCAGGTCTTCAGGGTGGCCACGATTTCGGGCTCGGCCACGTTGAAGCAGGTGCAGACCTGGCGCCCGCGCGACTGCACGGCCAGCGGCGCGCGCGCACCGGGCACGAGCAGCAGGCGGCCGTAGGCCTGCGCCGGCAACTCGTCCTGCAGCAGCGGCTTGATCCACGCCTCGGCACTGGTGTCGCCAGCGAGCACGAAGCCTTCGAGCTGGGCGGTGTCGCCACTCCTGTGCAGCCGCATCGTGCGGCGCTGGCCGCGGCGCTTGTCGGCATAGCGCAGCACCTCGGTGCCGCCGAGGCCGAGCAGCGCCTCGATGCGCTGCACCAGCTCATCGGGCGCCGTCTCATAGGCGGCCGCGCGAAACAGCACGCCGCTGCGCTCGCGGCCGAAGGGCACACAGCTCGCATAGGCAAACGCGCCCATCAGCGACTTCAGCTCTTCGCGCACCGCTGCCGCGTGCTCGGCCGGCAGCCAGGCCACCCCCAGCAGGCGCCACGGCAGATCGGCCTTGAGCACCTTGACGGCCGCGTGCTTGAGCTCGGGTTGCTTGGACTTGGGGCAAAACGCCGCCGTGGTGAGCGCATTGACGCCATGCACCCTTGCGCCCGTGCTGGTGACGCCGGAGACGAATTCTTCGCCCCAGTGCATGGCGATGAAGGCCTGCGCCACCGCCACCTGTTCGCTGGCCAGGACCGGCAGCACCAGGGTGCCGCGCCGGGAGGTCACGTGCGCCAGGTCGCCATCAGTGAGTTGCAGGCGCGCGAGGTCTTCTGCGTTCATCTCGATGGCAGGCTCGGGCACATGGCCGAACAGGCGGCCGATGGTGCCGGTGCGGCTCATGCCGTGCCACTGGTCGCGCAGGCGGCCGGTGGTGAGCGAGAAGGGGTAGCGCACGTCGCGCGGCTCGGCCAGGGGCTCATAGGCCACGTCGGCAAACTTCGCGCGGCCATTCGCGGTCGGGAACACGCCGTCTTCGTACAGGCGCACCTTGCCCGTGGCGGCGCCTTCGGGGAAGGGCCATTGCGCGGGTGCGGACTCGAGCTGCGCGTAGCTCAGGCCGGTGATGTCCAGGTCGCGGCCACGGGTGCTTTCGCGGTGCTCCGTCCACACCGACTCGGGCGTCTCGTAAGGGAAGAGGGTGGCGCGACCGGGGCGCAGCCGTGCCTCGAGGCGGCGCGCGAAGTCGACCGCGATGACCCAGTCGTGCCGCGTCTCGCCAGGCGACGCGACGGCCGGCCGCACGCGGCTGATGCGGCGCTCGCTGTTGGTGACGGTGCCGTCCCTCTCGCCCCAGGTGGTGGCGGGCAGCAGCAGGTCGGCGTACTGGCAGGTGGCGGTGGTGGCGAAGGCTTCCTGCACGACGACGAACTCGGCGCGCTCCAGCGCACGCCGCACCATGGTCTGGTTGGGCATCGACTGGGCCGGGTTCGTGCAGGCGATCCACAGCGCCTTGATCTGGCCGTCGGCCGCGGCTTCGAACATCTCCACCGCGGTCTTGCCCGGCTGCGACGGCACGTCGTCCACGCCCCACAGCCGCGCCACTTCGGCCCGATGCTCGGCGTTGCCCAGGTCGCGGTGCGCGCTCAGCAGGTTGGCGAGGCCGCCCACCTCGCGGCCGCCCATCGCGTTGGGCTGGCCGGTGAGCGAGAAGGGCCCGGCGCCCGGCTTGCCGATCTGGCCGGTGGCAAGGTGAAGATTGATGAGGGCGGCGTTCTTGTCGGTGCCGCTGGTGCTCTGGTTGAGGCCCTGGCAGTAGAGCGAGAGCGTGCTGCCCGTGGCGAACCAGCGTGCAGCCTGTATCAATGCGTCTTCCGTGATGCCGCAGAGCTGCGCCGTCTCTTTCGTCGTGTAGCCGCGCACGCGGTCGCGCAGCGCCTCGAATCCCTGGGTGTGCGCGTTGATGTAGGCGTGGTCCACGAGCCCTTCCCACAGCATCACGTGCAGCATGCCGTGGTAGAGGGCGACGTCGGTGCCGGGGAGGATGGGCAGGTAAAGGTCGGCGGCTTCGGCCGTCTCGGTGCGGCGCGGGTCGGCCACGATGATCTTCATCGCCGGGTTGGCACGCTTCGCGTCTTCGATGCGGCGGAAGAGGATGGGGTGCGCGTAGGCGGTGTTCGAGCCGGTGATGAAGAGCGTGCTCGCGTGCTGGACGTCGTCGTAGCAGGCGGGCGGGGCATCGGCGCCCAGCGTGGCCTTGTAGCCCGCCACCGCGCTGCTCATGCACAGGCGCGAATTGGTGTCGATGTTGTTGGTGCCGATCAAACCCTTGGCGAGCTTGTTGAAGACGTAGTAGTCCTCGGTGAGCAACTGGCCCGAGACGTAGAAGCCCACGGCATCGGCGCCGTGGAGCGTGATGATGTTGGCGAAACGCTCGGCAGCACCGCCGAGCGCGGTGTCCCACGCAATGCTGTGTGGCGCGCCACCGCGGGCGGCACGCACGGCGGGCTGGAGCAGGCGCGTCTGATGTGTCAGCGGCTCGGTGGCCGTGTGGTGCAGTGTGCTGCCCTTCGTGCAGAGGCGGCCGAAGTTGGCGGGGTGGTCCGGGTCGCCGCGCACGCCGGTGATCTGCGTGCCCTGGCTTTCGATGATGACGCCGCAGCCGACGCCGCAATACGGGCAGGTGCTGCGGGTCTCTTGCGTGGTGTCCTGCGCCTGGGCGTGGAGAGGAATGATGGGGATGGTTTGCACTGACTGGACATTGCAGGTTGTGTGCCAGACGAAGGGTTCGCCCTGTGCGCGAGTCAGGTACCCGTTCAGAGCCGGCGGGTGGCGCAAGGCCCCGCCACCGGCAGCGGCAGGTCGATGCCGAGTGTCGCGAGTTCATCGGCGTCGAGGTAGATCGAGCCGGCATCCACCCTGACGGCGAAGGTCGGCACACAGCCTTCGTCGGGCTCCTTCACCCGGCCGTCATCGAGCCCGATGCTCATGTTGTGAAGCGGGCAGGCCACGTTCGTGCCGAAGACGATGCCCTGGCTTAGCGGGCCGCCCTTGTGGGGGCAGCGGTCGAGGATGGCAAAGATGCGGTCGTCGTGCGCGCGAAAGACCGCCACGGGTGCGCCGTTCGGGCGTGTCACGCGGCGCGAGCCCAGGGGCGGCAGGTCATCGACCGTGCAGATGAGGGTCCAGTGGGACATCGGAGGGTCTTCTTGCAGATCAGACGGCTCGAACGGGGACGAACTGGCGGGTGTCGACCTGGGCCTTGTCGAACTCGAACCACGGATCGGGCTCGCCTTCGAGGGCGTATTGCAGTTGGGCCCAGAGCTTCTTGCGGCCTTCGTGGTCGTCGAGGATCTTTTTCTTCACATGGTCGAGGCCGACGCGGTTGACGTAGTGGACCGTGCGCTCCAGGTACCACCCTTCCTGGCGATAGAGCTCGCAGAAGGCGCCGGTGTACTCGAGCACCTCCTCAGCCGTCTTGAGCTTGACGAGGAAGTGCGCCACCTCGGTCTTGATGCCGCCGTTGCCGGCGATGTACATCTCCCAGCCGGAGTCGACGCCGATGATACCCACGTCCTTGATGCCCGACTCGGCGCAGTTGCGCGGGCAGCCCGAGACGGCGAATTTCACCTTGTGCGGCGCGTACATGCGCCACATCGCACGCTCCAGGTCCTTGCCCATCTGGGTGCTGTCTTGCGTGCCCATGCGGCACCACTCGCTGCCCACGCAGGTTTTCACCGTGCGCAGCGCCTTGGCGTAGGCATGGCCCGAGGGCATGCCGATGTCGCGCCAGACGTTGACGAGGTCTTCCTTCTTCACGCCCAGGAGGTCGATTCGCTGGCCGCCGGTGACCTTGACGGTGGGGATCTTGTACTTGTCGACCGCGTCGGCGATGCGGCGCAGCTCGGCTGCGGTCGTCTCGCCGCCCCACATGCGCGGCACGACGGAGTAGGTGCCGTCTTTCTGGATGTTGGCGTGGCTGCGCTCGTTGATGAAGCGCGATTGCGGGTCGTCCTTCGCTTCCTTGGGCCAGGTGCTGATGAGGTAGTAGTTGACCGCCGGGCGGCAGCTCGCGCAGCCGTTGGGCGTGCGCCAGTTGAGGGCCTTGTAGGTGCTGGCGATGGTTAGCAGCTTTTGCTCGCGGATCGCGTCGCGCACTTCCTGGTGGCTGGCGTCGGTGCAGCCGCAGATGGCTTTTTTCTTCGGAGCCGCGGAGTAGTCGCCGCCCGCCGTGAACATGATCAGCTGCTCGACGAGGCCTGTGCACGAGCCGCAGGAGGCCGATGCCTTGGTGTGCTTGCGCACCTCTTCCAGCGTGAAGAGGCCCTTTTCCTTGATGGCCTTGCAGATCGTCCCCTTGGTGACGCCGTTGCAGCCGCAGACCTCGTCGGCGTCGGCCATGGCGGCGGCCTTGCTGTGCCCCTGGTGGCCGGTGTCGCCGATGTTCGACTCGCCGAACATCAACTTGTCGCGGATGTCGGTCACCGCGCGGCCCTCGCGGATGAGCTTGAAGTACCACGAGCCGTCGACCGTGTCGCCGTAGAGGCAGGCGCCGACGAGCTTGCCGTCCTTCACGACGAGCTTCTTGTAGACGCCGCCGTAGGGGTCGCTCATCACGATGTCTTCGCTGTCGCCGCCGCCCATGAAGTCGCCGGCAGAGAAGAGGTCGATGCCGGTGACCTTGAGCTTGGTGCTGGTCTGCGATCCGGTGTAGCGGCCGATGCCGAACTCGGCCAGGTGCGTCGCGCACACCTTGCCCTGTTCGAAGAGCGGCGCCACCAGGCCGTAGGCGATGCCGCGGTGGGCGGCGCACTCGCCGACGGAGTAGATGCGCGCGTCGGTGATGGTCTGCATCGTGTCGTTGACGACGATGCCGCCTCGCCCGTCATTGAAGCAGTGGAGGCCGATCTTCAGCGCGAGCTCAGTGTTCGGGCGGATGCCGGCGGCCATCACCACCAGGTCGGCCGGGACCTCGGTGCCGTCCTTGAACCGCACGGCCATCACGCGGCCCGCCTTGCCGCCGTCCTGGTCACCGATCAGGGCCTGGGTGCTGGCACCGATCATGAACTTCAGGCCGCGTGCTTCGAGCGACTTCTGCAGCAGCTTGCCGGCGGCATCGTCGAGCTGGCGCTCCATCAGCCACGGCATGATGTGGACGACCATGACCTGCATGCCGCGCAGCATCAGGCCGTTGGCGGCTTCGAGGCCGAGCAGTCCGCCGCCGATCACGACCGCGTGCTTGTACTTCTGCGCGGCCTCGATCATCGTGTTGGTGTCGGCGATGTCGCGGTAGGCGATCACGCCTTCGAGCTCCTTGCCGGGCACCGGCAGGATGAACGGGTTGGAGCCGGTGGCGATCAACAGGCGGTCGTAGGGCTCCTCGGTGCCGTCGGCCGCCTTGACGATGCGGTTGCGCCGGTCGACGTCGACGACCTTCTTGCCCAGGTGAAGCTTGATGTGGTTCTCTTCATACCAGCTCAACGGGTTGAGCACGATCTCGTCGAGCGTCTGCTCGCCGGCAAGCACGGGAGACAGCAGGATGCGGTTGTAGTTGGGGTGCGGCTCGGCGCCGAACACCGTGATGTCGTAGAGGTCAGGCGCGATCTTCAACAGCTCCTCGAGAGTGCGCACCCCCGCCATGCCGTTGCCGACCATCACCAACTTCATCTTCTTCATGAGGTGCGTCCTCGGTCGCAGTACTGCTCGATGGCGGCATAGTTAGCAAACACGGTGCCAACACGCACCACGCTCGCGGCTGCAATGTGGTGCTCGTTGCACTCTTTGCGGGCAGGCGTCTTGCTTCGCCGGTGGTACACAACACAAGCGCCCAGCGCAGGTGCATCAACATGAGCTTTGACATCGAGGTTGGCTACGCGAGCGAGCGTGGTCCGCGGCAGGAAAACGAAGACTTCGCGGGGGCTCGGAAACCGCTTGCCCACGAGGAGGAACTGGGCTTCATCGCCGCGATTGCCGATGGTGTCTCGATGGGCGGCGAGGGCCGCATGGCGGCGCAGACGAGCGTGCGTTCGGTGGTCGAAGACTATTTCGGTGCACCACCCACATGGGACACCAGTGTGGTGCTCGACCGCATCATCAGCGCGCAAAACAGCTGGCTCGCCGCCCACAATCGCCGCCACAACGGCGCTGCGATGAGCACGCTGACAGTCCTCGCGCTTCGCGGGCAGACCTGGACCGTGGCCCATGTTGGGGACACGCGGGCCTATCTGGTGCGTGACGGTGAGTGCCGTCGCCTGACCCAGGACCACGCCCTCGAGCACCCCGACCTGAAGAGCCAGCTCACCCGCGCGATGGGGCAGGACGACGCCATCCGCGTCGACTACCTGCAAGGCGAGCTGCACCTGGGCGATGTGTTCGTGCTCGTCTCCGACGGCGTGCACGCGAAGGTGCCGCAGTCGCAGATGCAGAAGCTGCTGGCGCAGGGCACGGCGCAGGAGGTGAGCGACGCCATCGCGCAAGCAGCGCTAGGCGCAGGCACGCAGGACAACGCCACGGTGCTGGTCGTGCGTGTGCTGGGGCTTGCGCGCTCGCGCCTCGAAGATGCGCTGGTGCGCAGCCGGCAGCTGCCGGTGCCGCCGCGTCTCCAGGTGGGCGATGAGCTCGATGGGCACGTCGTCACCGCACTCGTGGCCGACACCGGCGTGCACCTGCTCTACCAGGTGCGCCACGTCGAGACCAAGGCGCTGCGTGCGCTCAAGACGCTCAACCCTTTGCGCGCGAACGATGCGCAGGAGCGGGCCATGCTCGCCCACGAGGCGTGGCTGGGAACACGGGTCAGCGAGCGTGGCAGCACGGGTTTCGTCGCCCTGCACGAAGTGCACGACGCGAGCGCGTTCTACCTCGTGTTCGACTGGCATGCCGGGCAGACGCTCGAGCAGTTGCTCGCCGGTGGCCAGGGCCTGCCGGTGGCCGACGTGGTGAACTGGGCGCTGGCGGCGACGCGGGCCATTGGCAAGCTGCACCGGCTGGGCGTGATTCACCGCGACATCAAGCCCGGCAACCTGCACCTCGGCGACGATGGGCAACTGCGCCTGCTCGACCTCGGCGTGGCGATCTCCGGCAACGAGCCTGCCGAGCAACGCAGCCTGCATGCGGGCACGCCCAGCTACATGAACCCGGAGCTCTGGGACGACGAGCCGGTCGACGCGCAGACCGACCTCTTCGCGTTCGGCGCCACCCTTTACCAGTTGCTCACCGGTCACCTCCCGTTCGGCGACATCGAGCCCTACCAGAAGCTGCGTTATCGCCGCCCGCCGAAGCCACCCTCACGCCTGCGGCCCGACGTGCCCATCTGGCTCGACCACATCGTGCTGAAGGCCGTGGCGTTCGAAAAGAAGCTGCGTTTCGAAACCGCCGAGGAGCTGGAGCTGGCGCTTCAGCGCGGGGCCTCCCGGCCGCTCTCGGCACAGGGGCCGACACCGCTGCTCGTGCGCGATCCCACGCTGATGTGGAGGGTCGCGTTCGCAGTGTCGGCGCTCTTCAACGCATTGCTGGTGTACTGGCTGCTTTTCCTGCCACGCTAGAAGTGGCCGACGGCGCGTGCACCGGGCGGGCCCGACCGCCTTTTTCCGCCCAGGTGCGCGTCCAGCGGATCTGCACCATCCGCAGCATCACGAGCATCGCGAGCGCCAGCACGGCAAACGAGACGAAGCCCCACAGGTAGGTGCCGGCGTACTGCTTGGACTGGCCCATGGCATTGGGCAGGAAGCCGCCACCGAGCGCGCCGACCTCGCCGATCATCGAACCGGCCACGGCCGTGGTGAGCGGCCAGCGCAGCGGCACGAGCTGGAATAGGGCGCCGTTGCCCGCGCCGAGCGCGGCAAAGCACAGCATGAAGAGCAGGGTGGTGACGGCGACGGAGCTGCTCGCGAAGCCGCACAGCACCAGCGTCACGGCCACCAGGACCAGCACTCCGCTCAGGGTGTTGATGCCCCCCACGCGGTCGGAGATGTAGCCGCCGAGCACGCGCACTGCAGAGCCCATCAGAGTGGCCAGCATGGTGAGCTGGCCGGCCTCGACCTTGGTCACCTTGAACTGGTCGTAGAAGTAGGTCGGCAGAAAGCTCGCCAGGCCGATGAAGCCACCGAACGTGACGATGTAGATCAGGCTGAAGGCCCAGCCGTCCTTCTCGAACAGGCAGGCGATGTGCTCCCGGAAGGTCTGGTGCTCGCGATCCGGCGGCTCCTTGGCCGCAAACCACATCACCGCCATCGGTAGCAGCATGGTGCAGGCGGCAAGCCCATACACGGTGGACCAGCCGAACTTGGCTGCGAGCGGCGGTGCGAACAGCACGGCCAGCACGGTGCCGGAATTGCCGGCACCGGCGATGCCCATCGCGAGCCCCTTGTACTTGGGCGGGAACCAGCCCGAGCCCAACGAGAGGGCCACGCCGAAGCTCGCACCGGCGATGCCGAGCAGCACGCCCATGGCCAGCACGCTGTCGTAGCTGTTCACGAAGAAGAAGCCGAACGCCAACGCGAGCACGATCAAGCCCATCTCGACCATCGCCGCGTTCTTGCGGCCGATGTACTGCGCCAGCACGCCAAGAGGAAAGCGCATGAGCGCCCCCGCGAGGATGGGCACCGACACCATGAAGCCCTTTTGTGCCGCGGTGAGTTGGAAGGTCTCGCTGATGAAGGGCGCCATCGCGCCGTTCAAGACCCAGATGGCGAAGCAGAAGTCAAAGTAAAGAAACGATGCGAACAAGGTCGGGGCATGACCTGCTTTGAGAAAGCTCTTGAAACCTGACACGATGATCCCCAGGAAAGCGGCGCCCTTGTTTAGGGCAAGTTTGAACACTGAAGGAGAGGAAGCGATTCCTGTGCCAGATAGCGGTGCACCATGGAGCCACACAGGGGCAGCAAACCCGCCGCGACGTCGTAGCGGGTCGTGGTGGTTTGCTTGTCGTGCGCCGAGTCCGTGCCAAGGGCACGGCTTTTGTGCGAAATCTGCACGCCCCGCACTTGAGGTGGGCGGTCTGTAGGTCGGAACGTGATCGCTATGATCGATCAACCTAGGGGTTTTCAAGGCGTCGTGCCGGGTGCGCTAATCACCGGCAGGGCACTTCTGCCGCCGATGGCGGCCTGCGGGCACCGACGAGACAAGGAATGACCGACATCCACCAGCAGGCACTGTCTGCCCGCGCCGACCAGGCGCAAGCGCTGACGGCTGCACTTGGCTTGGCCCCGCATGCCTGGGGCGTGGTCGCCATGAGCCTGCTGGACCGTGCCGAGGCCATGTTCGCCATCAAGGAAGCGGCCACCGGCCGCTACGTTCACGTCAACGCCCGCATGCAGAGCCTGATCGGCCGCTCGGCCGAAGGCCTCGTCGACGAAGACTGGGCCGATCCGCAGGCGTGTGCCTCGCTGCGCACGGCCGACCAGTCGGCCATGGTGGTGACCGTGCCGCAGGTCAGCGAGCACCGTCTGGAACAGGGCGGGGTGCGGCGCGAGTTTTCGGTGACGCGTCTGGCGCTGCCGTCGGCGGACGGCTCGGCACCCAGGTACCTGTGCTGCATCTGGCAGGACCTCACGCCCCAGCGTCAGGCCGAAACCCAGCTGCAGCTGGCCTTGCGGCAGCTCGAGGAGCAGCAGCAGGCCAACGAAACCCTGCGCCGCGAGATGCAGGATCACGGGCTGCGCGACAGCGTCACCGGCCTCTATCAGCGAGGTCACTTCGACGATCAACTGCGCCGCGAAGTCGACCTGTCATCGCGCGAACATCGCGAGTTTGCGCTCGTGTCGGTGGCGCTCGACCCGCTCGGCGAAGCCGCTCGCGCGTCGGGCAGCGAAGGTCGCAAGCGCGTGCTCGAGGCGCTGGGCCGTCTCTTGCGCAGCAACACCCGCGCGATGGACGCCTCATGCCGGCTCAATGAAGACCGTTTCGCGGTGCTTCTGTCGGGTGTCGGCCTCGCCACCGCGCATGCGCGCATGGAAGGCCTGCGCCGGCAGTGCGCCACGCAGCTCGTCATGCTGAACGGTCAGGACCTGGGCTTTACCGTGTCGATGGGCGTGGCGAGCTTCCCGCACACCGCGCACACGCAGGAAGACCTGCTGCAAGCTGCCGACACCGCCTTGTCACAGGCGCAGAAGCGTGGCGGCAACCACGTCACGCTGGCCAGCATCCGCTTCGAAGCCTGAGCGGACTCAGCCGAGTCGCTTCAACACCGCTTTCCACTCGGCCGCCGTCACCGGCGTGATCGAGAGGCGGTTGCCTTTCTTCAGGATGATCATGTCGGCCAGTTCGGGCGCCTCACGCAGTTCGGGCAACGAGAGGAGACGGGTCTTGCGCTCCAGCGTCACGTCGACCAGCATCCAGCGCGGTTCCTCGCGGGTGGACTTCTCGTCGTAGTAGTGGCTCTTCTTGTCGAACTGGGTTTCGTCGGGGTAGGGCGTGCTCGACACGGTGGCAAGGCCCACGATGCCCGGCTCTGGGCATGAAGAGTGATAGAACAGCACGCCATCGCCGACCTGCATGTGGTCGCGCATGTAGTTGCGCGCCTGGTAGTTGCGCACGCCGAACCAAGGTACGGTCTGCTTCTTGGCGGCGGCGAGGTCATCGATCGAACATTCACTCGGCTCACTCTTCATGAGCCAATATTGTTGTTTTGCCATCGGACGAGTCGAGTGAAAAGAAAAGGTGTCCGTCGCGAGCCGTGAGCCGCATTCCTGAACCCAGGCTGGTTCAGGTGGGCGAGGTCAGCGGGGCTTCGGGTTCATCTGACGCGAGACGATCACACCTACCCGGCGATGTTCCAAGCCCTGGCGCTTACGCGCATCGGTTCAAGGAAATATAAGACTCACGCGAACGCAACGGACGCTTTGAATTTTACGCGCCGCATCGCCGCGACACCATCGCTTCAGAGCAATTGACCGTCGGCGCCAAGGGCTTGGTCCAGGCGCTGGATCAGGGCATCGATGTCCACGTTGCTGGCGGGTGCGTCTGATGCACCGGAGGCCGTTTGTGCCACCGCTGGTGCCGGCGCAGGGCGCTCGGCGAGCGCATAGGCGAGGTTGAGCGCGGCCAGCACTGCAATGCGCTCGCGAGCCTTCACCCGGCCCGCATCACGGATCGCGCTCATTTCGCGGTCGACGCTGCCCACCGCTTCGAGCAAGGACACCTCGCCACCTTCCGGGCAGCCGAGGATGTAGCTCTGGCCCATGATGGTCACTTCCATCTGCTTCATGCTGCTGCTCATGCGCGGTCCCCTTCGGTCCGGTTGTCACCCGAGGGGGCGTCGACCGGCAACCGGTCAAGCAAGGCGTCGATGCGGCTTCGCGCAGCGTTCAGCCGTGAGCGCAGGTTGTCGCGCTCTTGCGTGAGCTGGCTCACCTGCTGTTCCAGCAACTCGTTGGTGCGTTTGAGTTCCTCGTGCCGCAGCAGCAAGCGCTCGACGCGGTCTGCAAGGTCCTGGATCTTCGACATGGGGCGCCGGAAGGTTGCGGGTGCTTCATTGTAGGGGGGTAGGTGTGGCCGCTGCTTACAATCGCCGCGTTGGTGCTCGTGCCGGTTGTCACATCGGCACAGTTAAACGGGAAGCAGAGGTCGCAACGCCCCACGGGCCGCGCACCCACCTGCGCTGCCCCCGCAACGGTAAGCGGACGAAGGCCACCGCCTTCGCTCATGTGCAAACACCACTGGTGCCTCGCGGCACTGGGAAGGTCGCATGGGATGTCCGCCAGCCCGGATACCGGCCAACAGGGGGCCTGCAGCGCGCTGTGGGCCATGAGGTGTGTGCTGGCGGGGAAGCCGGCGCGCACGATGTCCACGTGAGTGTTCCCATGATGAGTTCTGCTTTGCGCGCTTCGGCACGGTCTGCCGCTGCGCGTGTGTCCATGCCTGCGTTTTCCTTGTCGGTTCTGGCCTTCGCGTGCTGTGCGGCGCATGCGCAGGGGCCCTCCCTGCCGCCCGTCACGGTGACGGCCACCCGCTTCCCCGAAGACGCCAGCCGTCTGTCGTTCAGCGTGAGCGTGCTGACGGCTGACCAGCTCCGCGACAGCGGCGCCGTTACCGTCAACGATGCGCTGATGAAGCTCCTGGGTGTGCCGGGCCGGCTAGACTTTTATGGCGGTGGCGACTACCAGCTCGACCTGCGCGGCTTCGGCAGCACGGCCGGCAGCAACCAGATCATCATCGTCGACGGCGTGCGCATCAGCGAAGCCGACCTGGGCGGCACGCGCCTGGCCGGCATTTCCATCGATTCGGTCGAGACCATCGAGGTCGTGCGCGGTGGCACCGCGTCCGTGCTGTACGGAGAAGGTGGCACGGGCGGTGCCATCGTCATCACCACCAAGGCCGCCAGCGGCAAGCCGCGCACGAGCGGCGGCCAGGGCTACCTTGCGATGGGCAGCCACTCGCTGCTGGAGGGTCGCAGCTCGGCAACCTTCACGAAGGACGGCTTTTCCCTCGACGCAGCCCTCAACGCGCGCGACACCAACGGCCACCGCCGCAATTTCGCCTCGTCGGGCGAAGGCCGCAGCCTCGCTGCACAGTGGCGCAACGACTGGCTGCGCGTTGGCGTGCGCCATGCGCAAGATTCGCTCGAGACGGGCCTGCCGGGCGCGCTCACCACAGCGCAATACAACGCCGACCCCACCCAGACCAACCGCCCGGACGACCGCGCGCGCGTTGACAACCAGCGCAACGGGGTCTTCGCGGCTGCGAGCTTCGGTGATTTTCAGGTCTCCTTCGATGCCGGCCAGCGCGACAAGGCGTTGGAGAGCATGACGAGCTTCGCGTACGCCTACAACATCGAGGCGCGTAACCGCAGTCTGCGGGTTCACCACAGCACGTCCATCGGCACCTTCAGCAACACCGTCATCACCGGGATCGACGACGACGCCTGGACGCGTGTCGTGCCCGGCGCCTTCGGGTCGACAGCCGAGCAGGAGTCGCGCGGCGTGTACGTGAAAGACGATTTGTCGACGCCGTGGGGCACTGTGGTCTCGCTCGGCCTGCGCCGCCAGAGCGCGACCAAGACCACGACCGACGCGCCGACGGCGGGTGTCGACCAGCGCTTCAATGCCTGGAACGTCGGGCTCGTGCAGCCGATCGGCAAGTCCGGGTCGGCCTATGGCAACGTGGGCCGCAGCTTCCGTTTCCCCAACGTCGACGAGATCGGCTTCACCGCCATCGGCGCAACCCTGCAGCCGCAGACCTCGCGCGATGCCGAACTGGGTGTACGCGTGAACTGGGCCACGGGCCGAACCGACGTGCGCCTCTACCGCAGCGCCTTGCGCCAGGAGATCGGCTACGACCCGGCAGCCCCCGGCCCCTTTGGCCCCGGTGCCAACGTCAACTTCGACCCGACGGTGCGCCAGGGCGTCGAGCTCGAAACGCGCCTGCAGCTCAACCGTGACTGGCTCGTGTGGGCGAACGCCGCTGCGCGCCAGGCCAAGTTCACCGCTGGCGCCTATGACGGCAACCGCATCGCGCTGACGCCGCGCTACACCGCATCGGTCGGTGCCGACTGGAAGGTGTTTGCCGGCCACAAGCTCGGCGCGCTCGTGAACACGGTGTCGTCACAATCGCCGAACTTCCAGAACACCTGCACCATGCCGGCCTACACGATTGGCAGTCTGCGCTATGCCTTCAGCACCGAACAGGTCGAGCTCGGCGTCGGCGTCAACAACGTGACCGACAAGAAGTACTACACGCAGGCCTATGGTTGCGCAGGCGGCGTGCCCACCTCTATCTACCCAGAGGCCGGCCGCAACGTGGTGCTGTCGGTGCGGGTCTCGCTCTGACCGTGGCCCATTCGGTCGAGCTCATCCTCGGTGGCCAGCGCAGCGGCAAGTCGCGTTGCGCCGAGGAGCGCGCACGGGCCTGGCTGCAGCAGCCGGGCCACGAGGCGGTGCTCGTGGCCACGGCGCAGGCGCACGATGCCGAGATGCGCGAGCGCATTGCACGGCATCGCGCAGACCGTGCCGCGCGCGCGCCCGGCCTGTCGACCGAGGAAGTGCCCGATGAGCTGCCCGCGTCGCTGCGCCGCCTCGGTGCGCCGCATCGGCTGGTGGTGGTGGACTGCCTGACCCTGTGGCTGACCAACCTCCTGATGCCGATGCACGGCTCGGCGCTCGACGAGCGCGCCTGGGACGCGCAACGGCAGTCGCTCTGCGAAGCCCTGGACGCCTCGCAGGGCCCGGTGGTGCTGGTGTCGAACGAGATCGGCCTCGGTCTGTCGCCGATGTCGCCCGAGGCGCGCCGTTTCGTCGATGCGCTGGGTCATCTGCACCAGGCTGTCGCGCGCTGCGCAAGCCGGGTCACGCTGATGGTTGCGGGCCTCGAGGTGAACGTGAAAGGGCCGGCGTGAAGCGCCTCGTGATGACGTGGCTGCTCCTGGGCCTGTCGTGCCCGGCGTGGGCGGCGTTCTCACTGCGCGACGACCGCGGCGTGACGCACCGCTTCGAGCGCAGCCCGCAGCGCATCGTGACGCTCCTGCCCTCGCTGACCGAGACGGTCTGCGCGCTGCAGGCGTGTGCCCGGCTGGTCGGTGTGGACCGTTTCTCCAATTCACCGCCGCAGGTGGTGGCGCTGCCGAAACTCGGGGGGCTGGAAGACGCGCAGGTCGAGCGCATTGCCGCGCTCAAGCCCGACGTGGTGCTGGCCGCCCCGTCGGCCCGGGTGATCGACCGGCTCGATGATCTCGGCTTGAAGGTGGTGATCGTTGACGCCAAGACGCATGCCGATGTGCAGCGCTCGCTCGGCATGGTGGCGACCTTGCTGGGCACGCCAGCCGAAGCCGATCGCGTGTGGGCGAGCATCCAGCGCTCGCTCGCCGACGCGGCCGCGCGTGTGCCGGCGAGCGTGCGCGGGCAGAAGGTCTACTTCGAGGTCGACCCCACGCCCTATGCCGCGGGCGCCGGCTCCTTCATCGGCGAGACGCTGCAGCGCCTGCACATGGGCAACGTGATCGCGCCTGCGCTCGGGCCGTTTCCGCGGCTCAACCCCGAGTTCGTGGTGAAGGTGCGGCCCGACATCATCATGGCCTCGCAACGCAGCCTCGACGACATGCCGCGCCGCCCCGGCTGGGCGAGCTTGCCCGCGCTTCAGCAGCGGCGCAGCTGCGGCTTCGATCTCAAGCACTACGAGGTGCTGATCCGCCCGGGCCCCCGCATGGGCGAGGCAGCGCTCCAGTTGGCCGACTGCCTGGCTTCGATCGAAAAGGCGCAGCGCTGATGTCGGACGAAGAGCGCCGTTCCCGTCGCCGACTGACGCTGGCCCTGTGGGTGCTGAGCCTGCTCTTCGGCGCAGCAGGCCTCGCCGCCGGCAGCGAGGGTTGGTCGCCCACGCAGGCCTGGGCGCTGCTGCAAGGGCCCGAGGGTGAACTGCTGATTGGCCAGATCCGCGCGCCGCGCACGCTGGGGGCCTGGCTGACCGGGGCCTTGCTCGGCCTCGCCGGTGCCGTGGCGCAGGGCCTTTTTCGCAACCCGCTGGCCGACCCCTATCTGCTGGGCTCGGCATCGGGCGCGGTGCTGGGCGTGGTGGTGGTGCTTGCCGCTTCGATGCTTGCAGGGCAGAGCTTGAGCCTCGCCACGGCGGAGCTGATTGCGCGTTTCGGCCTGGTGGGCGCTGCCTTCATCGGCGCCTTGATCGGCGTGATGCTCACGCTGAGCCTCGCGCGCGGTGCGCAGCAGACGGCGCGATTGCTGCTCGCGGGCGTGGTGGTGGGGGTGCTGCTGTCGGCGATGAGCGACCTGGTCACGACCGCGGCGCCGGATGCCTTGCGCGGCAAGCAGGCCTTCCTGCTCGGCTCGACCGGTTTCCTCGGCTGGGGCAGTTGTGCGGTCATGGGCCTGGGGCTGCTCGTGGCGCTGCCCTTGGCATGGCGCCTGTCGCGCGCGCTCGATGCGCTCACGCTCGGCGAAGACAGTGCCACGAGCCTCGGCGTCTCGCTTCCGAAGGTGCGTTTTGCGATGGTGCTGGTGCTCGCGCTGGCCACGGGGCTGGCGGTCTCGCAGGCCGGCTTGATCGCGTTTGTCGGCCTGGTGTCGCCGCATCTCGTGCGGCGCTTCTCGGCGGCGACGCATGGCTACCTGCTGGTGGCCAGTGCGGCCATGGGAGGCGTGCTGCTGCTGGCGGCCGACGTGCTGGCGCGCAGCCTCACTGCGCCGCAGGAGCAGCCGGTCGGCGTGCTCACCGCGGTGCTCGGCGGCGGTTACCTGATCTGGCTGCTGCATCGTCGGAGGGTGCACCCATGAGCACGTTGCAGGCACAGAAGCTCACGATGCAACTGGGCCGTGCCACCGTGCTGCAGGAGGTGACGCTGGCGCTGACCTCTGGCTGGACGGCCATCGTCGGCCCCAACGGCGCGGGCAAGTCGACCCTCTTGCGCTGCTTCGCCGGCCTGCTCAAGCCGCAGTCGGGCGAGGTGCAACTCGACGGCCGCCCGCTCGCGGCCCACACGCCGCGCGAGCGCGCCCAGCGCATCGCCTGGCTTGCGCAGCAGGGCGAGGCCACCGGTGAACTCACCGCGCGCGAGGTGGTGCACCTGGGTCGCCTGCCGCAACTGGGCCTCTTCGCCGAGCCCGGCCCGCGTGACCATGCGCTCGTCGCACAGGCGATGGCCGATGCCGAGTGCGACGCCTGGGCCGAGCGCCGGCTGCATGAGCTCTCGGGTGGCGAGCGCCAGCGCGTCTTGCTGGCGCGGGCGCTGGCGGTCGACGCGCCGCTCCTGCTGCTCGACGAGCCGACCACCCACCTGGACCCGCCTCACCAGGTGGCACTGGTGCGTCTGTTTCAGCGGCTGGCACGCGAGCGCACCGTGGTCAGCGTGCTGCATGACCTGTCGCTGGCGCTGCAGGCCGATCACCTCGTCGTCATGCAGGCGGGGCAGGTGAGGGTCGTCGGCGCGGCCGACGACGAAAAAGTGCATGCCACGCTGCAGGAGGTGTTCGGCCACGCGCTGCGCATCCAGCGGGTGGGCGAGCGTTTTGTTGCGATTCCCGACCTCGGCTGACGCACAATCCCGCCCGCACCCACCTCGACGATGCTGCCCGCCACCCCCTCTGCGCCGCTGTCTGCCGCTCTCGTCCTCGCCCTTGCGCTGATCCTCGCCTGGGCCCTCGACGCCATCTTTGGCGAACCCCGCAATACCTTCCACCCCGTCGCCTGGCTCGGCAAGCTGCTGTGGCCGCTGGGCTGCCGCCTGCGCGTGCTGCCGCAGTCGGCGGCGTTCTGGGGCGGCGCGCTGTCATGGATCGTGCTGGCCGGCGGCGCGGGCGCGCTGGCATGGTGGGTGCAGAAGCAGCTGCTCGGGCTCGCGTGGTGGTGGTCGATCCCGCTGCTGGCGCTGCTGCTCAAGCCGATGTTCGCCTGGCGCATGCTGCGCGACGAAGTGATCGCCTTCGAAGACAGCCTCACGCTCGGTCTGGAGCCTGCCCGCGAGCGCCTCTCGCAGCTGGTCAGCCGCGACCTGAGCGACTTCGACGAAGACACGCTGCGCGAGACCGCCATCGAGACCCTGGCCGAGAACCTGAACGACTCGGTCGTCGCACCGCTCTTCTGGTTCGCGATCTTCGGCCTGCCGGGCGCGGTGGTCTACCGGGTGGCCAACACGATGGATGCGATGTGGGGCTACCGCGGCGTGTGGGAATGGGCCGGCAAGTGGTCGGCACGTGCCGACGACGTGCTGTCGTGGCTGCCTGCGCGCATCACCGCGCTGAGCCTCTATCCGGCGTGGCGCGCGGCCAGCTGGCGTTCGCTCAAGCGGCAGGCGGGGCGCACACCCTCGCCCAACGGCGGCTGGGCCATGGGCGCGATGGCGCTGCGCCTGGGCGTTCGCCTGGCCAAGCCGGGTGTCTACGTGCTCAACGAAACCGGCGCCGCGCCTTCGTCGCGCAACATGGTGCAGGCCTTGGGCTTCGCCACCATGGCCGCCTGGGCGGCGGTGGTGCTGACGGTGCTGTCGTGGGTGGCGAGGGCGGTGTGAACCCGGCGGTGCACGGTGGCCCCGATGCGGCCGGTGTGCCGCGGTGGGACTTCTCCACCAACGCCAATGCCTGCGGGCCCGCGCCGATGGTCCTGGCCGCCTTGCAGCGCGCGGACGCCACGCGCTACCCCGACCCGGCCGGCACGGCCTTGCGCGAGCGGCTTGCCGCCTTCCACGGTGTCGAGGCCGCGCGCATCGTGGTGGCGGGCAGTGCGAGCGAGTTCATCTTCCGTCTGAGCGCGGTTGTCGCGCGGCGCTGGCCGGCGGCAGGCGTGCACGTGCCACTGCCAGGGTATGGCGACTACGCACGGGCGGCCGAGGCCGCGGGTCTTCGACGGGTTCCGGCGGGCGATGCGAGGCTCGTCTGGCACACCGAGCCCGCCAGCCCGGGGGGCCACGCGCACAGGGCACCCGCGGTGCGTGACGAGGCGATCCTCGTGATCGACAGCGCATACGCGCCTCTGCGGCTGCACGGCGAAGCCCCGGGCCGGCCCGCGCACGCGTGGGTGCTGATGTCACCCAACAAGGCGCTGGGCCTGACCGGGGTGCGCGGGGCGTATGCGATCGCGCCCGACGACACGCTGCTGGCCGACCTGCAGGCCCTCGCGCCGTCATGGCCCGTCGGGGCGCATGGCGTGGCGATGCTCGACGCGTGGACGGAGCCCGTCACCCAGGCCTGGCTCGCCGACAGCCTGCACACCCTGCGCAGGTGGAAGCAGCAACAGCTCGCCATGTGCACCGAGCTCGGTTGGGTCGTCGACGACGGCGGCGTCACCAATTTCTTCACGGCACGTGGTCCCACGGAGGGCGAGCTGCTGCGGCTGCGCGAGCAGGGCGTGAAGCTGCGCGACACCACGTCGATGGGCCTGCCGGGCCATGTGCGCCTGAGCGTGCAGCCACCGAGCGCGCAGCGCGCGTTGCGCGACGCATGGCGGGGGCTCGCACGATGACGGCACGCGCGGTGACGGTGCTCGGCACCACCAGCGGCGCGGGCAAGAGCTGGCTTGCCACGGCACTGTGCCGCTGGTACGCGCGGCAGGGCCTGAAGGTCGCACCCTTCAAGGCGCAGAACATGAGCAACAACGCGCGCGTGGTGCCAGGCCCGAACGGCGCACTCGGCGAGATCGGCAGCGCGCAGTACTTCCAGGCGCTGGCGGCGCGGCGTGTGCCCGAGGTGCGCATGAACCCGGTGCTGCTCAAGCCCGAGCGCGACACGCACAGCCAGGTGGTGGTGATGGGCGAGGTGCGCGCCGAGCTGGGCGCGGTGCCGTGGCGCGAGCGCAGCGAGGCGCTGTGGCCGTTCGCACGCGAGGCCTTGCGGTCGCTCGCCGCCGAGAACGACCTGCTGGTGATCGAAGGTGCCGGCTCGCCGGCCGAGATCAACCTGCATGCCAACGACTTCGTGAACATGCGCACCGCGCGCGAGGCCGACGCGGCCTGCCTGCTCGTCACCGACATCGACCGCGGGGGCGCGTTCGCCCACCTCTACGGCACCCATCAGCTCTTGCCCGAAGACGAGCGCCGTTTGCTGCGAGGCTTCGTGCTGAACCGCTTCCGCGGCGATGCGAGCCTGCTCGCGCCCGGCCCTCAGCAGCTGCAGGGCCTCACCGGCGTGCCCACGCTCGCCGTGCTGCCGATGTGGCGCGGCCATGGCCTGCCCGAGGAAGACGGTGTGCTCGACGACACGCCGACGGGCCCGGCCGGCGGCACGCGCATCGCCGTGGTGGCTTACCCGCGCATCAGCAACCTCGACGAGTTCCAGCCTCTGCGGAACCTGCCCGGCGTGCGGCTGCAGTGGGTGCGCAATGCCGCCGAGTTGGCCGCGATGGGCAACGCCGACTGGATCGTGCTGCCGGGCTCCAAGCACACCAGCGGCGACTTGGCGTGGCTGCGGGCGCAGGGGCTCGAGGCGCCGATTCGCGCCCACGCCGCGCGCGGCGGCCGGGTGCTCGGCGTGTGTGGTGGCTTGCAGATGCTCGGCGAGGCGCTGATCGACCCGCATGGCGTGGATGGCGATGCGGTGGGCCTCGGCTTGCTGCCCCTCGTCACGCGCTTCGAGCCGCGGAAAGTTCTTTCGGCTACGACAGTGCGTTTCGCGTCGCTGCAGGCCGGGTGGTCAGCGCTCTCGGGCGTGCATGCCGAGGGCTACGAGATCCGCCACGGCCGCACCGAACTCGCCCCGGGGGCCAGCGCGCCATCGGCGCTTTTCAACCTTCAAGGCGAGGCCATCGGCTGGCAACACGGCAACGTGCTCGGCCTGTACGCTCACGGGCTCTTCGAGTCTCCTGCCGTCATGCGCGCGCTGTTCGGCGCTGGCGCGCGGCCGCTGGAGGCCGTGTTCGACGGGCTCGCCGATTTCATCGACACCCATTTCGAGCCCGGTGCGCTGATGCGCCTGGCCGACGTTTCCGCTTCACCATGAACCTGCCCGAGATCGCCGACATCCACGACACCGCGCTGCGTCAGCGGCTGCAGCAGCGGCTCGACCGCAAGACCAAGCCGACAGGGTCGCTGGGCCGCATCGAGTCGCTGGCCTTGCAGGTCGGCCTCATCCAGCAGACCGAGGCGCCCCGCTGGCACGCGCCGCAGCTGCTGGTGTTCGCCGGCGACCATGGATTGGCCGCGCGCGGCGTGTCGGCCTACCCGAGCGACGTGACCTGGCAGATGGTCGAGAACTTCCTCGCCGGTGGGGCCGCGGTGAGCGTGCTGGCGCGCCAGCACGGGCTCGCGCTCAGCGTGGTCGATGCGGGCGTGAACCACAGCTTCGCGCCACGCCCCGGGTTGATCGACCGCAAGATCGGCTTCGGCACCGCCGATGCGCTGGTGGGACCGGCGATGACCGAGTCGCAGTGCGTGCAGGCGATCGAAGCGGGCCGTGAACTCGTGCGCTCGTTGCCCGGCAACGCGGTGCTGCTGGGCGAGATGGGCATCGGCAACACCTCAAGCGCTGCCCTCCTGCTGGCACGTCTGGGCGGCGAAGACCTGGAGCGTTGCACCGGCCGCGGCACCGGGCTCGACGATGCCGGCCTCGCACGCAAGCTCAACGTGCTGCGGGCCGTGATGACCCGGCACCGCGACGCAGCCACGCCGCTGGCGGTGCTGGCCGCGCTGGGCGGCTTCGAGATCGCGATGCTCGCGGGCGCGGCGCTGCAGGCGGCGGCCGAGCGGCGCACGGTGGTGGTGGACGGTTTCATCGCGGGCGCGGGGGTGCTGGCCTCCGCGCGTCTGGTGCCGCGGGTGCTGGGCTATTGCGTGCTCGCGCACCGCTCGGCCGAGCCGGGTCATGCGGCGCTCATCAAGCACCTGGGCGCCGAGCCGCTGCTCGATCTGGGCCTGCGCCTGGGCGAGGCGTCGGGCGCGGCGCTCGCCTGGCCGCTGCTGGTGAGCGCACTCAGGCTGCTCGACGAGATGGCGAGCTTCGAGTCGGCCGGCGTCTCCGACAAGCAGGCCCCATGATCCTTCACGAGCTGCGGCTCATCGGTGTGGCGCTGCAGTTCCTGACGCGCGTGCCGGTGCGCGTGGGCTTCGACCCGCTGTGGCTGAACCAGAGCGCGCGGCACTTCCCGCTGGTCGGTGCGCTCGTCGGTGCCGTCGGGGCGCTGGTGCTGTGGGCGGCGGGCTTGCTCTTTCCACCGATGGTGGCGGTCGTGCTGTCGATGATGGCCACGGTGCTCCTCACGGGCGCCTTCCATGAAGATGGGCTGGCCGACACCTGCGATGCGCTCGGCGGCGCGGTGAGCCGCGAGCGCGCGCTCGAGATCATGAAGGACTCGCGCATCGGCACCTATGGCGCGGTGGGCCTGCTGCTGATGCTCAGCCTGAAGGCGGCCACGCTCGTGGCGCTGCCGGTGACGTGGGCGATGGCCGCGCTGCTGCTTGCACACACTGTGTCGCGCACGGCGGCGGTGGCCCTGATTCGCTGGCTGCCTTACGCCGGCAATGTGTCGCAGGCCAAGGCCAAGCCGTTGGCCGAGCGTATTTCGGGGGCCGGCTTGCTGATGGCGCTCGTGTGGTCGGGGCTGGCCAGCGCGGCGCTCGTGGCGTGGCAGCCTGCGTGGTGGCCGGTGGTGGCGACGTCGGGGCTTGTCGCCGTCGTGGGCGCGTGGGCCTGCGGCCGCTGGTTCATGCGCCGGCTCGGCGGCATCACCGGCGACGCACTCGGGGCCACGCAGCAGCTCATCGAGCTCGGTGTCTTGCTGGCATGGGTGGCGTGGTGGCCCCGTTGATCGTCTGGCGCCACCCGCGCCCGGTGGGTGCGGCGGGGCGCTGCGTGGGGCAGGTCGACCTGCCGGTGGATCGGCGCAAGGCCAAGCGCCTCGCGCATCGCATTCGCGAGCACGTGCGGCGAACGGGTTGGCCGCGTGTGGTGGTCACATCGCCCTTGTCGCGCAGCGCCGAGGTCGGCCGGTGGCTCGCACGCTGGGGCTTTGAGCACCGCGAGGATGCGCGCCTGAGCGAACTGGATTTCGGACGATGGGAGGGGCAACGTTGGGCCGACATCGACGCCGCCGAGCTCAGTGCCTGGACCGATGACTTCGCGGACCACGCACCTGGTGACGGGGAGTCGGTGCGGCAGTTGATGGCGCGCTGCCAGTCGTTCATCGCAGCCCGCGCAGACGCACCGCTGTGCGTGGTCGGCCATGCCGGCTGGATCAACGCGGCCCGCTGGGTGGCGGCCGGCAACACCCAGCCGCGCACTGCCGCCGAGTGGCCTGCAGCCGTGCCCTACGCGGCCTCGGTCGCTTTCTTCAACAACTCGGGCGGCGCCGAGTCGCAATAGCGCAGCACCTTGCATTGCTCGCACAGCGGGCGCCGTGCCTGGCACACGTAGCGGCCATGCAGGATCAGCCAGTGGTGTGCATGGTGCAGGTAGTCGGCGGGCACACGCTTGAGCAGCCCCATCTCGACTTCGAGCGGGTTCTTGCCCGGCGCGAGGCCGGTGCGGTTGCTGACGCGAAAGATGTGCGTGTCGACCGCCATCGTCGGCTCGCCAAAAACGACGTTGAGCACCACGTTGGCTGTCTTGCGGCCGACGCCGGGCAGCGCTTCGAGCGCTTCGCGGTCGTGCGGCACCTGGCCGCCGTGCTGCTCGACGAGGATGCGGCTGGTCTCGACCAGGTTCTTCGCCTTGTTGCGGAAGAGGCCGATGGTCTTGATGTACTCGCTGACGCCTTCGACGCCGAGCGCCACCATCTTCGCCGGCGTGTTGGCCGCGGCGAAGAGCTTGCGCGTGGCCTTGTTGACGCCGGCATCCGTGGCCTGCGCAGACAGGAGCACGGCCGCCAACAGCTCGAAGGCGTTGGTGTATTCCAGCTCGGTGACGGGGTGAGGGTTGGCGGCCTTGAGGGTGGCGAAGAATGGCTCGATGGACGACGACTTCATGGCGCCGATTGTCTCAGCGCACCGTGATCGGCGAGGGTCACCTCAGCGGGGAAGCACGTCCAGGTGTTGTGTCTTCATCAGCGCGACGGGCTTGGGCGGCTCACCGGGCTTCGGCGTCTTGTTGGGATCGCAGGCCATCACGGCCCAGGCGGCAGCGGCCACCAGGATCCACCACGTCGGCCGGTTCATCGCATTTCGCGCCGCAGTGTTGGCGCCTCAATAGCGCGATTGCAGTTCGCGGATCTGTTCGCGGGCTTCGCCCTGGCGGATGGCGAACGTGCGCTGCGTCTTCCCGGTGGCGTGCTCGCGGACCTTCTCGCCCTGGTGCTCGTCTCCGAACAGGCGACCCCAGCCTTTGCGGACGTGGCCCTTGGGCTTCAGCTGGCCACCGATGCGATCTCGATTCATGTCGGCTCCTGTGAGTGCGGTACGTTGCGGGTTCCAACCGAACCCGTGCGCACAGCGTAGGGGCCTCGCCACGCAGCCCGAGTCAGCCCTGTGCATACCGGCTTGTCAGACTTGGCCGTGAATCGCTGTAGGACTGCGCCGACAGGCACCCGAGCTCAGGTGCCGCTGCGACGACGCGCACGCGCCATGGCGGCGGCGATGCGGCTTTCCTTGGAGTCCGCGCCCGGCACGGGGAGGCCGGCCTCCTGGGCGAGCACTTGCGCGCGGGCGGCGAGGCGCGCGCTGCGCTCGTCGGCGTCACGCTTCAGGCGCTGGCGGTGGAAGGTGTAGCGCTCCTTCGCCTCGTCGGCCTGAGGCTGGCTCCAGGCCTGCCAGCCGGTCGCCTCGCCCGTCACGTTGACGAGCGAGATGCAATCGACCGGGCAGATGGGAATGCAAAGCTCGCAGCCGGTGCACAGCGGGTCGATCACCGTGTGCATGCGCTTGGAGCCGCCCACGATCGCATCGACCGGGCAGGCCTTGAGGCACAGCGTGCAGCCGATGCACCAGGCTTCGTCGATCACCGCGAGCTGGCGCGGGCCTTCGTTCCCGTTGACGGGGTTGAGGGGGAGGGCGGGGCGGCCGGTCAGTTGCGACAGCCGCACGACGCCTTCCGCGCCGCCAGGCGGGCATTGGTTGATGTTCGCCTCGCCCTGCGCGATCGCTTCGGCGTAGGACCGGCAGTCAGGGTAGCCGCAACGCGTGCACTGCGTCTGCGGCAGGGCGTCGTTCAGGGCATCGGCGAGGGTTGCTGTGCTCACCTCGCCGAGCTTAGCGGGCCGGCCGCTTGCGGGCGGTGGTTGCCTTGCGGGCGGCGGTCTTGGAGCCGGCCGAGGCTTTGCGCGGCGCCGAGGCCGTCTGGTGCTTGGCGATGAAGTCGCGCAGCTCCGGGTAGACCTTCTCGCGCCAGCGGCGGCCCGAGAAGATGCCGTAGTGGCCGGCGCCGATCACGTCGTAGTGGAACTGGCGCGATTTCGGGATGCCGGTGCACAGCTCGTGTGCCGCCTTGGTCTGGCCGGCGCCGGAGATGTCGTCGAGCTCGCCCTCGATGGTCAGCAGGGCCGAGGTGGTGATGTCCTGTGGGCGCACCAGGTTGCCGCCCACGTCCCAGGTGCCGTTGACGAGCGCGAAGTCCTGGAAGATGGTCTTGATGGTGTCGAGGTAGTACTCGGCCGGCATGTCGAGCACGGCGTTGTACTCGTCGTAGAAGGCGCGGTGGAACTCGGCGCTTTCATCCTCGCCGCGCATCAGGTCCATGAAGTAGTCGTAGTGCGACTTCAAGTGGCGGTCGGGGTTCATCGCGATGAAGCCGCTGTGCTGCAGGAAGCCCGGGTACACACGCCGGCCGTTGCCGGGGTAGTTGACCGGCACGCGGTAGATCACGTTGTTCTCGAACCACTCGTAGCTCTTGTTCATCGCCAGGTTGTTGACTGCCGTTGGCGACTTGCGGGCGTCGATGGGGCCGCCCATCATGGTCATGGTGCGTGGCGTGAACTCGCCGGCGCTGGCCATCAGCGAGATTGCGGCGAGCACCGGCACGGTGGGCTGGCACACCGAGATCACGTTCACCTCGGGGCCGATGTGGCGGATGAACTCCTGCACGTAGTAGATGTAGTCGTCCAGGTGGAAGGGGCCGGCTTCGGTCGGCACCATGCGCGCATCGGTCCAGTCGGTGATGTAGACCTTGTGGTCGATCAGCAGCATCTTGACCGTCTCGCGCAGCAGCGTGGCGTGGTGGCCCGACAGCGGCGCGACCACGAGCACGGTCGGCTGTTCCTTCAGCTGGCCCAGCACGGCCTGGTCATCGGTGAAGCGCTTGAAGCGCAGCAGGCGGCAGAAGGGCTTCTCGATCGCCACCTGCTCCTGCACGGCGACGTCGACACCGCCGACCTTCACCGAGGTGATGCCGAATTCGGGCTTCTCGTACTCCTTCGAGAGCCGGTGCATCAGGTCGAGGCCGGCCGAGATGCGGTGCGCCAGCGGCGTGTGCGTGAACGGCGACAGCGGGTGGCTGTACAGCTTGGCCGAGGCGCTTGCGAATTCCGAGAACGGACTCAGCAGCGCGCGGTGGGTTTCATAGAGTTGATACAGCATCGGAGTTCCTCGTGAGCGTGGATCGCACGCCAGTGCACGCTTGTGCGTCGCAACATTCTAGGCAGCTGCCCTGAATCGTGCAGATGACAGCCGCGGGTGGAAACCCCGAAAAGGCACCAGAAGAGGGCCTAGTGCTCGTCGTTCGTGCGTTTATCGGCACGAACGGGGTGTCAAAGGCGTGACACCCTCGCCTCAAGTCAGATCAGCTCACCTTCGCAATGGCTGCGACCACTGCATCGATGTTCTTCTTGTTGAGGGCAGCCACGCAGATGCGGCCGGAATCGACGCCGTAGATGCCGAACTCGCTGCGCAGGCGTTGCATCTGCTCCTTGCTGAGGCCCGAATAGCTGAACATGCCCTTCTGCGAGGTGATGAAGCTCATGTCCTGCTTGAGGCCGGCGGCCTTGAGCTTCTCGACCAGGAGCTTGCGCATTTCCTTGATGCGAACGCGCATGCCGGCGAGTTCTTCTTCCCACAGCGCGCGCAGGGCAGGCGTGTTGAGCACCGTCGCCACGACTTGGGCGCCGTGCGTCGGCGGGTTGGAGTAGTTGGTGCGGATCACGATCTT